>PMZR01000115.1 GCA_003170135.1 Acidobacteriota bacterium
GGGCAGGTGGGGCGGGTCGGGCGGCCGACCAGCGATGCCGCGTGCCGCTCGAGACCTGCACGTCGATGGGGGCGGGTGTCGATTACATGGTGCGGCGGAAGCTGGCGCGTGAAATCAGCCAGACCGAGATGCTCGAGCGCATCGCGCAATCGAAGGAACTCGGCCTGGTGATGAATGCCGACAACGTGCAGCGCCGCGTCGGCTTCATCTGTCATTGCTGCGGCTGCTGCTGCAACGTGCTTGGCGGCATCAGCCGTTTCGGTTACCCGCACGTCGTCGTCACCTCCGGCTTCATCGCGATTGTCGACCAGGCTCGTTGCGAGGGGTGCGGCAAGTGCCGCAAGGCCTGTCCGATCGGCGCAATCGCGCTCGATCGGCTGGCCGATCCGGTGGGAAAGAAGCGCGTGCGCCCGCTCGTGGACGAACGCTTCTGCCTCGGGTGCGGGGTCTGCGCGGTCAAGTGCACGAAAGGCGCGATGACGCTGACCAGGCGCACCCGCCGGGTTCTTCCGCCGGAGACGATATTCGAGCGGACGGTACTGCAGTGCCTCGAGGCGGGCACGCTGCAGAACCAGATGTTCGACGACCCCGGCCGCCTCACGCACCAGTTCATGCGCGCGTTCGTGGGCGGCGTCCTGCGGCTGCCGCCGGTCAAGAAGGCGCTCTTGAGCGATACGCTGCGGTCGCGGTTCCTCAATGCGCTGAAGAGCCGTGCGCCGCGCGGCGTGTGAACGTCGACCAGGACTACGCGATCTCCATCAAGTCTCTCCCCACCACGACCTCTCCCTTGAAGTGCGCCTTCGCCCCGTCGCGCCACACCTCGTCCGCCATCGCGGTCGTTTCCCCGGGCACGAAGTGCGACAGGACGAGCGTCCTGACGTTTGCCTCGGCGGCAATCAGGCCCACCTGGTCGAGCGTCGTGTGGCTGTCGAGCAGGTGGCGTTTGAGCGCGGCGGGATCGGGCGAGCCGACGATCATCTTTTCCACGGCGGGCACGTACAGGACTTCGTGAACGAGGACGTCGGCGTTCCTTGCGAGCCGGACGAGGGCGGGCGAAGGGCTGGTGTCGCCGGAAATCACGATGGATCGACCGGGCGCATCGAAGCGGTACGCGAAGGCGTTGTCGACCAGCGGATGATGGACCCGGGCGCACGTGATTGTCAGATCGTCGTTTCGCAGGACGACGCCGTCGCCGGCGATCTCGTGTGGCCGCACGAGCGGCGCCAGCGGCGGCAGGCCCTCGTCGGCCATGCGCACGTTGATATCCGTGTCGCTCATGTCGAGGAACTGGCGCGTCATCCTCGCCAGCGGCGGCGGTCCCCACGTGTCGACGGGCGTGACGAGGTTCGACGCCCAGGCCAGCAGGAGCAGCGTGCCGTAATCCGCGTTGTGATCGGAGTGGTGGTGCGTGAGGAGCACGTGGCGGATGCTCTGAAGCGAGACGCCGGCCAGGCGCAACTGCCGCGCGACGCCGTTGCCGCAATCGACGACGTAGGCCGCGCCCTTGTAGAGAACGACCTGGGCAGAAGCGGCCCGCGTCAGCTTCGGTGTGGGGCCGCCGGCCGTGCCGAGCAGAATCAGGCGCATCGTGTCCGGCCCGGGTCGCTGAGGCTCGGCGAACGCGGGCTGTCGCGATGCCGCAAGCGCGCCCGCCGATTGCGCCAGGAACCGCCGCCTGGTCGATCTGTCAGTCATCGTTCACCGCCCGCACTATCTGGCAGCACCCGCGTCCCAAGCCGCGCCGTCCGCGCTTCTGCCGATCGCCACCACCGGCCCCTTCCCGATCGTGGACATCGGGCCGGCCGACGCCGGAAAGGGCGCGGGGCCGAACGGCCCGGTGACGGGCATCGCCACCGTGAACGGAAGGACCATCCGTCGGCCGGGCGCGAGTGCGTCCAGCCAGGCATCGTGCAGGTGGGTGACGCCGGGGCTGAAGAGCACGGCGTCGAACGTCTCGCCGAGCGGCCTTGCGGCATTGTCGTGGCAAAGTTCCACGCGACGGGAACGTCGCGAGGTTCGTGCGCGCCCGCGCGGCGAGCGCCTCGTCCACTTCGAGCGCCAGCACGCGGCCGGTCGGGCCCACGCAGTGCGCCATCACCGCGCTGTAATAGCCCCAGCCGGCCCCGACGTGCAGCACGCGGGCGCCCGGCCGCAGGCCGAGGGCGTCGATCGAAGTCGCGACGATTCAAGGCGCCCCGTTGAACAGCTGGCGCGCGGGATCGATCGCAACCGACACGTTGTGATAGAGGTGGCGCGGGTCGGCATCCGGCGTCTTCCGGGGGCCGGTCATGACGTTGCCTTCACCGACGACGAGCCACGGGCCCGGCTCGAGAAACGCCTCGCGCGGAACGGATGCGAGCGCCTCGACCAGCGCGGGCGTCGAGAGATTGCAGATTGCCTCGATGTCCTCGGCGAAGAACCGGCGGCGCAGCGCGAGATCGAGTGTTACGATCGCGTCCCTCCGTAGGCAGGCTTCGGACTTCAGGTTCCGGACTCCACCTCACCGCGCCGTCGCAATCGGCAGGTTCGTCTCGTGCACGCTTCGACCAATGGGAAGGCGGACATCCGCCGGAACCCGATTATAATGCGGCCGGACGACACGGCCCTCAACCCGCATCAATCACGCCTCGCGGCTGGATGGCTTGGCGCGATGCGACAGGCCATCCGGCCGCGGGGCGCTGACGAACAACGGGGGTTCCGACTCTTGTCATCGGCTGTTAATCCGGGGAGGCTCCCTGTGCAATCACCTCGTTTCTCGGCAGGCACGCGGGTCGCAACCGCGCTGCTGCTCGCCGGTCTCGCGTCTATTGGCCTCGCCGCGGCCATGCGATCCGGCTACGCAATCGACCCGCAGCGCGCGCCCACAACGCCATCGATGCCGGCGCAGGGGAGCGCCGCGCTCGCGCCCATCGATCCGCAGAAATGGCAGGACCAGCAGGACATGACCTGGGCCGACTATCACCCGATCCCGGGCGTGGACTGGGCGGATCCCTCGCGCGCGCCGGGTCGGGCCCTGCGCGTGGCACTCATCGCCATCGACTTTCCGGACCAGCCGTTCGTCGTCACGCTGCCGAAGACGTCCGACCTGTTCGGCAACCCGCAGGTCGATCCGGTCAGGCGCGAGGACGTGCCCCGGTTCTACGCCGACTTCTTCGGCAAGCCCGGCCCGTTCAACCACGGCCACACGATCAACGGCTTCTGGATGGAGCAGACCGACGGCCAGGTGGGGATCCCGAAGATCGACGCGTTCGGCCCCTACCGCATGCCGCGGAACCTCTTCGAGTACGGCCTCAACGAGTACAAGCAGCAGAGCGGCTGCCCCACCGGCTTTACCTGCGACGGCCGCATGGAGCCCGACGCCGACGCGCTCTGGCAGAAGGGTGCGGGCGCCGGCATCGCGAAAAGTTACGACGTCATCCTGCGCATCTACGCGGGCTACGACGAGACCGGCGTGTGGCAGGAATTCGGCGAGATGAAGTTCAAGTCGAAGGACGACATCCCGGCCGAATGGGGCAATCCCGATACGACGAAGCCGAGATGGGTCGTGTCACGATATGTTCCATGGACCGCATGGAAGGCCGGCGCCCAGCAGTGGGGGCTGTCCTCGGTCCGCCAGGGCGAGAACTCGGGCACCATCACGCACGAGATCGCGCACCTCATCTTTCATATCGGCGACAACAACAACAACCCGTATGTCGAGCCGTACCGCCGCGTCGGCTCCGGCCCCTGGGACCTGATGGACCGCGGGTCGTTCAACGGGCCCGGCGGGCCGCATCGTCGCTTCGTGGTGCCGGCATCCGAAGGCGCGTTCATGCCGGCGGAGATGATGCTGCGCAGCCGGATCATGCTGGGGTTCGTGCGTCCCGAGCAGGTGCTGAGGCTCAGTCGCAACGGCCTGGCCGCGTCGGGACTGGTGGTCGCCACCGTCGGAGCGCGCGAGACGGAGCCCTCCGCCAGCGCGTTGGCCGGGATCACCGTCGCGCTGGACGGCGAGGCGCCGCAGGACAGGACGCCGCCCTGCGATATCAACAAGGATCCGCTCTGTGCCGGCGCGCCGAACTGGAACGACTACTCGGTGGAGGTGGTGCAGCGCATCGGCTACGACTCGTTCACGCCGGATAGCGGCGTGCTCATCGCCAAGAACAAGCAGAAGCCGGACAACTCGTGCGGCTACAGCTGCTTCACGTGGGTCGTCGACGCGCACCCGGAAGACATCCGGACGCTCGATTTCAAGCGGCCGGACGGGACGCCCGTGATGCGCACGATCGCCGACTACCGGCAGCTGAACGACGCGCTCTTCCACGCCGGCCTCGGGTCCGGCAGCGCGTTCGAATGGGAGGACACGCCGAACCGGCTGCACTTCTACGTCCTGGACGTGCGCAAGGACGGGCGAGGCATCCTGGCGTACACGGTGGGCGTGCGATCGCTTGACGGCGCCGGGCCCCAGGCGCGCGGCGTCGCCCTCGCGCCGCCCGCCGCGCCGAAGGCGCCCGGATCGACGGCCCCGCTCGCCTTCACGCTGACGAACACCGGCAAGGCCGGCGCGACCGGCGCGTCCATCCATCCGCAGGACGCCACGCCGTTGCTCGGCAGCGACATCTATCGGTTGTCGGTCTCGGTCGATCGACCGGGATGGTCGGCCCGCCTGCAGAACGCGTTGGCGGCCGTCAAGGCTGGCGAGTCGACCGCGGTGCCCGTGTACGTGACGCGCCCGCCAGGCGGTGGGGCCCCGGCGACGATCACGCTGAAAGCCACCTCGGAGAGCGATCCCACGAAGACCGCCACCGCCAGAATCGTGGCGAAGTAGATCGGCTCAAGGCTTATGGCTTAGGACTTATGGCAAGCCTTAAGCCCTAAGCCACCTCAGAGATGCCTCCACCACGAGTAGTGCTGCTCGTGGAGTTCGTCCATCGTCGGCATGCGATAGAAGACCGTGGAGGTCGCGCCGGCGAACCAGAATCCCGGCTGGATCGCCTTGTAGCTCATCGCGTCGAGGTTGGGATTCAGGCTGATCGTCTTGGTCCGCTTCGCCGGGTTCTCCTGCAGCTCCTTCAACGCGGCCGGCAGGTTCGTCGGGTTCACGTTGGGCAGCGGCCCCATGTTGAAGCCGACCACCTGGTTGCTCGCCACCACGCTTTCGACGTCGATGTCGTACTGGCAGAAGAAGATCTTCGGCGCGCCCTTCGACCACGATTCCTCGGTGATGTAGCAGCCGAACTGGTGCGGATCCAGGTTGGACGCGACCACCAGCTTCAGGGGCGACAACTCCTGGTACACGCGGACGCGTGGCTCGCTGTCCTCGTCCAGCGGCTCCTGGCTCTTGTCGAGGCCGAGCACCGCGCCGTCGGTCGTCACCAGGTAAAGCCGGTGCAGCGCCTGGAGATCGATGTGCTCCAGCACGCGGTAGGACTTCACGAACTTGGTGCGCTTCGGCCCTTCCGGCTTCTCGGTTTGCCGGAGGTACTGATCGATGCGCAGGTAATCATTGCTGTCGCGATAGGTCGCGTCGATCTCCGCGAAGATCACCTTGCCCATGAAGTGCCGGGGACTCCCGACCGAGTAGTGCTTGGCGAAGGCCTCAGGCGACAGCTGCGACGCCACCAGCGCCTCGTTCGGATACAGGATCAGGTAGAGATGTTTTTCGTACTGCGGCATCGCTCGCTCCAGGTGAAGCCCAACTTCGGATGCTAGCACCGGCGCATCCGGCGTTCAACAACAGATCCCTCGTCCCTGTCCACGCGCGAGTCCCCGCCAGAGGACCGCGCGGTCCGGGGCCGCGGCTGTCGTCCGACCGGTCGGACATGGCCGGCCCGCGTCGAAGTCCTGGTCCAGGAATCAGCGAAAATGGGCTCAAATCTGCAGATCAACCCCATCGGGCGGGAGCCGCGGCCCCGATCCACTGGCGCCGGAAGCGCAAGGCGATCTATCCTCTCCCGTCGGCTGCGCGTTGTCTGACCCCCGCCACGCTCTGCCCGCCTTCCTTCAATGTGCAACATCCGCCTGGTACGTGCCGTTCGAATGAGCGGCCATCCAAAGGAGGATTTGGTGTTCGGATCACGAAAACTCTTCATTGCGCTTGCAGCAGTCGTGTGCCTGCTGGGCGCCCTGGGCTATGCGCAGAACGCGTCGAGCGCGCCGCAGAAGGCCCAGAGTGTCGTCACCGCCGACGACTTCAACCAGTTCAACTGGCGCTGGATCGGTCCGATGACCTTTTCGGGCCGCATCACCGGCTTCGCCGTGCCGCGCGGCCAGAGCCAGACTTACTACGTCCTGACCGCCACCGGCGGCCTGTGGAAGACTGCCGACGGCGGCACGCATTTCGACCCGATCTTCGAGAAGTACGGCACCGGCAGCATGGGCTGGATGGCCATCGCGCCCTCCAACCAGGACATCCTCTACCTGGGCACCGGCGAACCGATGCACGCGCGTGCCAGCACGCACGGCAACGGCATGTGGAAATCGACCGATGCCGGCAAGACCTGGAACCATATCGGCCTCGAGAAGAGCTACTTCATTTCGTCGGTGGCGGTCGATTTCAAGAACCCCGACATCGTCTATGCCGCGGCCGAAGGCAAGCTCTATGACAACGAGATGGACTGCGAGCGCGGTCTCTTCAAGAGCACCGACGGCGGCAAGGCGTGGACGAACCTCGGGCCGATGAAGGACCGCGGCGTCGGCGATTTCGTCATCGACCCGCGCAACTCGAGCATCGTCGTCGCGTCAGCCTACAAGCATTACCGCCGCGCGTGGACCTACGACGACCGAGCGGTCGGCAACGGCCTGTACAAGACGATCGACGGCGGCAAGACCTGGAAGAAGCTGACCAGCGGCCTGCCGGCGGAAACCGTCGCGCTCGGCCGCATCGGCCTGGCGGTGTTCGAGAAGAACCCGAACATCCTCTATGCGCGCGTGGACGAAGAAGTGAACCTCGGGTTCCCGGAACGTGACGGCGTGGCGAATTTCCGCGCACCCGGTGCCGGCGGCCCGGGCGGCGGCGGTGGTGGCGGCGGCATGGGCGGCGGCGCCGCGACGCCGCTCTTCAAGGACGGGTTCACCCTCAACCAGTTCAAGACCTTCAAGGTCAACGCCGAGATGCTGAAGATCGTGCCGAAAGTGGCGCCGATCGCAGCCGAGAACGAGGCGGACCTCGTCAAGAAGTTCAACGAAGCGATTGCGGACAAGGACTTCCTGACCAAGAACGCGATCGACCTCGCGAAGTTCACGCCGGCCGCCCGCAAGGCCTACGCGAAGGACGAAGCCACGATCACCCAGCTGGACGAGCTGGACAAGTTGCTGAAGCAGCCCGCGGCCGCCGCCGATTCGACCGCGGCGAAATCGCGCGCGCAGGTCGTCAACCGTCTGGTGCTCGAGGTGCTGTATGCCGGCGCGCTGAGCAACCTGCAGCCGACCAAGCGGAACGGCGTCGTCTATCGCAGCGATGACCAGGGCGAGACCTGGAAGCGGATGACCGAGTACCGGCAGCCGGGCGGGCCCGCCATCACGACCAACGAGGACGAGGACGTGATGCCCGGCCAGTCCGAGGCCGACGAGGAACCCGGCGCCCAGGCCGCGCAGCGTGCCGGCGCGCAGGGCAGCGGCAGCGCGCAGGTCAATCAGACCGAGGGCGGCTACTACGGCCGCATCATCATCGACCAGACCAACGACCAGGTGCTCCTGTGCGGCGACACCAACGTGACGATTTCGCGCGATGGCGGCCGCACGTTCCAGCCGAGCGGCTGGGACGGCAGGGGCAAGACCCACGTCGATCACCGCGTCGTGTGGATGGATCCGCTCAATCCCAATCACATTCTGAGCGGCAACGACGGCGGCGTGGCCGAAACCTGGGACGCCGGCAAGCACTTCAGCCAGAAGAACGCCATCAACGCCCAGCAGTTCTACGACGTGTTCGTGGACAACGAGCAGCCCTACAACGTCATGGGCGGCACGCAGGACAACGGCGCGTGGCTCGGGCCGTCGCAGAACCGCAACTCCTACGGGATGTTCGCGTCCGATTGGCGGTACCTGCCGACCGGCGACGCGTTCTACGTCGTGCGCGACTGGTGGAACCCGGAATATGTGTACTACGAGAGCCAGTTCGGCGGGTCGAGCCGCCAGAACCTGCAGACCGGCGAAACGAGCCAGCTCGCGGTGCGCCTCACGCCCGAGCAGGTTGCCGCCGGTGAGCCCGCGCTCCGCTACCAGTGGAACGCGCCGATCGTGCTCTCGCCGCACAACCCGGGCATCGTCTACATCGCCAACCAGTACGTGTGGCGGTCGATGAGCCGCGGCGAGCGCGGCACGTTCGTGCGGATCAGCCCGGACCTGACCAAGGCCGACAAGAAGAAGCTGGCCGAAGCCAAGAAGACCAACCTGCAGTGGGCCACCGTCTACAGCTTCTCCGAATCCCCGAAGAAGCCCGGCCTCTATTGGGTCGGCACCGACGATGGAAACGTGCAGATGTCGCCGGACGGCGGCAACACGTGGGTGAACATCACCAACCAGTTCTACGATGCGACGGGCAAGGCGAAGCCGGGCATCAAGGGCGATCTCATCCCGTACGACCGCTGGGTGAAGCGCGTGGTCGCGTCGGCGGCCGACGAGAACACCGCCTACGCCGCGTTCAGCGGCTACCGCACGAACAACGAGGACAAGACGTGGCTGTTCGTGACGCACGACCTCGGGAAGACGTGGACGGACATCTCGGGCGGCATGAACAACCCGATCTTCGACGTCAAGGAAGATCCGGACAACGCGAACGTGCTGTACCTCGCGACCGACAACGGCATCTTCGTGACGATCGACCAGGGCAAGAGCTGGAGCGCGTTCTCCACCTCCGCGCCGAACACCGTGATCCGCGACCTCGCCATCCAGAAGCGCGATCGTGAAATCGCGATCGGCAGCTACGGCCGCGGCTTCTACGTGGCCGACATCGGCCCGATCAAGGAATTCAAGCCCGAGGTATTCCAGGAGCCGGCGCACCTGTTCGACGTCAAGACCACGATCAAGTGGAACCGATTCGAGCAGCGCGGCGACACGCTGGGCGAGATGGTGAAGGCCGACAACCCCGCGGTTGGCGCGAACATCTACTACTACCTGAAGGCCGACGCGCAGAAGGTCTCGGTGACGATCAAGGACCTCGAAGGCGCGACCATCCAGGACTACACGACCGCCAGCACGAAGAAGGGCCTGCAGAAGCTGTTCTGGGGCCTGAATCGCCAGGCGGCCGGCGGCGCGGGCGGCGGGCGTGGCGCGGGTGGCCGCGGCGGTGCGGGCGGCGGTCAGCCGGCAGGCGCGGCGGCACCGGCCGCGCCGGAAGTGAGCAATCCGGACCAGCCGCCGCAGGCGGCCGGCGGCGGCGGCCGTGGCGGTCGCGGCAACCTGGTCGATCCCGGCGTCTACAAGGTGACGCTGACGGTGGACGGCAAGGAAATCGCGACGAAGAAGATGACCATCGCTCCCGACCCGATGTTCAAGTAGATCACGCCTACGGTTTCATCGCTGGTGGGCCCCGGGCTTTGGCCAGGGGCCCGCCGGCGTCGTTCCCTTCCGTCTTTCCACCTGCCCTTTTTCACTTCCCGATCGACACTGTTCCAGGCGTCATCACGGCGATACGGGCGGTTGACAACCTCGGCCGTAGGCACCGATCATAGGAGGCTCGGTTGTCCCCTTCGCATCTCGATGCCTTCATTTTTTCACCGGAGATGTATGCGTAACAGATTGCTCCTCGCTCTCATCATGCTGGTGGCGGTGGCGACTGGCGCCTTCGCCCAGGGTAATCCCACCGGGGTCATTCGGGGCACGGTCGCGGACGCCGGCGCCCTGCCGCTGCCGGGCGTCACGGTCACCGCGGCCTCGCCCGCCGTGCAGGGCACGAAGGTCGTGGTGACGTCGGCCAACGGCGACTTCATGATTCCGTTCCTCCCGCCGGGCGAGTACACGGTCACGTTCGAGCTCGCGGGCTTCGCCCCGCAGAAGCAGACGATCGGCGTGGCGATGTCGGAAACGCAGCCGATGAAGGTCACGCTCGCGATCGCGTCGGTCACCGAGACGGTCACGGTCCAGGGAACGACCTCGACTGAAGTGCTCAAGACCGGCACGATCGCCGAGACGTACAAATCGGCCAAGATCGAGACCTTGCCGATCGGCCGCACGCTCGAATCGGCGGTCCTGCTGGCGCCCGGCGTCAGCGGCAACGGGCCGAGCGGCGCCATCGTCATCGCGGGCGCGCTGTCCTACGAGGGCATGTACCTCATCAACGGCGTGAACGTGAACGAGAACCTGCGCGGCCAGCCTCGGACGCTCTACGTCGAGGACGCCATCCAGGAGACGAAGGTCTCGACCGGCAACGTCTCGGCCGAGTACGGCCGCTTCAACGGCGGCGTCGTCAGCATGATCACCAAGTCGGGCGGCAACGACTTCAGCGGATCGTTCCGCGACTCGCTGACCAACGACGCGTGGCGCGCGCTGCGGCCGGCGAACGACGCGAAGACCGACCAGATCGTGCCCGCCTACGAGTTCACCGCCGGCGGCCCGGTCAGGAAGGACAAGCTCTGGTTCTTCGGCGACGGCAAGTACACGAACATCCAGCGGACCAACGTGCTGGACTACACGTCTCTCTCCTACCCGTACGCACAGAGCCAGAAGAACGGCGAGGGCAAGCTCACCTACACGGTGAACCCGAAGAACATCGTGAAGGGGTCGTACTCGCGGCGCTCGATCTGGACCACCAACAACAGCTCCAACAGTCCCATCGACCTGGCGAGCCTGTACAACAACGGTACCGTCGATACGCTGAGCGTCCTCAACTACTCGAGCGTGATCACGGGCAACATGTTCTTCGAGAGCCAGTTCTCCCGCAAGACGATGGCCACCGACGACACCGGCGCCCAGTTCACCGACCTGGTGAAGGGCACGATGATGCTGGACCGCTCGCGAGGCAGCGCGCGCTTCAATTCGCCGACCTTCTGCGCCGTGTGCGGCAGCGGCTGGCACGAAGAGCGCAACAACTGGGACTGGTTCGCCAAGTTGGGCTACTTCCTCTCGACCGACAAGACGGGGTCGCACTCGTTCGTGTTCGGGTTCGACAACTTCAAGGAATCGCGCAAGGTTGACAACTTCCAGTCGGGCAGCGGCTACCGCGTGTACGCGACCAAGACGCTCATCGCCACCACGCCCGACAAGACGATCTACCCGGTCATCGACAGCAACAGCTACATCGAGTACGACCCGCTGGTGGCGCCGAGCGTCGGCAGCGACATCCGCACGTACTCGGCGTTCGCCAACGACCAGTGGCGCCTCAACAACAAGCTGTCGTTCAACCTGGGATTCCGCTACGACCAGAACCGCTCGAAGGACCAGGGCGGTGTGCCGGTTCTCCGCGACTGGCAGTGGAGCCCGCGCCTGTCGGTCAGCTGGGACATCGCCGGCAACCAGAAGTGGATTGCCAACGCCGGCTTCGCCCGCTACGTCATGGGCGTCAACGGCGCGGTGGTCGATTCCGGATCGGCGGGCGGCCGCACGGCGAGCTACACCTGGAACTACAAGGGCGCGAACATCAACGCCAACTGCGTCGTCGGCTCGACCTGCCTGACGGCGGCCGACGTGCTCCCGCAGGTGTTCACCTGGTTCAACACCATCGGCGGCACCAACAGCACGAACTACCGGAACGCGCCGTCGATTCCGGGCGTGACGACGAAGGTGGGCAGCGGTACGAAGGCGCCGAGCAGCGACGAGATGACCGCCGGGATGGCGCACGATCTCTACGGCCACGGCACGATTCGCGTGGACTACACGTATCGCACGTACCACAACATCTACGGGAGTTTCACGGACCTCTCGACCGGCACGGTCACCGATTCGACCGGCCGTTCCTACGATGCGACGGTGGTGCGGAACACGTCTGACGCCCTGCGGTGGTATCACGGCGTGACCGTGTCCGCGGACTACCGGCTCAGGCGCGTCGGGGTGGGCGGCAACTACACGCTGGCCTACTCGAAGGGCAACAACGACGGCGAGAACGTGGGCAGCGGCCCCATCATGTCCAGCATCAACACGTATCCCGAGTACCGCCCGCAGAGCTGGGACTGGCCGACCGGCTACATGAGCAACGATCAGCGCCACAAGGCACGCACATACGCGACGTTCCTGCTCCCGGTGCGGGAGAGCATGGGCAGCTTCACTTTCGGCGTGATCGAGCGCTTCGACTCGGGACTGCCCTACGACATGGTGATCACGGTCGATTCGTCCAAATACCTGACGAACCCCGGCTACCTCAAGCCGCCGACGAGCGTCAGCTACTACGTCTCGGGCCGCGGGGCGCTGCGCACCGACAGCCAGCTCAACACGGACCTGTCGCTTGTCTGGACGAAGAAGATCGCCCGTAACGCGCAGGTGTTCTTCCGCGCGCTCGCCTACAATCTCTTCAACGGCCAGTCGGTCGTCAACGTCGCCAGCATCGACACGACGGTGTCGTCCAACGCGTCGCCCGGTTCGTACACCGCGGCGAGCCTGCCGGCCTTCAACCCGTTCACGACGACGCCCGTGCAGGACGTGAACTGGAAGCTCGGACCGCAGTTCGGGCAGCCGACGGCGCCGGCCGCCTACCAGAACCCGCGCTCGTTCAACTTCTCGTTCGGGTTCCGTTTCTAGGAGTCCGGAGTCCGGGGTCCGGAGTCCGACGACTCGGGCACCGGACAACGGATGCGACATGTCGGGGGTCAGGCGCGGGCCTGGCCCCCGATCCTTTCCCTCAATCCTTCCCAATCCCGACGCAGTCCTCCCTGCTCCCTCACCCTGATAGACTGAACGTCAGGGCGGCGCGTGGCTCCGGGCGCACGCGCACCGCGCACCTCGCACTTCGCATTACCTGAGCTGAGGCAGTCATGACACGCACGATCACGCTCCTCGTCTTGTGCACCGCGGCCCTGGCCGCGCAGGCGGCGCCGCAGGACAAGAACCCGATTCTCGTTGACCGCGTCGCCGACACCGGCTTCATCCAGCTCCAGGCCGAGAGCTTCAAGGCGCTCGACGCGCGCCAGCAGCTGCTGGCCTACTGGCTGACGCAGGCCTCCATCGCCATCGACCCGATCATCTACGACCAGTTGTCGCGCTACGGCCTGCGGCAGAAGCGGGTCCTCGAGGAGGTCGTGGCCCACCCGGCCGGCATCGACGGCAAGGTCGTGGAGAAGATCCAGGACTACGCGAAGCTGTTCTGGGCCAACCGCGGCAACCACAACGAGACGACGTCACAGAAGTTTCTGCCCGGGTTCTCCTTCGACGAGCTCCGCCAGGCGGCGCTCACCGCGCAGAAGAACGGCGCGATGAAGACCGCGTGCGGCGACCTGCCGCCGCTCTCGAGCCAGGCGGCGCTCGAGCGGGAACTGAACGATCTCAAGGCCGCCTTCTTCGACGTGGGCTTCGAGCCGATGACGACCGCCAAGAGCCCGCAGGGTGGCAAGGACATCATCCAGGCAAGCTCCAACACCTTCTACGAGGGCGTGACGCTGGCCGACCTGAAAGCCTTTCACGACCAGCACGCGCTCAACTCACGCCTCGTCAGGGGCCGGGATGGAGCCTTGCGCGAGGAGGTGTATCGCGCCGGCACGCCGGACGGCAAGGTCGCTCCCGGGCTGTACGCGACCTATCTGAAGAAAGCGATCGCGTGCCTGGAGAAGGCGCAGGCGGCGGCGGGGCCGCAGCAGGCGGCCGTCGTCGCGGCGCTCGTCCGCTTCTACCAGACCGGCGATTTCGCCGACTGGCTGCGGTTCGGGAGCGCCTGGGTGCAGGACAACGCGACGGTCGATTTCGCCAACGGCTTCATCGAGATCTACCGCGACGCGCGTGGCGCGAAGGGCAGCTCGCAGAGCTTCGTGTCGATCACCGACAAGCCGGTGACCGACGCGATGGTGAAGCTGGCGCAGAACGGCGAGTACTTCGAGCGGCGAGCGCCCTGGGATGCGAAGTACAAGAAACAGGCGTTCAAGGCGCCGCTCGTCAAGGCGGTCGAGACGATCATCGAGACCGGCGACTTCAGCGTGACCACGACCGGCGACAACCTGCCCAACGAGAACGAGATTCACGAAAAGTACGGCACGAAGAACTTCCTGTTCACCGCGTCGAGCCGGGCGCTCAACAGTGCCGGCGGGTCCCGGTCGATCGAGGAGTTCGGCGCCGCCCCGGACGTCGTCGAGCGCGAGAAGAAGTACGGCGCCCACGCCGACGACCTGATGACCGCCATGCACGAAGTGATCGGCCACGGCTCCGGCAAGCTCAGCGATCGGCTGAAGGGCGGCTCCGAGCCGTACCTGAAGGAGTACTTTTCGACGCTGGAGGAGGCGCGCGCCGATCTGATGGCCCTGTGGAACGCCTGGGACCCGAAGCTGAAGGAACTCGGCCTGGTCGTCGCGCAAGACGAGGAAGCCAAGTCGATGTACGACACCGCGGCGCTGGCCGTGCTGACGCAACTCCGCCGGATCCCGCGCGGTGACACCATCGAAGAGGACCACCAGCGCGACCGCGCGCTCATCGCCAACTACATCATGGACAAGACGGGCGCGATCGCCATGTTCGATCGCAACGGCAAGACCTATGTCCAGGTGAAGGATTATCCGAAGATGCGCGAGGGCGTGGGCGCGCTGCTGGCCGAACTGATGCGCATCAAGGCCGAGGGCGACTACGACGCGATCAAGGCGCTCGTGGACAAGTACGGCGTGCACTTCAACCCGGCCCTTCGCGACCAGGTGGTGGCCCGTTTCAAGAAGCTGGACCTGCCGACCTACTGGGCCGGCATCAACCCGGAGCTCAGCGCAACCACCGCGCCGAACGGCCAGATCACCAAGGTGAACGTCGGTTACCCGCGCGA
>PMZR01000029.1 GCA_003170135.1 Acidobacteriota bacterium
CTCGGCTACGCGCTGACCGAGGAGCTCGAGTGCGTGGACGGGATGCCACAGACGACCAGGCTGCGCGACATCGGCGTGCTTCGCGCGCGCGATATGCCGGAGGTCGAAGTGATCCTCGTCGAAGATCCGGAACCGGAAGGCCCGATGGGCGCCAAGGGCGTCNNGGGCGCGCTCGAAGCATTCGATGGGATTCGCCGCTATCGGCTGCCGATGCGCGATTCGCCCGCCGCGCGGGCCATGTCGGTGGGGCGGCGGATGGGCACGGGCAGGTAGGGCGGCTGGGCCAGGTAGGGCGGGTGGGCCAGCCAGGAGAGGTGGGGCACGTGAGCGGATACGTCAACGCGCACACGCACTTGTATAGCGGCCTCGCGCCGTTCGGGTTGCCGCCCGTCGTGCCGCCGGCCACCACGTTTCTCGAGGTACTGCAGCGCCTCTGGTGGCGTCTCGACCGAGCGCTGGACGAGCGGATCCTGCGCGCGTCGGCGCGCTGCTACGTGGCCGATGCCCTGCTCCATGGCACGCACACGCTCATCGATCACCACGAATCGCCGTGCCTGGTGGAGCACTCGCTCGACATTCTCGCAGACGCGTGCCAGGACCTCGGCATTCGCGCGGTGCTGTGCTACGGGGCGACGGAGCGAAACGAGGGACGCCTCGAGGCCGAGCGCGGGCTGGCTGAATGCCAGCGCTTCATTCGTGACAACCGCCGCCCGTTCGTGCGTGGGGTCGTGGGCCTGCACGCCTCCTTCACCGTCTCGGACGAGACCATCCGGGAGGCCGGCGATCTGTGCCGCGAGCTGGGCACGGTGCTCCACCTGCACGTCGCCGAAGATGCGTGCGACGGCGAGGATGCGCGCCGGCGCGGGTACGCGGGCGTCGTCGATCGGTTGCAACGGCTCGGCGCGCTGGTACCCGGCTCGATCCTGGCGCACGGCGTTCACCTCACGCGTAGCGAGGTGGAGTCGGTGGCCTCGTGCGGGTGCTGGCTGGTGCAGAATCCACGGTCGAACGAGCAGAACCGAGTCGGCTATCCAGCCGCATTGGGCGCGAGTGCGCTGGTGGCGCTCGGGACCGATGGCTTCGCGTCCGACATGCAGGCCGAACGTGACGAGGGAACGCGCCTGGCGGTCGCGCGTGGTGAGACGCGCGAAGCCGTGGCCGGGCGGCTCGAGGCAGGCGAACGGCTGGCCGCGGAGCGCTTCGGGTGGCGCGATGACGCCGTCGAAGTGTCGCGGGCGGACGCCGCCAGCCGCGTGGACCGCCTGCTCGTCGCCGGCCGCGTGGTGGTCGACAACGGCCGCCTGGTGACCGGCGACTGGGACACGATCCGCGCGGAAGCGGCCGAGCAGGGAAAGCGCTTGTCGGCGCGGATGAACGATCTACCCACTACTTGAGAGAGCGACCCATGGCACGTCTTGGACTCGACCACGCGATCGCCGACCATTCCCACTACGATCACTCCGTGGAGCGCTTCCGCGGCGCCGGCATCCTGCTGCCGACCTTCGCGCAGCTTGCGGACCCGGACCGTATTCCTTCCGCGTTGAAGGAAGCGCTGGCGGGGATCGACCCTGACGCTCCGCATCCGCTGAACCTGTTCCGCGTCCACTGGTTCAACGCAGCCGACCGGCGCCACGGCGCGGACGTGCCCGTCGCCGTCGAAGTGCCGAAAGAGCTGACCGGCGTCCGGGCGCGCATCGTGCTGCTCCTCGGCGACCGGTTCCCGATGATCCGCGCGCACAAGGTGCTGGCCGCCTACGCCTGTCTCGCCCCGCGCATCGTCACCGGCCAGTTCGATCCGACAACGCACCGCGCGATCTGGCCATCGACCGGCAACTACTGCCGCGGCGGCGTGGCGATTTCGCGCATCATGAACTGCCGCGGCGTGGCGGTGCTGCCCGAAGGCATGAGCCGCGAGCGGTTCGAGTGGCTCGAACGGTGGGTGGCCGAACCCGCGACCGACATCATCCGGACGCCCGGCTGCGAAAGCAACGTCAAGGAAATCTACGACAAGTGCGCCGAACTGGAAGCCGACCCGGCGAACATCGTCTTCAACCAGTTCTGCGAGTTCGGCAACTACCTGGCGCACTACCTCTGCACCGGCCGGGCCCTCGAGCGCGTCTTTCAGAAACTCGAACGCGAGGCGCCGGGATTGCGGCTGCGCGCGTTCGTGTCGGCCACCGGCTCCGCGGGCACGATCGGCGCGGGCGACTATCTGAAGGAGCGACACGGCACGAAGATCGTCGCCGTCGAAGCGCTCGAATGCCCGACGCTGCTCCAGAACGGCTTCGGCGACCACAACATCCAGGGCATCGGCGACAAGCACGTTCCGCTCATCCACAACGTGATGAACACCGACCTCGTCGCGGCCGTCTCGGACGCGGCCACCGACTCGCTCGGCCTGCTGCTCAATCTGCCGGCCGGCCGCAACTACCTGGCCTCGCGCAGGGCGGTGGCTTCCTCGTTCCTCGAACAGGCCACCTCGCTCGGGCTCTCGAGCCTGTGCAACCTGGTTGCGGCCATCAAGACCGCGAAGTATTTCGACTGGGGCCCCGATGACGTCGTCGTCTCGGTGGCCACCGACGGCGCGGAGATGTACGGGAGCGAGCGGCAGAAGGCGCTCGAGACGCGTTTCGCCGGCCGGTTCGACGACCTTGCGGCGGCCGAGGTGTTCGGGCAGCACCTGCTCGGCTGCGCGACCGATCACCTGCTGGAGCTTCGCGAAACCGACCGGCATCGGATCTTCAATCTTGGCTACTACACGTGGGTCGAGCAGCAGCACGTGCCGCTTGCGACCTTCGAGGCACGGCGCGATCAGAAGTTCTGGCAGGACCTGCACGCCATCGTGCCGCGCTGGGACGAGATGATTGCCGAGTTCAACCAGCGCACGGGCATGGCGGCGGTGTAACGATGGCTGGGTCGCGCCTGGTCTGCGCGGCGTGTGGCTGGACGCCCGGGGCCATCGAGGTCGATCCGTTTCCGTTCCGCTGCCCGAACGCCGGAACCGACGACGGCGATCACGTCATCCGCCGGTCCGAGGCCGGCGTCGGACCTCGCACTGCGGACGTCGGATCTCAGACTTCGGACTTCGGACCTCGGACTTCGGACGACATTCCGATCTCCCAGAACCCGTTCATCCGCTATCGCCGCTCGCTCTACTCCTGGCACATCGCGCGCGAGCACGGTCTGTCGGACGCCGACTACGTCGCGCTGGTCGAGCGTATCGATGCTGCCGTCGAACGCATCGCCGGACGCGGGTTCCGCGTCACCCCGTTCAGCCGAAGCGACTCGTTGAGCCGCGCGCTCGGTCTCGACGGTGACACGACGGGCGGCATCTGGGTGAAGGACGAAACGGGCAACGTCGCCGGCTCGCACAAGGCGCGCCACCTGATGGGCATCGCGCTCTATCTCGAGGTGCTGCGCCGCCTCGGTGTCGATCGCGCCGAACGCCCGCTCACCGTGGCCAGTTGCGGCAACGCCGCGCTGGCGGCGGCGGTCGTCGCGCGCGCGATCGACCGCAAGCTGCTCGTCTTCGTTCCCGATCACGCCGCGACGTCGATCGTCGCGCAACTTGAAGCGCTCGGGGCCGTTGTCACCCGCTGCTCGCGCGGGGAACGCTCGCCCGATGCCGGACGACGACGCTCCGCAGACATCGGACATCGGACTTCGGACTTCGGACGACGCGAACACGCGCCCGGCGATCCGCCCTATCTCGCTTTCCGCCAGGCGGTGGCTGCCGGCGCGCTCCCGTTCAGCTGCCAGGGCAACGAGAACGGCCTGGCGATCGAGGGTTGCGAAACGCTCGGCTACGAGATCGTTTCGAGTCTCGCGGCACCGGATCCCTCATCCGCGGCGCAGGACGTCAGCCTTGCCAGATTTGATCGCGTCTTCATCCAGGTCGGCGGCGGCGCGCTCGCCAGCGCGTGCATCGAGGCGTTCACCGAGTCCGTGCGCGCCGGCCGACTGGCGTCGATGCCGCGCATCCACGCCGTGCAGACACGCGGCGCCTACCCGTTGAAGCGCGCATACGACCTGGTCGTCGATCAGATCTTCGAGCGGCTGGCGGCGTCCTCGCCCGGGACCCGGCTCAGTTTCTCAACCGACGATGACCGCGCGAGGTACGTGCTCAGCACCGCCGCGCCCGCGCTGCTCGACGAGGCCTTTGCCTGCGCGCGCATGAATCGCTCGTCCTTCATGTGGCCGTGGGAGACCGAGCCGCGAAGCGTCGCGGGGGGAATCCTGGACGATGAGACCTACGACTGGGCGGTCGTCGTCGAAGCCATGGTGAGAAGCGGCGGCTACCCGGTGGTGGTGGACGAAGCCACGCTGGAGGAAGCGAACGCGTTCGCGCGCGATGCTACCAGCATCGACGTGGACCACACCGGTTCGGCCGGCCTCGCCGGCCTGCTGGCCGTCGCGCGCTCGGCCGACAAGCCGCAGCCGAATGAGCGCATCGTGGTCCTCTTCACCGGGGCGCGTCCGCGAGTCTGCGACCGAGCGGCGCAAACAGGTCAGCTCGCCTCGCGGAGAACCTCGACTTCCTTCGTGAGGCGCCCGGCAAGTCGGTCCCGCTCGACGTCGAGGTCGTAAGCCGCCTGCAGGTTCAGCCAGAACCGGTCGGACGTCTCAAAGAAACGGGCCAACCGCAGCGCGGTGTCCGCGGTGACCGCCCGCTTACTCAGGACGATTTCGTTGATGCGCCGGGGAGGAACACTCACGCCCTTTGCCAGCCGGTATTGCGACAACCCGAGCGGCTTCAGGAAGTCTTCGAGAAGAATTTCGCCCGGGTGCACGGGCGGCAGTTTCTTGGTGGCCATGCGCTGCCTCAGTGATCGTCGACGATTTCGACGTCGTACGCATCGCCTTCGCTCCACCGAAAGCAGACGCGCCACTGGTCGTTCACACGGATGCTGAATTGGCCCGCCCGGGCACCGCGGAGCTTCTCGAACCGGTTGCCCGGCGGCACCCGGAGGTCCTCGAGAACCATCGCGGCGTCGAGCTGGCGGAGGCGCCGGAGCGCGACCCGCTGAACATCGGCGCCGAACTTCCGGACCGAGTGGCGCTGGAAGAGCCGCTCCGTGTCGGAGTCGCGGAAGCTGCAAGCGCTTGTTAGACCGCGTCGCGCGTTGCACTCATTGACGCGCCAACTCTCGGTCGTGGCGGGGCACGATGCTACGGCGCCTACCGCCGTCGATATGTCAGCATGGTCGTTCGCGATTCTTCGCCCGCTTCCTGATCCGTGAGCGTTACGACGAGGATGCCTTGCCCGTCCAGCTGCCAGACCTCCTTGTGCTCGCTGTCCTGCCGTAGCTCTCCCGCCGGCCAGGACCACCGGCTCGTCACGATGACCAGCCCGCTGTCGGCCCACCTGGCTGATTCTCGAGTTTCCACCTGTGTCGCGCTGGGTACTCCCGAAACCGTACCGCCCTCGACGCCAATCATGAACGTCTGGGACTGCACGCCCATTGCGTAGTGGCGTTCTACGACGAGATGGCTGAAGAAGGGTCGCATGGGCGCACCGCTTGCTGAGGTGCGGACGATGGGCTGACGCACAGTCAAGGACCGCGCGGCGTCTGCAGTAGGCGGCGTCGATTTGATGAGGATCCACTCGCCGGAGAAATCAGACTCGTTCGGGCGTTGAGCCGGATGCGCGATCAAGAGACTGGCAACGCACAGCCAGAACGCGGCTCTCACATGCGACCTCCCGGACTGATTGCAGTCGTCCCGTTCAGCGGTCTAACGACAACAATAAGCCGCGCCGGCGCCCGCGCTTGTGCGACCAGCCGGCGTCGGCTTCATTGCATTGTTAGCCCGCCCGATGGCCCGAAGTGCAATAGCTTGGCCACTGTGACCCGCTGCTCCATGCGCGCGAACACCTCAAGATTGACGATGATGATCGTGAGAAGTAGCGCGAACTCCTTAAGCGCGTCGGAAATCGAAAGTGCCTCGAAGTGGATCGCGGTCGCGTTCCAGACCGCCATCTCACGAACCCGGCTCGTTGACGAGCGCAACCTATCGCGGTGACGCTGAACAGAAAGTGTCTCATCTTCGATTGAATGAGCGAACTCATTCCGGATCTTCCGAATGATCTGAAGAGCATGTTCGACATCCTGGTCAATCACTCCCAAGCGGAGGGCCAGCGCGATCTTCGCAGATAGCGTGCCCAGAGGCCGGTCTGGATCAAACAGGTTGTCCTGGCCATCAGGATGGTTGCTCATGAGGCTGCGCAACGCCGCTTCGAGAGCAACATCAAGCCGAGCCACCCCTAAGACAACGGCAGCCCGGTCGCCCTGCATCAGCAGGCGGCCAATAAAGGCGCCGACCTCAGCTTTCATCGCTTTCGACTCTTCGGGATTCGTCTTCTTCATGTTCACAATTCCCACGTGTCCGATGTCGTCGGGCTAACTTGTTAGTAGCCTGTCCGTCCCCTTCCGAAACCACGACTCGCCACCACCGTCTCGGGGATGGGAGAGACGCGGAATCGAAGGAAACTCTCACGTGCACAGGATCTTAGCACGAGCGAGAATCGGTGACCGGGCGAGCGACCGCACGAATCGGGAGGCGCGGCGTCGGCCAATTCCTGTGGTTACCCGCGAGAGAATGCGCGTAACCGCGTTAGCGGGTGCGTTCGAGGGAGACGACCGACCTCGCCCGGGACTACTCGCGCAG
This sequence comes from Acidobacteriota bacterium, assembly GCA_003170135.1. Lineage (GTDB taxonomy): Bacteria > Acidobacteriota > Vicinamibacteria > Vicinamibacterales > Fen-181 > Fen-181. The sequence goes on from PMZR01000029.1 coordinate 6,667, forward strand.
CAGCTGAATGGCGCCCGCCACCAACCACCACGCGCCGACCAGCCGGAACACCCACAGCGTGTTCCGGATGCCGAGCAGGAAGAGATTGTGCAGCGGGAACGGCGAGCGGAGCTGCTCGTCCGCGCGCGGCACCGTGCGGTAGGCCATCGAGACGACGACGACGGTGAAAGCCACGATCGTCCTGAACTGCCAGACATTCCAGGTCTGCGGGAGAAGCGGCCGGCCGGCAGCGAGAAAGAGGCTCGACAAAAGGAGCACGACGAGCGGGACGAAGATGCCGATGGCAATCGGCGCGCGGTAGCGGGCGATGAACGTCAGGAAGCGCGCCGCGAGGTCCCGGTGTCCCGGGCTGCACGCGGTCATCCTGTGCTCGCGCCCGGCAGACATGACGTGAATCGCGGGACTGAAGTCCTGCGCCACCATCGGCTCCGGTTGCAGGTGACGGCCGCACCACAGGCAGCGCTCGGCTGCGTGACGCGCCATCCACGGCGCCGCCACCAGCCGGTGGCCGAACATGACGACCACGCCCAGCGCAATCGAGAGCCCCGGGCCCAGCGGCTGGCGCAGGTAGAGGAACAGCACGAGTGGGATGAACAGGAAAAGGAACGCGCCCTGAATGGTGAGGCGCATAGGGCCCCGAGCCTCAAGCCTTCTTGATCTCCGCCGGCGTGCGGTCGCGAAGCGACAGCGCGCCCACGAAGCACTGCAGCGCGCACAGGCTGCACCCGATGCACTTGCTCGCGTCGGTTACGGGATACCCGTCAGTCGCGAGCGTGATCGCCAGGTACGGGCACCGCGTGCAGTTGCCGCACCGGACGCACAGGTCGCGGTTGCTGGTGGACACCTGCTTGTCGGCGGCCAGGTCCATGAAGTCCCGGATCGGGTGCGGCTGCGCGATCCCACGCAACTCCGCCGCCGACCGGATGCCACGCTCCGCCAGCAGGTGGCTCAACCCGGAGCTCAGTTCGTGGATGATGCCGTACCCGTGCTTCTCGACCACCGTGCAGAACTGGACCGTGTTCGTGCCGAGCGCCAGGAAGTTGGCCGCCGCCCGATAGTGCATCGGCCCCGCGTTGCCGGACACGTCCACCCCCTGGCCGCACGCGGCGGCAAGACAGAGGTAGCTGACCGGCGTGATCCCTTCGCCGCTCATGCCCACGACAACGCCGTCTTCCCACACGCGTGTGCCCGCCTTGAACGTCAGCGAGGGAAACGTGTTGGCCAGCGTCACGCCGGCTTTCTTGTTCGGGTAACGGTCGAAGACCATCTTGACGGCCTTCAGGATCGTCCTGATGTCGGTCACCGCGCTCGTCAGCTTGAACAGCTTCGGGATGTCGGCACGGCCCGCCTCCATGACCCAGTCGACGATCTTCGCCGTCAGCGCGGCGTTCTGCGACACGATGTCGCCCTCGGCGCCCTCGCCCCCCTGCGGACACGAGAGGCTGTACTCGACGACCATCGCGCCGGCCGCCTCGAGCCTGCGCGTGTTGCCCTGCCACGACGCCCGGTCGGCGTCGTCGTTCCCTGACACGGTGCCGCCCGTGGACGCCCCGGTCAGCCGGTCGGGGTATTCCCTGACCAGGCGCCTCACTTCCCTGCAGACCCGGTCGAGCGGATGGTCCGACACGTTGTCGCAGTTGCCCCACGTCGAGTCGTCGAAGCACGTCATGTAGGCGGCCGGGATGTGGATGGGCAGGTTGTGGAACGCGGTCTTCATGATCCCGCCCGCCCAGCCCTCTTCGTACGCCCGCTTCATCTGCTCGTAGCCGTCCGAGGCCGGCGAGGCCGACAGCAAAAAGGGCGACCTCAGCGTGCGGCCGAAGAAGTCGGTCGCGAGCGAGACCGGCTCGAAGTCGTAGCCCGGGATCCGGAGCGTGCTCTTCCTGGGGTTCTCGAACCTGGGCTTCCGGCGTCCTTCCACGTGGGCCATGACGCGCGCGGCCGCGTTCTTGCCGGCCGCCGAGGCCTCGACCACCGTAGACGGCCCGTTGACCATGTCACCTGCGCAGAACACGGCCGCGTGGGCCGCGGCCTTCAGGCGCGGGCGCGCGCCGATGGCCATGATGACGTGATCGATATCGGAGCGAACCTGCTGGCTGCCGTCGACGTCCCGGACGGCCGCCGGCGAGAAGGGCACGCCGCCTGGCAGGTGCACCTTCATCACGTCGAGTCCGACGATCTTCCCGCGCGCGACGCGAATCGCGGTCACCCGCGTGCGGCCGCTGACGTCGATTCCGTGCGACAGCACCTCGCCGCGTTCGCGCGAGGTCAGCGGCATCTCTCCGGCCTTCTCCAGGGCGAACATCTCGACAGACACGGCGCCGTGGGCCTTCGCCGCCACGGCGCAATCGAGGGCTGTGGCGCCGCCGCCGATGACGGCAACCCGGCCCTCGAGCGCCCACGCGCCGGGATCTTCGAGAAACTCGAGCCCCTTGATGGCACGATCCGCGTTCGGGATGGGGAGCGCAATCGGCTCCCACAGCCCGGCAGCCACCACGACCGCGCTGTAACCCTTCGCCAGAAGCGCAACGGGATCGGTGTTGGCCCGGGCCTTCCGCCGGCTCACGTTGCTCATCGAGAGCACGAACGCGACGTCGGCATCGAGTACCGGTCGATGCAACCGGTGCGCGGGAATCAGGTGGCACATGCCGCCCGCTTCGTCGCGCGTTTCGTAGATGTGCGCCCCGTAGCCGTGCTGCCCGAGCATGGCGGCCGCGGCCAGTCCGGACGGCCCGCCGCCGATGATGGCGACGCGCTTGCCGTTGGGCCTCACGCGCCGGAACACGGGCATCACGCCGAGCGCCCGCGCCCTCGCGATAATCGTCGCCTGGATGGCGGGAATGTTGAGCGCCGCGTCCACCGGGCGGTGCGAGCAGGCGGCCATGCAGAACCGATCGGGGCACACCTGGCCGCAAATGCCGCCCAGCGGGTTCATCGACATGATCTCGGCGGTGGCGCGCCGGTAGTCGGACAAGGCGCCCAGCCGGGCCGCCATGATGAAATCGGCCGGGGAACAGTCGCACGGACACGCGGTCCTGCACGGCTTCTCCGCGCAGTACTCGCACTTGTCGATCTCGATCCGCAGCTGCGCGTCGGTCAGGATCGAGTTGTCGGGGGACGTCGCGATGGCACCTCGGTGGGTCATGGTCTCTCTTCTGTATTGCCCAGGAGTCAGGATTCAGGAGTCAGGATTCAGAAGTCTCCTGATTCCCGATTCCTGATTCCCGATTCCTGATCAAAGCGTCGCGATCACCCGTGCCGGCGGCTCGGCGACACCTGCACGCACCGGTCGAGGACGGCCGCCGGATCGCGGAACCGCGTGGCGAGGATCATCGCGGCAATGACGAACGGCTTGTAGCTGGCCTCGCGGTAGGTGTCGTAGCGCACGCGGTCGAACACGCTCGCGCTCACCTCGCCCGCCGCGCAGCTGACGCCGCTCACGTCCGCCGGCAAACAATGCATGTAGAGCGCCGAGCCGTCGTGCGTCTTCGCCATCAGCGCGTCGGTGCACTCCCAGTCCTTGAAGCGCGCGTTGTTCTCGAGTGCCTCGCGCTCGAGCGCGACCAGCCCCGCCTTGTCGCCCGCCCGCAGCAGGTCGGTCCGCCGCTGCATCACCGACATCGGCGCCCAGCTCTTCGGATACACGATGTCCGCATCACAAAACGCCTCGGTCATCGAGCTGGCGACCGTGAAGCTTCCGCCGCCGGCGGCCGCGAAGCACCGCGCCTGCTCGAGCGTTTCGGGCACGAGGTCATAGCCGGGCGGATGCGCCAGGACGACGTCGATGCCGAGGCGCGGCATCAGCGCGATGATGCCCTGCGGCACCGACAGGGGTTTGCCGTAGCTCGGCGAATAGGCCCACGTCATCGCCAGCTTCTTCCCGCGCAGGCGTTCGAGGCCGCCGAAGTGCACGGCCAGGTGACGCAGGTCGGCCAGGCTCTGCGTCGGATGATCGAGGTCCGACTGCAGGTTGACGACCGAGGCGCGCTGCATCAGCACGCCGGCACGGAAACTGTCCTCGATAGACGAAGCCATCTCCTGCTGAAAGCGGTAGCCTTCGCCCAGGAACATGTCGTCGCGGATGCCGACCACCTCGGTCAGGAACCCGATCATCGTCGCCGTCTCGCGCACCGTTTCGCCGTGCGAGACCTGCGACGTCGATTCGTCCAGCTCCTCGGTGGCCAGCCCGAGCAGGTTGCACGCGGCGCAAAACGCGTAACGCGTGCGCGTGGACTTGTCGCGGAAGATCGACAGGCCAAGGCCGTTGTCGAACAGCCGCGTCGAGATGCCGTTGCGCGTCAGATCTTCGATCAGTTCGGCGGCAAGCAGGATGGCGCGCATGGCGGCGTCCGACAATTGCCACGACAGCAGCACGTCCTTGTCGAACAGGCCGGAGTCGAGCGACGCGAGCGAGGCTATCTTGAGAGGGATCTGCTCGTAGGTCATGATCTGGATTTTCGCGCCACAAGTAATTGGAACGTGGAATGTGGAATGTGGAATGTCCACGCGGCGGTCATACGTGCTCCGCGTGCGCGGCCTTCACGTAACAATCCGGGAAGCGCGCGTAGAACATCGCGGCAAAGGTCAGGTGCTCGACCGGGCACTGGTCGTCCGGCGCGTGCGCGTGCACCTCGTTGGCCGGGCCGAAGCCGACGCTCGGGATGCCGAACATGCCGCACGTGGCCACCGCGTTGGTCGAGAACACCCACTTCCCCACCACCGGCGCACGCCCGAGCGCGCCGGTCGCCGCGCCGACGGCCGCCACGACCGCCGGGTGATCGGCCTCGACGGTCCACGTCGGATAGTACTTCTTCGTCGGGTACGTCAGGCCGGTGTAGGACGCCCTCGCGTAGTCGAGGACCCGCACCGTCGCGCCGGCGCGCCGGACGCTCTCGAGCGCCTCGATCTGCGCGACCGCGCGCTCGAGCGTCTCGCCGCGCGTGAGCCGGCGATCGAGGTGAATCGTGCAGCTGTCGGCCACCGCGCACAACGACGGCGACGTCGAGCGGATCTCGGAGATGGTCACCGAGCCCTTGCCGAGGAACGCGTCCGCGCCGTGCGCCAGTTCGCCGTTCAGATGCTCGATGTCGAGCGCGATCGGCGCCATGCGGTAGACGGCGTTCACGCCGCGTTCGGGCGCCGAGCCGTGACACGAGCGGCCCGGCGCGCGCACTTCCATCTCCATGCGGCCGCGGTGCCCGCGATAGACGCCCAGGTTGGTCGGCTCGGTGATGACGACGACCTCGGGCCGGAGCACGCCTTCGCGCCAGATGTACTGCCAGCACAGGCCGTCGCAGTCCTCCTCCATCACCGTGCCCGTGACCCACACCTGGTACTGGTCGTCCATCCCCAGCGCTTTCAGGATGCGGGCGCCGTGTACCGCGGACGCGATGCCCGCCTTCTGATCGGAGGCGCCGCGGCCATAGATGACGCCGTCGCGCAGCTCGCCGCGATACGGATCGCAACGCCACGCAGCCGGGTCGCCGACGCCCACCGTGTCGATGTGGCCGTCGATGGCAATGACGCGTGGCCCGGACCCGACGCGGCCGAGCACGTTGCCGAGGCCGTCGATCTTCACCTCGTCGAAGCCGACGTCGGTCATCTCGTTGGCGATACGCCGGGCGACCTCGCGCTCGCCAGCGCTCTCGGACGGAATGGCGATGAGCTCGCGCAGGAAGCGAACGATGTCCGGCGTGTACTGCGACGCGAGGCGTGCGATGTCCGAATGCGGATGGGTCATGACATGAAAATCCCGGGCTCATCAACCAACAGCGAGCGCAGAGTCGCGGCACGGATTCTAACAGAAGTTGACAGCTGCGCTTATCGGTGGTCACACTGACTGGTTCGCCCCCGGTGATCAGTCGAATGACGTCCCGCGTACGCGTGTTCTCGCCGGCCACGCTGTCGAACCTGGGGCCCGGGTTCGACATCCTGGGCCTTGCCCTCGCCGCGCCGGGTGACACCGTCGAGGGCGAACTTCGCGACGAGCCGGGCGTCGAGATCGCCGACATCGACGGAGATGACGGGCTGCTCAGCCGGGATTCGGCACAGAACGTCGTCGGCGTCGCGGCCACGCACGTGCTCGAGCAGGCACGGCGCAAGGGGACGACACCCGGCGTGCGGTTGTGGCTGCACAAGGGAATCCCGATCGCCAGCGGCCTGGGCGGGTCCGCGGCCAGCAGCGTCGCCGGCGCCTTCGTCGTGAACGAGCTGCTTGGCCGGCCGTTCGCGCGCATGGACCTGGTCGATGGCGCGCTTGCCGGCGAGCAGGTGGCCGCCCTCAGCGTGCACGGCGACAACATCATTCCCTGTCTCCTCGGAGGCATCGTCCTCATCCGCAGCCTCGCGCCGCCCGACATCGTCTCGCTGCCGGTGCCGCGCGATCTGCATGTTGCGGTCGTTCATCCGCACTGCCGCGTCTCGACTGCCGCGGCGCGCGCGCTGCTCGACGGCCGACGGTATCCGCTCGAGGCAGCCATCGCGAACGCGGCAAACGTCGGCGCGTTCGTGTCGGCGCTCTACCGGGACGACGTGGCGCTGCTCGGCCGGTCGATCGCGGACGCGCTGGTCGAACCGGTGCGCGCACCGCTCGTGCCGGGATTCGCCCGCGTGAAGGACGCCGCGCTTTGTCACGGCGCGCTCGCCTGCTCGATTTCCGGGTCGGGTCCGACGATGTTCGCGATCGCGAGCAGTCACGGATCCGCGGGCCGCGCGGCCGAGGCGATGCGCGCCGCCTTCGCCGAGGCAGCCGGCCTCGAGAGCGACGTGCTCGTCGGGCAGGTCAATATCACGGGGACGTCAGTAGTCAGCGGGCAATAGGCAGTGGGTAGTGGGCAGTTGACAGGTAGTCGGTAGTCGGGAGGCGGCAGGGCCGCGCGCGAATCACATGCGCCTGGAGAGCACGCGACATCAATCGCCGCCGGTTTCGTTCCGCGACGCGCTTTTGCGCGGTCTCGCGCCCGATGGCGGTCTCTACCTGCCCGCCGCGTGGCCGGCGGTGACGCTCGACGACCTGCGCGCCTGGCGCACGCTGCCGTTTCCCGATCTCGCGTCCCAGCTCGCCCGGCGGCTGCTCGATGGCGAGTTCGCCGACGCGGTCATCGACGGCCTGGTGCGCGAAGCGCTCGATTTCCCGGTCCCGGCGATCGAGGTGGAGCCCGGCCGGTTCGTGCTCGAACTCTTCCACGGCCCGACGCTGGCATTCAAGGACTTCGGCGCCCGGTTCCTCGCGCGCTTCTTCAGCCACGTGCTCGCCGGGCAGGGCGGGCACGCGACGATTCTGGTGGCCACGTCCGGCGATACCGGCAGCGCCGTCGCGCAAGGGTTCCACCTCGTGCCTCGCGTGCGCGTGGTCGTCCTCTATCCCCGGGGAAAGGTGTCGCCGTTCCAGGAAGCGCAGATGGCGACGCTCGGCGGCAACGTGACCGCGGTGCGCGTCGGGGGCACGTTCGACGACTGCCAGCGCCTGGTGAAGGCCGCGTTCCTCGATGGCACTCTCGCGGCGCTCGGACTCTCGTCGGCCAACTCGATCAATATCGGCCGGCTGCTGCCGCAGGCCTTCTACTACGTGGCCGGCTATCTCGCGGTTGCGCGCCAGGTCGGCGACGAGCTGGTCTTCTCGGTCCCGACCGGCAACCTCGGCAACCTGACCGCCGGCGTGATCGCGCGCCGCATCGGCCTCCCGGTGTCGCGCCTGGTGGCCGCGACCAACAGCAACCGCGTGCTCCCCGATTACCTGGAGAGCGGCGTGTACCGGGCGCGGCCGTCCATCGCCACGTTGTCGAACGCGATGGACGTCGGCGATCCGAGCAACTTCGCGCGCCTGCTCGAATTGCACGGCGGTTCGGCGGACGAGGTTCGCCGCGTGCTCTACTGCACGGCGACGAGCGAGGACGAAACCCGTGCGACCATCCGCCGCGTGTACGAACGCACGGGTTACGTGCTCGATCCGCACAGCGCCGTCGGCTGGACGGCCGCGGATCGCTTCGCGGCGAGCCCCGGCGGTTCGTCCCGGCCGATCATCACGCTGGCCACCGCGCATCCCGCGAAGTTCGACGCGGCGATCCGGCAGGCGCTCGGCTTCGCTCCGCCCCTCCCGGACGCGTACGCCGACTGGCGCGCGCGGCCGCTCGCCGCGATCGATCTCGATCAGGCCGACTATCCGCAGTTCCGGCGGCTGCTTGTTTCAGATTGCTAACCTCGCCGCGCGCTTCCTTGACCTTCTGCGGGGGCGGCCGTAGAGTGGAATTCCCGCCGGACCCATTCACTCGTCGTTGGGGAGTAATGCTCATGCCTGCGACGATTCCTGTCAAAGAAGACACGCTCGTGAGAATTCGAGGCGAGTACCTCGAAATGCCCGGGCTCAGCCTGACGGCGGCCCAGGCGCAGCGGCTGTGGAACCTGGATCGCCCGACCTGCGAGCAAGCGCTTGGCAGCCTCGTCACGTCCCGGTTCCTGTCGAAGACGCGCGACGGCTCGTTCGTCCGCGCGGCTTGACGCGTCTCCCCACCTGCTCTACTTTGCCGGCACGTACGCGACGGCGTCGATCTCGACGCGCAAGCCCAGCGCGGGCAGTCCGGCCACGCCGACGGTCGTCCGCGCCGGCCTGTGCTCGCCGAAGGTGTGCTGATAGACGGCGTTCATCGCCTGAAAATCGCGCATGTCGACCAGGAACACGCCGCAGCGCAGAACGCAGTCCAGACGCGAGCCGGCGGCTTCGAGGATCCGCTTGATGTTGCCCAGCGCCTGCGCGGTCTGGCTCTCGACGTCGAGTCCGGCCAGCTGCCCTGTCGCCGGATCCGTCGCGCCCTGCCCCGACACGAAGATCAACCGCTCGTAGATCACGCCCGGCGAGTACGGCCCCACCGGCCGTGGCAGGTTCTCGCCGTGAACGAACTCGTGCTTCCCTTCCGCCATTCGCACGCCTCCTGTTAAACGGGCTCAGGGCTTCACGCCCCGGACTCCGGATCCTTGCTCGGCCTTCGGCTTTAGGCCTTGGGCCTTCGGCCGTGGCCGGAGGTCCGACGCCGGACCCCGGACTCCGGACTCCGGACTTCGGACGACTCCATTCACTCCCGCCGATACTGCCGCAGCGCGGGCGTCGTCGCGGCGACGACGAGCGTCGCGACCAGGCACCCGAGACCGCCGCTGACCACCGACACGGTCGCGCCGAACCAGTTCGCGACCAGGCCGGCTTCCAGTTCGCCGAGTTGCGGGCCGCCCATGAAGAAGATCATGTTCACGCTCGTCATGCGCCCGCGCAGGCGATCGGGCGTCGTCATCTGGCGGATGATGTTGCGCAGCACCATGCTGACCGTGTCGGCGGCGCCCGTGAGCGCCAGGCAGCCGAACGTCAGCCAGAAGCTGCGCGACACGCCGAAGACGACCGTCGCGGCGCCATACGCGCACACGGCCCAGAGCAGCACGCGGCCGCGCCGATCGATTCGCTCGACCAGCCGGACCATCCCTCCGCTGGCGACGAGCGCGCCGACCGAGGGCGCCGCGTACAGCCAGCCATAGCCGCGCGCCCCGACGTGCAGGATGTCCTGCGCGAAGATCGGCAGCAGGGCGGTTGCCGACGAGAAGAACGTCGCGAAGAAATCCAGCAGCATCGTCGCCCGGATCATGTCGGCAAAGAACACGAAGCGCAGCCCTTCGAGCGCCGCGTGCAGGCTCATCTCGGTCGGCTGCGCGCCGCCGGCGGCCTTGACATGCCTCATGGCCAGCAGCGCGGCAATCACCACGAGAAACGAAGCGGCGTTGAACAGGTACGCCCAGCCGACGCCCGCAAGCGCGATCACGGCGCCCGCCAGCGACGGGCCGGCGACCGAGGCGAGCTGCGACATGATCGTGTTGAGGCTGATCGCGTTGGCGAGGTGCTCCCGCGGCACGAGGTTCGGGATGAGCGACTGGCGGGCGGGACCGTCGAACGCGGCGGCGGCCGAGCCGAGCGCCGCGAGCAGGTAGATCGGCCAGACCGCATGCAGGCCGCGGAACGTGAGGAGCGCCAGGATGCCGGCGAACGCCGCCATGACGGTCTGGGTCACGAGCATCAGCTTGCGGCGATCGAGGACGTCGGCCGCCACGCCGCTGACGAGCGAGAACGCGATGATCGGGACGATGCGCACCAGGCCGACCATGCCGAGCGCCAGGCCCTTGCGATTGTCGGGCACGAGCAACGACACGTGCCACAGGATGGCGGCCGATTGCATCATCGTGCCCGAGAAGGACACGAGTTGGCCGGCCCACAACAGCCGGAAGTTACGATGCTGGAGGGCCACGAACGAGGACGGCGCAGGCGCCGGCACGCGCGGCGGGATGCCCGGCGTCGGCGGCGGGGGGGCGGGTTGGTCGGGGGTGGTCATGGGTACGACTGAAGTGCGACGTGCGCGGTGCGACGTGCGAGGTTACCCGCCCTCCGGGAATCGCGCCTGGCCGCGCGTCGCGTCGAGCACCGCGGCGCGGAAGCGATCGAGGTGCGCGCTCGGCAGCCGCACATTGTACCGCGCGTCCGCCTCGAAACTCTGCGAGAGCACCTCGACCTCGAACGCCGGGAACAGCAACTGCACGGCGCTCACGCGCGGGTAGTCCACCACCAGGGTCAGCGGCACGAAGTCCACGCGCTCGATGACGGGCAGCGTGGCGAGCGCGTGCTGCACGCATCCGGTGTAGGCTCGAACGAGCCCACCCGTTCCCAGTTTCGTGCCGCCGAAGTACCGCGTCACGACCGCCACGATCTCCCCGAGGCCGGCGTGCAGCAGCGCGTTCAGCATCGGCCGGCCGGCGGTGCCGTGCGGCTCGCCGGCGTCGCTCATCCCGATCCGGTCGGTGCTGCCGGGCGGCCCGGCGACGTAGGCCCAGCAGTTGTGCGTTGCATCGGCGAACTCGCCGCTCACCCGCGCAACCAATGCCGACGCCTCCTCGGGTTTTGCCGCCCGCCCGATGGTGGTGATGAAGCGGCTGCGCTTGATCTCCTCCTCGGTACGGTGCGTGCGGGCGGGAACGGGGTAGCGGGTTGGCGCGGTCATGGACTAGCTGTTCAACATAGCATACGACGCTGGTCCCTGGTCCCTGGTCCCTGGTCCTTGGTCCCTGGTCCTTGGTCCTTGGTCCTTGGGACCACGGCCCTGCGCGACCCGAGTGGCGCCGAGGAACCCTGAGGGTGCGCTGCTTGAATCCATTTGCGCGTATTTCGAAACCAACCAGTTGAAAGTCGGCGGCCAGAACGCTGGTCGCAATCACAGCTCCCGCACGACGACCGTCCCTGTCGAATCAACGTCTTAACGTGCAGGTGCCGCCAAGCTCATGCGTGTGGCACGCCGTTCGCAGATACCCAGGCGCCTGCCGATTCGTCTGCACACCAGCGCCTGCAGCTTTACTGCTGCCGGGGCCAGGGGAGGTGAACCATGCGTTCCCTTCGTGCGCTCGCGGTGTCGGCGTCGATGGTCCTGACCCTCGCTTCCCTTCCTTCCTCGGTCCAGACCCAGGCCGTCAGCGGCTCTATCGAGGGTCGCATCACCGACAACTCCGGAGCCGTGCTTCCGGGCGTCACGGTGATCGCAAGCGGCATCTTTGTTGGCGGTGAACACCGGGCGGTCACGGACGCGAGCGGCACGTTCCGCCTGAGCGGGCTGACACCCGGGCGGTACCGCCTGCGCATGGAACTCGCCGGCTTCAAGAGCGTCGAGGCGCAGGTGACGGTGTCGGCCGGCCAGGTGCTCAAGCAAAACGCCGTGCTGAACGTCGCAGGCGTGGCCGAAACCGTGGAGGTGACGGCCGGCACCCCGATGATCGACACGCGCTCCTCGGCGGCAGGCGCGACGATCGTGATGGGCGGCGGTGGAGGCGCGGGAGGAACTGGGGGTGCGACGTTCCGAGCGGGAGTGGCCGCCACGACGCCCGCCCCATCGTCTTACCGTCCCTATCCGCCGTGGCGATATTCGGGCGCGCCGTACAACACGACGTCATTCGACACGATCGACGAGAACCCGTTCGTGAAGGCGACCGACACGCCGCTGTCGACCTTCTCGATTGACGTGGACACCGCGTCGTACGCCTTCGTGCGCCGCATGCTCTCGACCGGCGTGCTGCCGCAGAAGGATGCCGTCCGCATCGAGGAACTGCTCAACTACTTCCACTACGACTATCCGAATCCGACCGGGAATGCGCCGTTCTCGGTGACGACCGACGTCGCGCGGTGCCCGTGGAACCCGACGCACCTGCTCGCGCACATCGGCCTGCAGGCCAGGCGCCTGGACCGCCGCGAAACGCCGCCGCGCAACCTCGTCTTCCTGCTCGACGTCTCCGGCTCGATGGAACCGGCCGACAAGCTGCCGCTCGTGAAGGCCGCCATGCAGATGCTGACCACGCGGCTCACCGCGCGCGACACCGTCGGCATCGTCGTCTACGCGAGCTCGTCTGGCGTGGTGCTGCCGCCGACCCGCGGCGACCAGCAGGACCGGATTCTGGACGCGATCGACCATCTGCACGCTGGCGGCTCCACCAACGGCGCCGAAGGGCTGGAGACGGCCTACCACATGGCGCGCGAGCATTTCGATCGTGAAGGGATCAATCGTGTGATCCTGGCGAGCGACGGCGACTTCAATACCGGCATGTCGAGCCGCGGGGATCTGATGCGGCTCATTGAAGAGGAACGCAAGTCGGGGGTGGCGCTCTCGGTGCTGGGCGTGGGCACCGACAACCTGAAGGACGGGATGCTGGAGCAGCTGGCCGACCGCGGCAACGGCAACTACGCGTACCTCGACTCGCTCGAGGAAGCGCACAAGGTGCTGCTGCGCGAGGCGAGCGCGACGCTGGTGACGGTGGCCAAGGACGTGAAGATTCAGGTGGAGTTCAACCCGGCGCAGGTCGCGGCGTACCGCCTGATCGGCTACGAGAACCGCGCGCTCAAGGCCGAGGATTTCAAGGACGACCGGAAAGACGCGGGCGAGATCGGCGCCGGCCACTCGGTGACCGCGCTCTACGAGATTCTGCCGGCAGGCGTCACGCCCGACGTTGCTCTTACCGACGATCTGCGCTACCAGCAGCCACGCTCACCCGCGCCGGTCGCCGCACGGACTGGCGAGTTGATGTGGGTGAAACTGCGCTACAAGCACCCGAACGCGGATACGAGTACGCCGCTCGACGTCGTGGTGAAGGCGCCCGGCCGCGAGGATCTGCGCGTGACGCCGAACATGGGCTTCTCGGCGGCGGTGGCCGCCTTTGGCCTGCTGCTGCGCGATTCCGCGCATAAGGGCGGAGCCACATGGCAAATGGCGGCGGACCTGGCCGAGCGCTACCGCGGCGACGACCCCGACGGCTCGCGCGCGCAGTTTGCGCACCTGGTCGAGATGGCCGAGGGACTGGCCCGGACGAGGCCACACACGCACGAGAGATAGTGCGGAGTGCGGCGTGCGGGGTGCGACG
>PMZR01000129.1 GCA_003170135.1 Acidobacteriota bacterium
GCGGCCGCGGAGGATATGGCGGCCGAGGTGGTGGGATGGGCGGCGGCGGGCGGGGCTTCGAGATGCCGAAACCGCTGAAGCTGTGGAGCGTCGTGCAGCTGGCCGTGCCGGCGCACTGAGCTTGTGTCATCCTCGGGGTACAATCGCCCGGAGGAGCCCCCAATGCTGTTCAGCTCGAAATCGAAGATGCCCGCGCGCGAGCAGGCGCTGCCGGGCCGTTCCGAGAAAATGGCGGTGCCGGAGACGCACCTGGTCAACGGCGCCCGGCTCGAGCCCCCGTTTCCCGAGGGCACCGAGCGCGCGCTGTTTGCCCTCGGATGCTTCTGGGGTGCCGAGCGCGCGTTCTGGCAAGTGCCGGGCGTCGTCTCGACGGCCGTCGGCTACGCCGGCGGGTTCACGCCCAACCCCACGTATCGCGAAGTCTGCTCCGGGCAAACCGGCCATGCGGAGGCCGTGCTCGTCGTGTTCGATCCCCGGCGCGTCAGCTACGAAGACCTGCTGCGACTGTTCTGGGAAAGCCACGATCCGACGCAGGGGATGCGCCAGGGNNGACTGGGGCGCGCAGTACCGCTCGGCAATTTATTACGTCGGCGAGGCGCAGCGCGAGGCGGCGACGAAGTCACGCGACGCGTACCAGCAGAAGTTGAACGAGGCCGGCTACGGCGCGATCACGACCGAGATCGCGCCGGCGCCCGAGTTCTACTACGCCGAGGACTACCACCAGCAGTATCTGGCCAGGAATCCCCAGGGGTACTGCGGCCTGAGCGGCACCGGCGTCTCGTGCCCGGTCGGCCTGGCCACGGCCCGATAGAAGGACTCCGGGCTTCCGACTCCGCGCGCCCCGCGGAATTGTGCCGGCTCAAGGCCCAAGGCCAGCGACCCTGAGTCTCGAGCCAACTCTTCAGCGCTCGCTGACGTGCGCCGTTGTTTGACCGGGGACCATCGCGGTCACGCCCGGCTTGATGTTCTGGTTCACCGAGAACAGGTTCTTCGGATCGTAGGTCGCTTTCACCGCCGCCAGGCGATCGTAATTGTCGCGATAGCTTGCCGCCACGCGTCCCTCGTCCTCGTTGGCCGCGTCCATCAGGAAGTTCACATAGGCCCCGCCCGCCGACAGCGGGTGGAGCGCGTTCCAGTACTCCCGCACCCACGCGCGATTCCCTTCGGTATCGGCGTCGTTGTCGTACATCGCCGCGATCACGTGGACGTACTGCGCGTCCCGATAGCTCCACGCGGTGTCGTGGCGTCCCAGCCGATGGGCCGCGCCGCTGACCGGGTAGACGTGCATCGCGGAGTTGACCGTGGGAATCATCGGTCCGAACTGCACGTGCATATCGATCATCTCGTCGGTCAGCTCGTTGACGAAGTCGGCCTTCCAGTAGTGCAGCATGCCCTTGGGCACCAGCGCGTCGAACGCCCCCTGCAACGCCGGGAACGGCATCTCGCCGAGGCCGACCATCGCGGGCGGTCCGAACTCGATGAGCGGACGCAGCGCCTCGCTCGCGTTCGTCGCGGGCCCCGTGTAGCACATCACCGCGCCGCACATCGCCTGGTTCCACAGTGCCTCGGGGAACGGCGGCCCGGGCGGCACCAGGAGGAAGGCGAAGAAGCCGTTCACATCCTCGGGCGCCGTCTTCATGAAGTCGCGGTAGTTGCGCATCGCATCGCGGGCCTTGTCGAGGCCGTAGAGAATCGGACCCGCGACGACGTTGCGGATCGGGTGGAGGCGGTACTCGAACGAGGTGATGACGCCGAAGTTTCCGCCGCCGCCGCGAATCGCCCAGAAGAGCTCCGGGTGCTTGGCCTCGCTCGCCGTCACGAAGCGGCCGTCCGCGGTCACGACGTCCACCGACAGCAGGTTGTCGCACGACAAGCCGCACTTGCGGGTGAGGTGGCCCACGCCGCCGCCGAGCGTGAGGCCGGCGATGCCGGTCGTCGAGATGATGCCGCCCGGGGCGGCCAGGCCGAAGGCGTGCGTCGCGTGATCGAGATCGCCCCAGGTGCAGCCGGCCTCGGCGCGGACCGTCTGCTGCTCCGGGTCCACGCGGATTCCCTTCATCAGCGACATGTCGATGACGATGCCGTCGTCGCAGACACCGAAGCCGGCGACGTTGTGCCCCCCGCCGCGGATCGCGGGCGGCAGGTGATAGTCGCGGGCGAAATTGACGGCGCTCATCACGTCGGCCACGTTGACGCAGCGCGCGACCAGGCGCGGCCGGCGATCGATCATCCGGTTGTAGACGCGGCGGGCCTCGTCGTAGCCGGGATCGTCCGGGGTGAAGACGACGCCACGGAAATTCTGCCTGAATTGCTGGATGTCCGAGTCCTGAAGACGGCTGTCAGGGGGGTTGGTGTCCGGCCGGTCTCCCATGGTCACTTCTCCTTGCCTTGGGTGCGAGGTGACGCCTGGTGGCGCGTTGAACTCTGGCGAAGTTGGCAGTGGATACGACAAGCAAGCCACGGGCCCTTCAGAAGACGAACGGGCCGTGCCGAAGACCGGCACGGCCCGCTGGCGAACGTCCGGCCGCGATCGGGGATGGCCGCGGCCGGACGGCTTGGTTTTGAAGATCTAAGTAGGACTATTGGCCGACTTACGAACCCGGGTCAAGGTGAGCCGTGGGACGCCATCTCAGCGGGCACGGTCATTCGTCTCTGAGCGCGGTGACCGGATCGAATCGCGAGGCGCGGCGCGCGGGCAGGTAGGCGGCCCCCAGGCCGACCAGTGCAAGCAGCACGACGGTCGTCGCGACAACCGCCGGGTCCCCGGGGGTGACGGCGAACAGCAGCGCCCGCGCGGCCCGCGCGCTGACGACGGCAAGCAGCACGCCCGCGCCGAGCCCGGCGCCGAGCTCGCACGACGCGGTGCCAGGATTGCACGCCGTGTGCTGGGAGGTAGGCAGGCGACCGTCCCGGATGAGAGGTCCGCAATGATCAGAGCGCTGTTCCGGATGCTGTTCACGCTGATTCTGCTCGTCATCGCGGGGGGAATCGTCTACTACTATGGCTATCGCGCGGCGAGCGGACGGGAGGATGTGCGCGTCCGATCGGTCCTGGGCATCAGCGGGTCGAAACTCGCGGGCGAGGCTCGGGCTGAAGCGACGACCATCGGCCGAACGTTGGTGGCGGCGAGCAGCCAGGCCGGTGGCTTCCTGTCGGACGCGGCGCTGACAACCAAGATCAAGTCCAAGATCGACATGGACGACTCCCTGAACGCGCGCACGATCCATGTCTCCCGACCGATGCGGCGGTCACCTTGACCGGCACCGTCCGATCGAACGCGGAGCGGGCCCGCGCCGTGGCGCTCGCGCGTGAGACCAGGGGCGTCAAGTCGGTGGCCGATCGTCTCGAGTCCCGATGACAGATTTGTAATGGGGTCTGACCCCTTTTCTCACGTCAGTCTCATTTTCGATGTGCGTCGGAACCGCTGGCCCGACAGGAGCACCTCATGCCGCATCGCGTCTGCCCGTGGTGGCTTGGTTACCTGCTGGCGAGCCCGCTGCGGCGCCTGTACCAGGATCCGCGCGCGATTCTCTCCCCCCCATCTGCGGTCCGGCATGACCGTCGTCGAGACCGGGCCGGGATGGGGTTCTTCACCCTGGACATCGCCCGCCTGGTTGGACCCGGGGGCCGGGTCGTCGCGATCGACGTCCAACCGAAGATGCTCGACGCATTGAAGCGCCGGGCGAAGCGTGCGGGTTTGCCGGATCGCGTGGAGACGCGGCCGGTGGCGGGGGAGGCGACGGGGATGGAGGACCTCGACGGCCAGGCGGACTTCGTGCTGGCGTTCGCCGTCGTTCACGAACTGCCCGACATGCACCGCTTCTTCGCGGCCGCGGGCGCCGCGCTGAAACCCGGTGGCCGCACGCTGCTCGCGGAACCGAGTGGCCACGTGACGGCGGAGAATTTCGCGAAGACGCTAGCCGCGGCTGCGGCGGCCGGGCTGCGGCGTGTCGACAGCCCGCGTATTCGCGGCAGCCGCACGGCGCTGCTCGAGAAGGGAGCGGGTCAGGCCTGAAGGGCCGCGCCGTTACTTCGACGCGAACAGCCACACCGAGACGACCAGCCCGACGACAATCACGAAGCGGCCCACCCAGCGCGCATCCACGCGCATCGCCACCCGCGCGCCCACGTAGCCGCCGGCAATCGCGCCGGCCGCCATGAGCACCGCAAGCGGCCAGACGACCAGTCCCTTGACCGCGAAGAAGACGAACGCGATGACGTTGATGAGCGCGCCGAGGATCGTCTTGAGCGCATTCATGCGATGGATGTCGCGAAGCCCCATCAGGCTGAGCGAGGCCAGCATCAGGATGCCGATGCCCGCGCCGAAGTAACCACCATAGGTCGCGACCAGCAACTGGAAGAGAAACCCCCCGACACGGCCCGCACGGGTCACCTGTTCGTCGGCGCCCGCTGCGCGGTCGCTCTGCGTTTCGTCGTGTCCTGCCGGCTGCCGGCCGTTCGCCGGCGCGAAGACGGACGAGATTCGGCCTCGGAACGCGAAGAGCAACGTCGCGAACAGCACCAGGAACGGCACGACCCGTTCGAAGAGCTCGGGTGGCGTCGAGACGAGCACGTACGCGCCGAGCAGGCCGCCAATCACGCTCGGCCAGAGCAGCGCCGGCAGCAGTCCGCGATGCAACGACGTCTGGCGCCGGTACGCGACAGCGCTGGCAACCGAACCGGGCCACAGCGCGGCGGTATTGGTGGCGTTGGCCAGGATGGCGGGCTGCCCGAAGGCGACCAGCGCCGGGAAGGAAATGAGGCTGCCGCCGCCGGCCACCGAATTGACCGCGCCGGCGACCATCGCCGCCAGGAAGAGCCCGAGAGCCCCGGGAACCGAGTGCGTCAGCACGAGCCAATCATGCTAGCACCGCCGAAACTCAGCCCAAAGTGAAAGATCAAAGGGGGGCGGCAACGCTGTTATGGGGAGAGGTGCGGATTCGACATAATTTGCTCAGATGTGCGCAAACGATATATTTATCCAGACAGGTTGTGCCTTCCAAACCCAAATAAATGTCATCACGTTAAAATAGTGATAATATTACGACTCGCATGAAGTCCCTGGACGATGGCGTTCTCGGGCGGCAGGCTGTGCCGCCTTCACTCCTTCGCACCATTCGGCTGCTTGGCGAATACAAAGGCCGGCAGACGGTCCTGACCGACCGGTCGCCCAAAATCCTCCATCGGTTGCGGCAGGCGGCCCTGCTCCACGGCACGGAAACCTCCAGCCGTCTGGACGGGATCGTTGTACCGCCTGAGCGAGTGCTCGCGTTCGTGGCTCGGCGCGATGGACCGCGCAATCGCGCGGAACAGGAGATTGCCGGCTATCGCGAGGCGCTCGGACGCATCGCGGCCGAGGCGGGGCAAGACGAGGCGGGGCGACAGGCTCTGACGCCGCAGATGGTGTTGCATCTGCACGCCGATCTGTTTCAGTTTCTTCCCGAAGGCGGCGGGCGGTGGAAGACCTCCGACAACCTCGTCACCGAGCGTCTCCCGGATGGATCGACCGCGGTGCGGTTCACGCCGGTTCCGGCCTACGCGGTTGAGGACGCCATGAACCGGCTGCACGACGGATTCATCCGACAGTCCGATGCCGGCATCATCGATCCGCTGCTGCTCGTCCCGTCCTACCTGCTCGACTTTCTCTGCATTCATCCGTTCTCGGACGGCAACGAGCGCATCGCGCGGCTGCTGGCGATGGTGCTTCTCGAGCGCGCCGGCTACGCCCTCACCGCGTGGGTCTCGCTCGATCCCCTGTTCGAGCGGACACGGGCGCTCTGGTCCGGGGCGCTGCAGGCATCATGGCGCGGCTGGCACCAGGCGGCGCACACGCTGGTGCCCTGGTGGGAGTACTTCCTCGGCGTGGTGCTGCAGGGCTACCAGGAACTGGAACGCCAAGTCACCGTAGACCTCCCGCCCCGTGGCGCGAAGCGCGAGATGGTCGTCCGGGCTGTGCGCGGCCTGCCGCACCAGTTCCGGCACCCGGACCTCGAGCGGCTCGTGCCGTCCATCAGCCGGCCCACGATCAATCGCGTCCTCCGGGATTTGCGCACCGCGGGCGAAGTCCGCTGCGTGAAACCGGGCCGCAACGCGTGGTGGCAGCGCCGCGAGCCGGCCTGAACGTTGCTCCGCTATACTCGACTAATGTCTTTTCTCGCATGCCGAGTATTCCAGGAGGGCACCGCGTCGGTGGCGCGCGTTCAGCAGATGGACGTCGATGCGCTGACGCCGGGCGACGTGGTCATCCGGTCGGAATGGTCGGGCATCAATTTCAAGGACGCGCTGGCGGTCACCGGGCGCGGGAAGATCCTGAAGCGCTTCCCGCTCAACGCGGGCATCGACGTCGCAGGCCGCGTCGAGTCATCCTCGGATGCGCGCTTCACACCGGGGGATGCGGTACTCGTCAACGGCATGGGCCTTGGCGAAACGCGCGACGGCGGGTTTGCCGGCATGGTCCGCGTCCCGGCCGACAGCATCGTCGGGTTGCCGCCGGGTCTCACCGCGTTCGAGGCGATGACGCTCGGCACCGCAGGGTTCACGGCCGCGCTCGCGCTCCACCGGATGGAAGTGAACGGGCAGACGCCCGCTCTCGGCCCGATCGTCGTCACGGGCGCGACCGGGGGCGTGGGCTCGGCTGCGGTCTCGATGCTGGCCGCGCGCGGCTATCGCGTGATCGCGGTGTCCGGCCGGCCGGAGCACGACGGCTACCTGCGCTCGCTCGGGGCGCACGAGGTGGCGACGCCCGACATGCTGCAGCTGGGGACGCGGCCGCTCGAGAGCGTGCGTTTCGGCGGGGCGATCGACAACGTGGGTGGTGTGTTGCTGGCGGGCCTGTTGCGGCACGTGCAGTTGTGGGGCAATGTCGCCGCGATCGGCATGGCGGGGGCCGCGGACTTCGATGGGAACGTCTTCCCGTTCATCCTGCGGGGCGTGAGCCTGCTCGGCGCGAGTTCGGCGAATTGTCCGATGGCGCTGCGCGCGGATCTCTGGAATCGGCTGGGCGGCGAGCTGAAGCCGCCGCATCTCGCGGAGATCGTCGGTGGCGTGGTGCCGCTCGCCGACCTCATTCGCGCGTGTGAGCAGGTGCTGCATCGCAAGGTGCGCGGGCGGATCCTGGTGGATTGCCGGGCGTGAGGCTACGCGCGCGTCCTCCTACATCCACATTCCAGATTCGGCATTCGCCATTCCACATTCCGCACTCGACCTTCGACGTTCTACATTCACTGCTCGCCCAGCGCCTTCTTCATCATGTCCTGGAACTGCTGCCGCGTGGCCTGTCCCGTGTGGCGGTCAACGATGCGGCCCGTCGCGTCGATCGCGATGGTCACCGGCACCGGGCCGGGAAGGCCGAGCCGCTCGTTGATGGCGTCGTAATCGGGCGCGTCGTAGATGAGGACCGGCGCGTCGATCTTGCGCGCCTCGACGAAGGCGCGCATCTGCTTCAACACGCCGTCCCTGGTAACGTCGGGAATCATCAGGTCGTAGGACACGGTCAGGACCACCGCGTTGCGGTCGCGGTACTCGCGGCCGGTGGCCAAAAACTCCGGCAATTCCGCCACGCACGGCTCGCACCAGATCGCCCAGAAGTTCACCAGCAGCGCCTTGCCCCGGTTGCGGGCGATCGCGTCCTGCAGGCCCTTCAAATCGACGACGCGGATGTCGGGCGCGTTCGCAGTCGCCGACTGCAAGCTGCGGCGGCCGACGCCGGACGCACGAACGCCAGCCACGCCCGTCGGCGGCAGCGTGCACGCAATCGCGATTGCAAGAAAGACGAGTCTCTTCATGAGCGCGCCCATAAACGCGCAAGGGCACGGCGCGCGCCGTGCCCTTGCCGTCCGAAAGTCCAAAGCCCAAAGCGCAAAGCCGCAAGCCGATCCGTGCTCTCTACACGAGAGAGCTACCCGCGCTTGATCGTTCAACCGTAGGGCTTCGTCGTGAAGGTCGTCACCGGCTTGCCGGCCAGCACCGCGTCGATCGCGTCGCGCACGTAGCCGGCTGATTGTGCGCCCTTCTCGCCTCGCGGGTCGTCATCGAGGGCGCCCGCGTAACGCAGCGTGCCGTCCTTGTCGAGCACGAAGCAGTGCGGGGTGTTGGTGCCGCCGAGCAGGTCCGTGATCTTGTTGCCGGGATCGACCGTGACGAGGAAGTTCACGCCGGCCTGCTGCACGTGCTCGCGCAGGCTGGCATAGGTCCCCGCGGGGTCTCTCTTGAGCTCGCCCTGGTTGGCGTTGATGGCGATCTCGACCAGCTTGTCGCCGTACTGCTTCTGCATCTGGATGCACTTGGGCTCGGCCAGCTTCTCGTACGGGCACACGATCGACCAGAAGTGGATGAACACCACCTTGCCACGGTACTCGCCAAGCGTGTGGTCCTTGCCGTAGATGTCCTTGAGCGTGACGTCCGTGGGCACGACACTGCCAATGCCGTAGGGCGTCGATGCCTGGCCGTGGATCCGCGCGGGCGCCGTGCACACGAGCGCGGCCGCGATGAGCAGCCATGCCGCGAGTCTCATCCTGCCTCCTTGCCGGTTGCCGGCACCCGTGCCAGCGTCCGCGATTATACCTCCGCCCCGCGCCGGCGACAGGCTGGTCGCGGCCCGTGCTAGCATCTGTCGTTTGACTGCGAGCGGGAGGAAAGGCGGGGCCATGCGCCTGAGCAGCATGATTTCGGCGGTCGATCTGCACGCCTGCGGCGAGCCGGGGCGGGTCATCGTGGGCGGCGTGCTGGACGTACCCGGCCGGACGATGTTCGAGAAGATGAAGTACTTCGAATCGCAGGCCGACGATCTGCGGAAACGGATGCTGCGGGAACCGCGCGGCTATCCCGCCGCGAACTGCAACCTCATCCTTCCGCCCACGCAGCCCGAGGCCGACGCCGGCTTCATCATCATGGAGCAGGTGGAGTACCCGGCGATGTCGGGAACCAACACCATCTGCGTCACGACGGCGCTGCTCGAGACCGGCATGCTGCCGATGCGGGAGCCGACGACCGACCTGGTGCTCGAGGCGCCGGCCGGGCTGATTCGTGTCCGCGCCCGGTGCGCGAACGGCAAGGTCACCTCCGTGACATTCCGCAACGTGCCCGCCTTCGCCGCCCACCTCGACACGCCGATCGAGGTGCCGCACCTCGGCACCGTGACGGTTGATGTCGGCTGGGGCGGCATGTTCTACGTGATTGCCGACGCGGAGCCATTCGGCCTGCGGCTCACTCCGGACGAGGGGCGCGAGATCGTCCGCATCGGCGAGATGATCAAGACGGCGGCGCAGGAGCAGCTGAAGGTGGAGCACCCGACCATCCCGGGCATCGGCATCACGATCGCGCAGCTCTCCGGCCCGCCGTCGCGACCCGACGCGGACCGGAAGAATGCGGTCGTCGTGTCGACCGGCATGCTGGACTGGGATCGGCCGGCGACCTGGACCGGCGCGATCGACAGGTCACCGTGCGGCACCGGCACGTGCGCGAAGATGGCGACGCTGCACGCCAAGGGGCAGCTGGCCCTCGGTCAGGACTTCCGGCACGAAGGCATCCTGGGGACCGTCTTCACCGGCCGGTTGATCGAGGAGACCATCGTCGGCGACCGACCCGCCCTCGTGCCGACCCTCACCGGTTGCGCCTGGATCACCGGCTTCGCGCAGTACGTCGTCGATCCGGACGATCCGTTCCCGAACGGATTCACGGTCGGCGACATCTGGGGATGCTGAAGGAAAAAGCGAAGACCACCATCCACTACCCGCTATCCACTGCTCCTCACTGCTGCACCGACACGATCGCGACGACCGGCGACATCCTGTAGGCGCCGTTGCCTGTCTGCGTGATCGACTTGTCGCCGTCGAAGTCGACGAGCATTGACGTCGCCGCGGTGCCCGACAGGTCAAATTCGCGATTCAGGATGACCTGCCCCGACGCGATGTCGATCGGCGCGTTCCGGCCTGCGGGCGCCCCGATCGTGGCTGCGCACGGTCCCGACCCTGCGGCGTTGTCGAAGTAGAGGACCGCGCTCGTCACCGTCACGCGCAGTTGCGTGTAGTGCCCGGCCGGCAGCGGTCCCGTGCCGAGCACGTCCTGGGCACTGGAGAGTTGTTTCAGGTCGCAGGTACGGCTGGTCGCGCCGCCGCTGAACGGCAGCGTGGACCAGCCGCCGCCGCTGGTGTGCACGCTGACGTCCGAGAACGTGACGAGCACGGCGCGGGCATCACTGAACGGGCTGTCCTTCAGCATGACGGACAGCGATGCGCCCTGTGTCGCGTTGGTCGGGCTGCCGCCGCAGCCGATCGCCAGGGCAAGCAGGGTGGCGGCCGCGCCGGCCGACAGGAATCGCCATTTCATCTGAGTCTCCTTCCCCTGATGGCCCCATTTTCACCGTCGGATGAACACGCCGGCCGTGATCGAGACGACGAGGTTCGCCCGTAGGTCGATGACCAGCAGGTCATCGCCCGCGAACCGGCGGACGTGGTGCGGCGGAAGCGGCGGAAGGCGATGTTCGAGTTCCACCGGGACCGGCACCAGGTGCCGCTCGAGGCCGGGCGGTAATTGCCCGCGCTCGCGTAGCTGCTTCTGAAGCCCTGGCGGCAGCGCGCGCCGCTTCGCCAGGCCCGGCGGCAGACTGCGATGGTCGTAATACGCGGTCACGACGCTGCGGCACTGCTCGTGATCCATCCACGCGTCGCGACGGCCGTGTCGTTCCCCTTCGGGGGGACCGACGTGTCTGCCGTCGTCTTTCGCGTGTTTCTCCTGCCCCTTCTGGTGGTTCGTCGCGAGCCCCGTCGCAGAACGTTCCAGGCCGGCGGCCGACGACGGGCCCGGACAGCACAGGACGATCGCGAGCGCGAATGTCGATGCGCACAGAAGTGCGGGCGAAGTTCGTGTCATGGCAATATCATTCCGCTCGCGAACAGCGCAAGGACCATACCAGCCCGATCTGCCGGCGAGCGGCGCGGGAATCCGGGCGATCCAGCCATCTCTCGGGTCGCCCGCGACAGCAAGTGCTGTCGCAACTGTAACCGGTCGGACAATACTGTGCTGCCGGGGTACAATCGCCTTCGCTGGCGACGGCCTTCCATGCGAGTTCTTCTGGTCGCTCTCGGTGGCGCGCTCGGTTCGGTCGCCCGCTACGGGCTCAGCGGGTTCGTGCATCGGTACGCCCCGCCGTCGTTCCCCTACGGCACCTTCGTCGTCAACGTCGTCGGGTGCCTCGCCTTTGGACTGATCGCCGGCCTCGTCGAAGCGCGATCGGTCATCTCACCGACGGCACGGACGTTTCTGTTGATCGGCGTGCTCGGCGGATTCACCACGTTTTCCAGCTACGCGTTCGAGACGTTCGCGCTGCTGCGCGACGTGGAAATCGGTCGCGCGCTCGTGAACGCGGCCGGCCAGGTCGGCGTCGGCCTGCTCGTCCTCTGGCTTGGTTACGTGCTCGCGCGGGCGATCTGACGGAGCGGAACCATGCAGATCCCGACAGAAGGCAAGCTGCTGCGCATTTTCGTCGGTGAGACGGATCGGTGGCACGGCAAGCCGCTCTACGAGGCGATTGTCGAAGAAGCCAGGAAGCGCGGGCTCGCCGGTGCCACGGCCTGGAAAGGCTTCATGGGATTTGGCCGGCACAGTCGGATGCACACGGCGAAGATCCTGCGCTTGTCGGAAGATCTGCCGATCGTCATTGAGATCGTGGACGCGGCGGAGAAGATTGAAGCGTTCCTGCCGGACCTCGACGCGATGGTGCAGGAAGGACTCGTGACGCTGGAACGCGCCGAGGTCCTGATGTACCGCGGTCCGGACAAGCCGCGAAAATGAGACTGACATGAGAAAAGGTGCCAGACCCCATTACGGTTTTGTCGTCGCGGGGGTCTTGATCGCCGCGGTGGCGCTCGTATCGCAGAATCTGCCCGCTACGGCATTGCAGAATCCGCCGCCGGTAGTCGCGGCGCAAACCCAGGCGCCGGCCGCCGCCGTGCCGAACTGCCCCGAGCTGGCGCGAGCGCTGTCGGCCGTCGTGCGTAACGACGGCCGGCTGCGCGACTGGCCGGATCTCGCGCGCTATCGCGACGCGAATCGCGAGATCGTCCCGCCTCGCGCCGGAGAAACCCGCGTCGTCTTCATGGGCGATTCGATCACCGATTTCTGGCAGCAGCCGCGCTTCGGTGGCTTCTTTCCCGGCAAGCCATACGTCGATCGCGGCATCAGCGGCCAGACGACGCCGCAGATGCTCGTGCGGTTCCGGCCGGACGTCATCGCGCTGAACCCGAAGGTGGTGGTGATCCTCGCGGGGACGAACGACATCGCGGGCAACACCGGGCCGGCCACCAACGACGAGATCGAGGGGAACGTCGCGTCGATGAGCGAGCTGGCGCAGGCGCACGGCATCCAGGTCGTCCTCTCGAGCATCCTTCCGGTCGGCGCATCGCATCATCGCGCGGACGACCCTCAACCACCGCAGACCACAGTACGGCCGCTGGCGCGCATCGTCGCGGTGAACGAGAGATTGAAGGCATACGCGGCGGCCCGCGGCCACGTCTATCTGGACTACTTCTCGGCGATGATCGACCCCGCCGGGACGCTGCGCGCGCAGCTGAGCGAGGACGACCTGCACCCGAATGCGAAGGGATACGCGATCATGGCACCGCTGGCCGAGGCCGCAATCGCGAAGGCGTCGAAATAGGATCTTCGGCCCGAAGCCGTTATCCGGAGGTGGCTCGTGCGCAGACTTGCTCCCGTCGTCGCCATCATCGTCATCCTCGTCGCCGCGGCGTTTGGCGCCGTTCGCGCGCAAGGTCCCGTCGGGTTGAGCGACGAGGCCGTGCGAGGCTTCACGTACCGCAACCTCGGTCCGTTCCGGGCTGGATCGTGGATCGCGGACATCGCGATTCCCGACCAGCCTCAGAAGGCGCATCTCTACACGATGTACGTCGCCGTCCGCTACGGCGGGCTCTGGAAGACGACGAACAACGGGACGACCTTCGCGCTCGTCTTCCCGGGCGAGAGCATGAGCTCGATGGGGTGCGTGAGCGTCGCGCCATCGAACGAGAACATCGTGTGGCTGGGCACCGGCGACGCTTCGCAGGTGCGCGTGTCGATGCCGGGCGACGGCGTCTACAAATCGATCGACGGGGGCGGCACCTGGCAGCACATGGGGCTGCCCGCCACGCAGCACATCGCGCGCATCGTCATTCATCCCACGAGGCCCGACACGGTTTACGTCGCGGCGATGGGGCATCTCTGGTCGCCCAACGACGAGCGCGGCGTGTTCAAGACGACAGACGGCGGCCGGACGTGGCAGAAGATTCTCTACGTCAACGACACCACGGGCGTCATCGACCTGGTCGTTGACAGGAAACAGCCCGAGACGCTCTATGCCGCCACCTACGACGTGCAGCGCTACCCGTGGCGGCTCGTCGAAGGCGGTCCGGGCACGGGGATTCGCAAGACCACCGATGGCGGCAAGACGTGGACGCTGCTCGGGGGCGGCTTGCCGAAAGGGCCAATCGGCCGCATCGGCCTCGATCTCTACCAGAAGCACCCGAACATCCTCTACGCCGTGCTCGAGAACATGAACAAGCGTCCTCCGACCGCGGACGAGTCGAAGCAGGACCAGGCCCGCGGGGGCGCGCCGCGCGAGCGGCTGGTGGGCGGCGAGGTGTACCGGACCGAGGATGGCGGGCGCACCTGGCGACGAATGAACGCCGCGAAAGACGATGTCAGCAACAAGGCCGGCTACTCGTTCAACCAGATCCGCGTGGACCAGAACAACGACCAGCGCATCATCCTCAACCAGGATTCGCTGCTCAGCTCCGAAGACGGCGGCCGGACGTGGGCGGGGCTGACGTGGAATTCGCGCAACCTGTTTGCGAACGGGTTCGGCGACTTCCGGACCATGTGGATCGACCCGCAGAACTCGGATCGGATGGTCCTGGGCAGCGACGGCGGCGTGCACGTGTCCTACGACGGCGGCAAGACGTGCGACCACTATGCGAACATTCCCGGCGGGGAGTATTACGCGATCTCGGTGGACATGGATGAGCCCTATCGGATCTACGGCGGATTGCAGGATCACGATTCCTGGCGCGGACCGGTCCACGGCTGGTCAGGCCGCGTCGACCTCGAGGACTGGGTGACGGTCGGCGACAACGACGGGATGTACAACCAGGTGGATCCGACCGACAGCCGCTGGGTCTACAACACGTTCCAGTGGGGAGGGCACTACCGCGTCGACCAGGCCACTCACACGCGCAAGGCCATCGCACCCACGCGGCCGGCCGGCCAGCCGCCGCTGCGGTTCAACTGGACGCCGCCCATCCGCATCTCGCCGCACAACAGCCAGATTCTCTACACGGGCGCGCAGGTGCTCTTCCGATCGCTCGATCGCGGCGACAACTGGGAGGAGATCAGTCCGGATCTGACGACCGCCGACGCGTCGAAGATCTCGCCGCCCGGCAGCACGGTGCAGTACTGCACGATCACGACGATCGCGGAGTCGCCAGTGAAGGCGGGCATCATCTGGGTGGGCGCCGATGACGGCACGGTGCAGGTCACACAGAACCATGGCGCGACGTGGACGAACGTGACGGCGAAGATCGCGGCGGCTGGCGGGCCGGCAACCTACTGGGTCACGCGCGTGCTGGCGTCGGCCCATGAGCCGGGGACCGCCTATGTGACCAAGTCGGGGCATCGGTTCGACAAGTACGAGCCGCTCGTGTTCAAGACGACGGATTTCGGTGCCACGTGGACCGCCATTTCGTCGAACCTCCCGGCCGGGCATCCCGCGAATGTGATTGTCGAGGACCCGACGGACAAGGACCTGTTGTTTGTCGGGACGATGGGCGGTGTGTTCGTGTCGGTCGACGGCGGCGGACGATGGGTCGCGCTGAAAGGGAACATGCCCGTGGTATCCGTGACGGACCTGGTCATTCATCCGCGGGAAAGCGATCTCGTGGTGGCCACTTACGGACGCGGGCTGTGGGTCGGCCACATGGCGTGGCTGCGCGAGGCGAAGGGGGGCGCCTTCGCCGAGGACGTCCATTTCTTCGCGGTGCCAGCCTTCACGCAGCCCGGCGAGGGCGCGTGGGGCAACTACGAGCTCTACGGCGACCGGAACCTGTCGGTGCCGAACGAGGAAGGCGCCAGGCTGACCTACTTTCTGCGCAGCAAGCCGGCGGGCAAGGTGACCATCACGATCGCCAATGCCGCCGGGCAGGTGGTGCAGACGCTCGAGGCCCCCGGCGACGCCGGCCTCAATGGTGTGGACTGGAGTGCCCGCGGCGGGCGCGGGGGCGTCGTCCCCGCCGGCGAGTACACGGCCACGCTGCAGGTGGGCGAGAAGAAGCTGACGCAGAAGGTGACCGTCCGGCCGCGCAGGTAGGGTGTGGCGCAGGAGCACAGATGAACGGTGTCGCGGCCCTGTCGTTTGTCACGTATCGTCCGGCAACGCCCTCGCGATGGTCCGATGTCGACGCGCTGTTCGGCGAGCGCGGCGCCTGCGGCGGTTGCTGGTGCATGGTGTGGCGGCTGCCGCGCCAGCGCTGGCTGGCCGGCAAGGGAGCCGGCAACCGGCGGGCGCTGAAGCGAATCGTCACCGCGGGGCGAAAGCCCGGCGTGCTGGCGTATCTCGGCCGCGAGCCGATCGGATGGTGCGCGATCGCCCCGCGCCAGGATTACCCGGCGCTCGAGCGGTCCCGCGTGCTGAAGAAGATCGACGATGAGCCGGTGTGGTCGATCTCGTGCCTGTTCGTCGCGAAGCCGTATCGACGCCGGGGCGTCTCGGTTGGCCTGCTGAAGGCCGCCGTCGACCTGGCGGCCAGGCAGGGCGCGCACATCGTGGAAGGCTATCCCGTGGAGCCGACCATGGCGCCAACACCGGACCCGTTCGTCTGGACCGGTGTGCCGTCGGCGTTCCGGCAGGCCGGCTTCACGGAAGCCATCCGGCGCTCGCGCACGCGGCCGATCATGCGGTTTCAGATCAGGTGAAGGCCTTGGGCCCTGGCCGAAAGCCTGAAGTCGAAGGAGCGTCAGCGTGGCGTCGTACCAGTACATCTTCACGATGAAGGGCCTCACCAAGGTCCATCCACCCGACAAGGTCGTCCTCAAGGACATCTGGCTGTCGTTCTTCCCGGGCGCGAAGATCGGCGTGCTCGGCGCGAATGGCGCCGGCAAGAGCACGCTGCTGCGCATCATGGCGGGCCTCGACAAGGACTTCGGCGGCGAGGCGTTCCCGGCCGACGGCGTGTCGATCGGCCTGCTGCAGCAGGAGCCCGAGCTGGACGAAGCGAAAGACGTGCGCGGCAACATCGAGGACGGCGTGGCCGACACGCGCGCGCTGCTCGCGGAGTTCGACCACTTGTCGGAACGCCTTGGCGAAGAGTTGTCGCCCGACGAGATGGAGAAGGCCCTCGAGCAGCAGGGCCGGCTGCAGGACCGCATCGAGGCGGCGGGCGCGTGGGACCTCGATTCGCGCATCGAGCTCGCCATGGAGGCGCTGCGCGTGCCGCCGGGGGAGACCGACGTCCGGACGCTCTCGGGCGGGGAACGTCGCCGGGTCGCGCTGTGCCGGCTGCTCCTGCGCTCGCCCGATCTGCTGCTGCTCGACGAGCCCACCAACCATCTCGATGCCGAATCGGTCGCCTGGCTCGAGCGCTTCCTCCAGGAGTATCCAGGCACCGTTGTCGCCGTCACGCACGATCGCTACTTCCTGGACAACGTCGCCGGCTGGATCCTGGAGCTCGATCGCGGCCAGGGCATCCCGTGGAAGGGCAACTACTCGTCGTGGCTGGAGCAGAAGCAGGCGCGCCTCGAGCACGAGGAGAAGCAGGAAGCCCGTCGCCAGCGGACGCTGTCGCGCGAGCTCGAGTGGATCCGCATGTCGCCCCGCGCGCGGCAGGCCAAGGGCAAGGCGCGGCTGAACGCGTACGAACAGCTGCTGGCCGAGGATCCGACGCAGCGCATCGAGCGCGGCGAGATCTACATTGCCCCCGGCCCGCGGCTGGGTGACGTCGTCGTCGAGGCGGAGCACCTGCGCAAGGGCTACGGCGAGACCGTGCTCATCGACGATCTCGCCTTCAAGCTGCCGCGCGGCGGCATCGTCGGCGTCATCGGCCCGAACGGCGCGGGCAAGACCACCCTGTTCCGGATGATCACGCAGCAGGAACCGCCGGACGCCGGCACCCTGCGGATCGGCGAGACGGTGACGATCGGCCACGTCGATCAGAGCCGTGACGCGCTCGGGCCCGACAAGACGGTCTGGGAAGAGATCTCGGGCGGGCAGGACGAGATCCAGATCGGCAAGCGCGCGGTGCCGTCACGCGCCTACGCCTCGTGGTTCAATTTCAAGGGCCGCGACCAGCAGCGCAAGGTCGGCACGCTGTCGGGCGGCGAGCGCAACCGCGTGCACCTGGCGAAACTGCTGCGCGGCGGCTGCAACCTGCTGCTGCTCGACGAGCCGACCAACGATCTGGACGTCGACACGCTGCGCTCGCTCGAGGACGCGCTCATCGACTTCGCCGGCTGCGTCGTCGTGGTGTCGCACGACCGGTGGTTCCTGGATCGCATCGCCACGCACATGCTCGCCTTCGAGGGCGACAGCCAGGTCGTGTGGTTCCAGGGCAACTACCAGGACTACGAGGCGGATCGCCGGCGACGCCTCGGCGCGGCCGCCGATCGGCCGCATCGCGTGAAGTACCGGAAGATGACGCGGTGAAGAACGTGCGAAGTGCGAGGTGCGGCGTGCGACGTGCGGTGCGAGGTGCGGTTCCTCGTGCGCGCGCACGCCGCATTTCCGACGCCGCACTTCGCACGCCGCGCCGCATCGTGTAGAATGCAGCGCCTCCCGCACACCACATCATGAAACTCGCCTTCATCGGCACGCACGGCGTCGGCAAGACCACGCTCTGCTACGACCTCGCCGCGGTGCTCAAGCGGCAGGGCATCAACGTGGACATGGTGAAGGAGGTGGCGCGGTTGTCGCCGCTGCCGATCAATCGCAAGACCTCGCTCGATGCCCAGATGTGGATCCTGACGACGCAGATCGCCGAGGAGATCCGGTCGGCCAGCCACCACGACGTGGTCGTGTGCGATCGCAGCGTCCTCGACAATTATGCGTACCTGATGTTCGCGTGCGGCAGGCAGAAACCGATCGAGCGGTTTGTCGATTACTGGATGAAGAGCTACGACCTGCTGTTCAAGGTGCCGATCTCCGGCGCGGCCGACGCCGACGGCGTGCGGGATACCGACGAGTTCTTCATGCGCAACATCGACCAGCTGGTCGACACGCTGCTGACCGAGCGCAAGCTCCCGCACGAACGCCTGCCCGACGGCGGGCGCGACGCCTGGATCGACATCGTCAAGGACGTCGTCCTGCGGCACCCGCAACTCGCGTCGCGATTAATCTAGCCCGGCCCGGCGCTCGCTGCCGGTCTTCGCAACAGCACCAGGTACAGGTTCCGCGACCAGTCGCGGATGGTGCGCACGTGCGTGAACCCGGCGGCGGTACCCTCGTCCACGACTGTCTGCGCATGCACGCCGTGACCGCCGCGATCGGCCGGAACGCCCGGCGGGACGCTGCCGCCCGTCGGTTCGAAGTCCACGACCGCGAGCAGTCCTCCCGGGCGCAGGGTGTCGAACAGGCTGGCGTCGATCCGCGCGGGATGGGTCAGGTGGTGATAGACGCGCCGCATGACGATCGCGTCGCAACTGGCCGAAGGCAGGTTGGTCGTCGTCTCGGCGGCCTCGACGACGGTCACGTTGCGCCGTCGGGCCGAATCGACGGCGCGCCGAATCTCCGCCAACTTGTTCCGGTCGAGCTCGGTCGAGAACATGTGACCGCTCGGACCGAGACGCTGCGCGATGGCGACGGTGAAGTCGCCGGCGCCCGCGCCGATCTCCGCGACGGTCATGCCCGGCCGCAGCTCGAGCAGCGTCGCGAGACGGGCCGCCTCGTCGGCGACATCCTCGGCGCGCCTCGCCAGCCCGCGGATCGAGAGCACGGCGAGCACCACGCCGAGAGCGGCCACGACCCACAGCGACCCGCGCCGCCGCAACCTGGAGTGCATAATCCATGATGCACGCCGCGCGCGCGGTTTGTCACGCGCCCGGGCCCCAGATGCTACACTCCGGTTCGTTGCGATTTCCCATCAAGCCCCGGACACTCGCCGCGCTGATTGCCGTGGTGCTTCTCGGCGCAGTCACGGTGTCGGTGTTCCTCCTCTTTCTTCAACGCGTCGCCCCTCCACGGCCGCAAGCCCTCCGATGGCCGACGATCGTCACCACGCTGGCCGGCGTCGGCGCGCCTGGACTGGCGGAGGGGCGCGGCCACGAGGCGGCCTTTGCCGATCCGTTCGGCGTGGCCGTCGACGCCGCGGGTGACACGTATGTGGCGGATGCCGGCGACAACAACGTCATCTGGCGCATCAAGGCCGACGGAACAGCCCGCGTCATCGCCGGCGGCCGCGAAGGCTTCGCGGACGGCGAAGGGCGGGCCGCCGCCTTCAACACGCCGTCGGCGTTGGCGATCGATTCGGCCGGCAACCTGATCGTCGCCGACACCAGCAATCACGCGATTCGGCGCGTCACGCCCGCCGGCTCGGTCACGACCGTCGCCGGCAGCGGTGAGCCGGGCCATGCGGACGGGCGCGGCCGCGACGCGCGGTTCAACGGACCGATCGGCGTCGCCGTGGCTCGCGACGGCCGCATCGTCGTCGCCGACAGCTACAACGATTGCATTCGCCTCATCGGCACCGACGGCCAGGTCACGACGATCGCCGGCGGCGGCACGCCGGGCTACCGGGACGGCGCTGGCGCGCAGGCGCTCTTCGACACGCCATCCGGCGTTGCCGTGGACGAGGACGGCGCGATCTACGTGGCCGACACGGGCAACGACGCGATTCGCCGGATCGCGCCCGACCGGCAGGTGACGACGGTGGGGAACGCACCGGCGAGCGTCGGCGGGACGTTGCAGCAGGTCATCGTGTTCCGGCCTGTCGGACTCGCCATCGCACGTCCGACACCAGATTCCGCGCGGGCGGCGGTGACGCCCTGTGGCGCGATCGACGGGTCGTCCAGGCGCACGCGCGTCGGCCCCGCCGTTTTCGTCAGCGATGGGACCGGCCGCGTCCTCGCGCTGTCGCCGGGCGGCCAGACGTTGGCGGTTGCGGGCGCCGACACCGACTTTCCGGCGAGCCCCGCGACGGCCGCTCGATTCCGCAATCCGACGGGCGTTGCCATCGCGCCCGATGGCAGCCTGCGCGTCGCCGACAGCGACAACTACCTGGTGCGGCGTCTCACGTGCGCGGGCGATCGCGTTGCCCCGGCCGACATCGACCTCACACCGGTGCCGTGGCTCACCTCCGCCACGTTGAAGATCTCCGCCTTCCCGTGGCCCCTCGACCCGCAGCACGAGTGGCACGAACTGGCGGCGACGCTGGGGGAGGCGCGGGGCAGCCTCGGCGGCGACGGGCGGGAACGCCTCCACACCGGCATCGACGTCCGCGGCCCGGTCGGCGCCGTCGCACGCGCGGTGCACGACGAGAAGATGGAGCGGCCGGTTGGCGCTACCGGGTTCGGCAACGCGACCGAAGCGTTGCGGATTGGCGTCGCGTCCTACATCCACCTGCGCGTGGGGCGGACGGCCCGGGGGCGCATCCTCGATCCCGCGCGGTTTGTCACCGTCAACGACGACCGGGGCCGGCCCGCGCGGGTGCGCGTCGAGCGCGGCACGCGGTTCCGGGCCGGGGACGCGCTCGGCACGATCAACGCGCTCGCCCACGTGCACCTCGACGTCGGCCCGCGCAGCGGCGAAATCAACCCGCTGTCGCTCGCGCTCGAAGGGTTCCACGACCTCGTCCCCCCCACGATTCCGCCCAACGGGATCGCGCTGTATTCGGAAGCAGGCGAGCGACTGGCGCCGCCGCGTCACGGTCCGATCGCGGTGTCCGGACGGATCGCAATCGTCGTCGAGGCCTACGATCGGGTGGACGGGAACGACGCGAAGCGCAGGCTCGGCGTCTACCGGCTCGGCTACCAGGTGCTCCACGCGGACGGGACGCCGGTGCCGGGTTTCGACCAGCCGCGCATGACGATCGAGTTCGATCGGATCCCGGCCGCGTCCGCTGCGCCGCAGCTCATCTACGCCGAGGGCAGCGGCATCACCGTGTACGGTGCAAAGACGACGCGCTTCCGGTACATCGTCACGAACGATCTGCACGAAGGCCGCCTCACGCAGGGCCTGTGGGATGCTTCGCAACTGCCGGCGGGCGATTACCGCCTGCGCGTCGTCGCGGCCGACTGGTCGGGGAACCAGACGACGCGAGATCTGCCGGTGCGGGTCGAGCGGTGACTCCGGACACCGGACTCCGGACATCGGACTTCGGACATCGCCCTGCTTCCCGGGCGTTATACTCAATTGATGGATGTGGCATCGCGACCAACGGCGCTGGTCACGGGTGCGTCGGCCGGGATTGGCGAGGCGCTCGCGCGGGTCGTGGCGGCACACGGCTTCGACCTGGTCCTGGCCGCGCGGCGCGAAGATCGCCTGCGGGCGCTCGCGCGTGAGCTCACCGAGCGGTTCCAGGTGGATGCGCGGGTCCTGGTCGCGGATCTCGCCGACCCGACGGCGCCCGCCCGCATCTTCGAGAAGTGCCGGGCCGGTGGCCGCCGGGTGGACCTGCTCGTCAACAACGCGGGATACGGGCTCGCCGGTGGATTCCTCGACGCCACCTGGGAGGAGCACGCGCGCTTCATCCAGGTGATGATGACCTCGGCCGCCGAGCTGACCTGGCGGTTCCTGCCGAGCATGATCGAGCATCGCTACGGCCGCATCATCAACGTGGCCTCGCTTGCCGGGCTCGTGCCGGGCAGCGCGGGCCACACGCTCTACGCCGCGTCCAAGGCGTTCCTGATCAAGCTCTCGGAATCGGTGGCACTCGAGAATCGCCGCCACGGCGTGCACGTGACCGCGCTGTGCCCGGGGTTCACCCACACCGAGTTCCACGATGTGAGCGGCACGCGCGACCTCGTCAGCCACCTGCCGGCGTGGATGTGGATGGACGCGGAGCGCGTCGCGCGCGAGGGCTACGACGCGGTGATGCGCGGGCAGATCGTCTATGTGCCAGGGCGCGCGAATCGGACGATCGCGCTGTTCATCCGGCTCCTGCCGCAGGCGCTGATGATGTCGATTGCCAGGCGACAGGGAAGGCGGTTTCGCAAGGTGGCGCCGTGAAGGCCTCGCTCGAGGCGAGCGAAGGCAGGAGGCATGTCATGACCGCAGGAAGATGCACGAAACGACCCGTCGCCGTGCTGGCGGGCCTGGTGGTGGCCCTCGGCCTCTCATCCGCGCTCGTCGTCTATGGCCAGGCCGCGCCGCCGGCCGGCGCGCGGGCCGATTTGAAGACCGCGAAAGGCGACGGGGTGGGCACCGTGGATCTGACCGAGACCCCGGCGGGCGTCCTGCTGCACGGGACGCTGTCGAACCTGCCGCCCGGCGCGCACGCGATTCACATCCATGCCGTGGGGCAGTGCGAGCCGCCCGACTTCAAGTCGGCCGGCGGTCACTTCAACCCCGAGAGCCATCAGCACGGCTTCGCGAACCCGCAGGGGGCGCATGCCGGCGACCTCCCGAACATCTACGTGCCGGAGAGCGGGAAGGTGGAATTCGACGCGCTCGCCAGGGGCGTTACGCTGGGCGCCGGGCCCACCAGCCTGTTCGGCGCGAAAGGCGCGTCGCTCGTCATTCACCAGGCGGCAGACGACTACAAGACGGACCCGGCGGGCAACGCCGGCAACCGGATTGCCTGCGGGGCGGTCGTGAAGTAGGCCGTGTCGGGGCCGTTCGCGACCCTGTCCGCGGCGCTGTTGACACCCGTCCCGGTTTGCGTACATTTGGCGTGACGAGGCGTGCCCGGCACGCCCGTTCGGCGTTTCTCGAGTCCGTTCACGCGGGAAAGGAGCACTTAGATGGCTCGCACGCTCGCATTCGAGGAACTGAAGCACATGACGGTGGTCGAGCTGCGCCAGATCGCGTCCGGCATGCCGCATGACACGCTCAAGGGCCACACGCAGATGAACAAGGAGCACCTGCTCAAGGCCATCTGCGACGCGCTCAAGATCGACATGCACGCCCACCACGAAGTCGTCGGGGTGAACAAGGCGGACATCAAGGCGCAGATCCGGCAGATGAAGAAACAGCGGGAGCAATTGATCGAGACGGGCGATCGCGACGACCTGCACATGATTCGCCGTCGCATCCACCATCTGAAACGTGAACTGCACAAGGCGACGGTCTGAGGCGGCGGCCCATGGCGAGGCTCAGGGGCCCCTGGGTCCAGCCAGGCCCGAAGCCCTGAGCCCTAAGCCATGAGCCCTGAGGAACATCTGTCATGCACACGCTCGTGCTGCTTCGCCACGGCGAAAGCGCCTGGAACCTGGAGAATCGCTTCACCGGTTGGGTGGACGTGGACCTGTCGAGCCGCGGTGTGGAGGAGGCTGGCAATGCGGCCGGGCTCCTCGCCGACGAGCACCTGACGTTCGACGTCGCCTACACGTCGGTCCTCAAGCGCGCGATCCGCACGCTGTGGATCGCGCTCGACCGCATGGACCTGATGTGGATCCCCGTGCACCGCAGCTGGCGGCTCAACGAGCGGCACTACGGGGCGCTCCAGGGCCTCAACAAGGCCGAGACCGCGCAGAAGTACGGCAACGAGCAGGTGATGATCTGGCGTCGCAGCTACGCGACGCCCCCGCCGCCGCTCACGCGGGACGACCCCCGCTACCCGGGCCACGATCGCCGGTACGCGGATCTCACGCCCGAGCAACTCCCGTTGTGCGAATCGCTCGCGGACACCGTCGATCGGTTCCTGCCGTACTGGCGCGAGACGATCGCGCCGGTCGTGCGCTCGGGCCGGCGCGTCCTGATCGCCGCCCATGGCAACAGCCTGCGCGCGCTCGTGAAGTACCTCGACAACGTTTCCGAGCCGGACATCGTCGGTCTGAACATTCCGACGGGCGTGCCGCTCGTCTACCAGCTGGACGATGACCTGAGGCCCATCAAGCACTACTACCTGGGCGACCCGGACGCGGTCGCGAAGGCCGCCGACGCGGTGAAGCGGCAGGGGCAGGCCGGGTAGCCGGCAGCCAGTAGACAGCAATCCCTGGACGGTAGTCTGCAGACGGTAGATGGCTGACTCGGAGGCCTGACAGGCGACCTGCGAACCTCAACGGACACGGCCCGGTTCAACCACGTATCCGACGCGTTGGCGGTGGTTCCCGCAGACCAACGGGACGCGTACCGACTCTTTGCGTACCGGATCTACCCGGAGGTGTTTCGCCACGGCGGTCGGCACGAGTTCGTGCTGCCGTCCGACGTGCATCCCGATCCGATCCCTCCCACGTTTGGATCTCTTGGTTTCGACAGCGTCAACAAATCGATGGAGTCAGTGCTCGGATTCGAGTGCTCTCGTGCAACTCGATGGCGGCGGAGGTGAGCAGCAACGAGTTCTGCCTCTTTGACTCGCTCGAGGCGGCCATCGCCGCAGCGACGCGCTTTTCGATCGAGCAACCGGAACCGGGGGATTATTACGTCGTAGAGGTGCTCGAGGAACGTCGCGGCGGCTGAACGCATTGACCATCCCGAAAATCCGCCTGCCCGTTCCAGATGAGGCGGGTTGTCCGCGACTTCTGTCCGCCTGAGGTTCACGACCTGTGCGGGCACGGGGCCCGCCGAGCGTCTCCTCGTATCTCATCCATTGTGAGCGCCGCGGCGTCGAGTCCCTGTCACCTGATTGCTCCGCTTCGACGCCTGTCGTCGAATCATGAGGACACTTTGCGCGCGGTCTCCTTTGCCGCCGCGCGAAATCGCCTTGCAGGCCGCACTGAGTCGCTGTCTATGGATGAGGAACGAACTTTGAATCCCAGCGCTTGCCATAGGCGATCCCTGACATGAACACACACGCCCCCATCTCGCGCACGGCGACGCACGCCCGCGTGCTTTCGCGCTCTGTGGTTCTGCTGGTGGCCGTCGCCCTGGCGGCGGCTGCCTGCGTGCGGACCAACCCGCCGACCGACGTCGGCAATCCGGTGGCCGCCTCGTCACCGTCCACCACGCAGCCGCAGCCCGCCCCGACGACGCCCGTCAGCGCGTCGCTCGCCTACACCCAGGATCTGAAGCCGATCTTCGATTCGGACTGCGTCGTCTGTCATGGCGGATCGCGCCCCACGGCCGGCTACTCGATGAGCACCTACGCCGGCGTGATGCGGGACGTCGTGGCGGGCAACCCGAACTCGCGGCTCGTCATCTGGACGCAGCCGGGCGGCACGATGTACGGCTTCTGGACGGGCAACGCCGCTCAAAAAGCGGCGATGGTCAGACAGTGGGTGGTCAGTAACAACGCCGCCCAATCCCGCTGAAACCGAATCGCTGGTTCCGGAATCCCCGTCGAGAGGGAAGAACATGAAGATGCGTTTGCTGTGGCTGGCTGTCGTGCTCGCGTCCGTGGTGACGGCGCGCGCGTCGGGCGGGGACGCCGTGAAGCCCGGGCAGGCGGCTCCCGATCTGCGCCTCCCGAAAGGGGACGGCACGCTGGTGTCGCTCTCGGAGAACAGGGGCAAGGTGGTGCTGGTCGACTTCTGGGCCAGCTGGTGCGGCCCCTGCAAGGCGTCGTTTCCCGCGCTCGAGGCGCTGTACCAGCAGGTGCGCGATCGCGGCGTCGAGGTCATCGCGATCAACGTGGACGAGCGCCGCGAAGACGCGAATGCGTTCCTAGCCGATAAGCCGCACTCGATGGCGGTGGTGTTCGATCCCCAAGGGACGGCGCCAACCGCGTACGGCGTTGGCGCCATGCCCACCTCGTTCCTGATCGGCCGCGATGGTCGCGTGCGGTTCGTGCACGTCGGCTACACCGCGAAGAGCATCGACGCCTACAAGCGCGAGATCGAACAGCTGCTGGCGGAAACCACCTTGGAGCATTGAGGATCGGACTTGGAGGACTTGAACATGCGTCTCGGATCGAAGTGGCTCTCCGGGCTCGTGCTGGCTGGCGCGTTGCTCGCCGGCGGGTGCGCCACGGTGCAGCCGTGGCAGCGCGGGCGATTGACGAACCCGTGCATGGTGTTCGACTCCAACGGCCACCAGATTGCCTTCGACACGCACTGGCAGACGGCGCGTGAGGCGGCGGCCGGCGGCTTCGGCGTGCAATCGGGCGGCTGCGGGTGTAAGTGATGCGCAAGGCCATTCTCGGCCTCCTGGTGGGTGTGGCCGCCCTCGTGCTCGTCACCCGCCCGGACTGGGCCGACAACGTCGTCAATTTTTCGTTTCACGCGTTCCAGGACTCGCGGGGCGTCACGGTGCTCGCGCCGGTCGGCAGCCTCGACAAGGACTTCACCGATCGGACCGTGCTGCGGATGAAGTTCGGCGTGGACGCGATCACGGCGGCCTCGGACAGCTGCGCCCGCTGCCACCCCGACGGCCGGCAGATGCAGCACAACTACTTCGATGCCAGCGTGCAGCACAAGTTCGGGAACCTGAAGGTCGAGGCGGGCGGCGAAATCAGCCGCGAGAACTTCTACGCGTCCGATACCGCGATGATCTCGGTCTCGCGCGACTTCAACAAGGGGAACACCACGATCGCCGGCGGCTACTCGTTCCAGTACAACACGCCGACGTTGCACCCGAGCCAGAACACCGACACCCAGCTCTCCCACGACATGTACGCGTCGGTCACCCAGACCCTGTCGAAGAGCACGATCCTGCAGGTCACCTACGACTACAACCGCGTCAGCGGCTACCAGAACAGCCCGTTCCTGCGCACGCCCGTCAACGGCACCATGTTGCTCGGCAACGTGCCCGACATCCGCAACCGCCAGGCGCTCGCCGTGCGCATCCGGCAGGCGCTGCCCGCCGACACGTATGTCGAGGCCGACTACCGGCGCTACGCGGACACCTGGTCGGTCGGCTCGAACGCGCTGTCACTCGGCGCTTCGCACTATTTCGGTCCGGCGCTGCTCCTGGGTTTCAACTACCGGTGGTATAGCCAGACCGGCGCCTTCTTCTACCAGCCGTTCTACACCGGCAGTCCCCTCTACTACACCGGCGATTTCCGGCTGGCGCCGTTCGACTCGGGCCTCTACTCGGGCAAGATGGTCATCACGCCGAACCTGGGCGTGTGGGGCATGCCGAAGGGCACGTCGCTGTCGCTCCAGTACGAGCGCTACCTGGCGACGACGAACTTCCAGGCGGCGACGTTCTCGTTCGGGATTCGCGTGCCGTTCTAAGGCGGACCAGGGCAGCGTAAGGCAGGCGTCATGCGACGAATCGTCCCAATCTTCGCTGCGGCATGTGCGCTCCTCGCGCCGCCACCCGTCCTGCACGCGCAGGTCACCTCGCCGTCGGGCGGCGTCTCGCGCGAGTTCCGCTACATCATGGGCACCTCGGTCGAGGTGCGCGCCTACAACGGCGACGAGGGCACGCGGACGGTCGCGATTGCCGAGGCGTTCGCGGCCATCGCGGAAGTCGATCGCCTGATGAGCAACTACCGCAACGACAGCGAGCTCTCGGGCGTCAACACGCGCGCGGCCACAGAACCCGTCACGTTGAGCGCCCCCCTGTTCAGCGTCATCGCGGCGGCCCAACAGGTCAGCGACCGCAGCGGCGGCGCGTTCGACATCACGGTCGGACCGCTCGTCAGGCTGTGGGGATTCCACGACAAGAAGCCGCACCTGCCTACCGACCCGGAATTGCAGGCCGTCAAGCCGCTCGTCGACTACCGGAACCTGTTGCTCGACGAGGCATCGCACACGATTCGCTTCGCCAGGCCCGGCGTCGAGATCGACCTGGGCGGCATCGCGAAAGGCTTCGCCGTGGAACTGGCGGCCAACGTGCTGAAGCGGCACGGCCTGGCCGGTTTCATCGACGCCGGCGGCAACCAGTACATGCTCGGCCTGCCGCCGGGGAAGTCGTCGTGGACGGTGGGCGTGCGCGACCCGGATCGCGCCGACGGGTTGATCGGCGCGATCGACAGTGCCGCCGGCTCGGTATCCACCTCGGCCGGCTACGCCACGTTCCTGACGGCAGGCGGGAAGCGTTACGGCCACATCATGGACCCGCGTGGCCTGCATCCCTCGGAGGCCTGCCTCAGCGTCACCACCATCGCGCTCGACGGCACGCTGGCCGACGCGGCGTCCACGGCCGCGTTCGTCCTCGGTCCCGAGCGCGGTCTCGCGCTCATCGACTCCTTTCCCGGCATGACCGGCCTCATCGTCTATCGCGCCGCGGACGGCAAGGTCGCCATCGCGATGTCGAAGGCGCTCGAGGGGCGCTTCCACCGGATCGCGGGGAGCTGAACTCCAATTGAGGCGCTTCAGGCCACACCTCGCACGCCGCACGTCGCACTTCGCACGCGCACCCCGCACTTCGCACACCGCACACCGCACTGCTTCCCGTCTCCAGCGTGCTATCCTCCGACCTCAGGAGGAGCGCTGTGCGCCACATCACCTGCCGGCCCTTGCTGCTCGCCGTCCTGCTCGCGGCACTCGTGGCGACGAGCCTGTCCGTCCTGCACGCCGCGCCGCAACAGAAACCCGACGTCGCGCCAGGCCCAGCCGCGCCGCCCGGCCCCGTGAAGATCCCGGCCATCGCCGCGAAGACCGCGCACCTGCGGAAGCTGGACGGCTACTTCCCGATGTACTGGGACGAGGCGGCGGGAACCTTGTGGATGGAGATCCCGAAGCTCGACACCGAGGTGCTGTACCTGAATGGCCTGTCGGCCGGCGTCGGGTCGAACGACATCGGCCTCGATCGCGGCCAGATCGGCGCCACGCGCGTGGTCCGCTTCGAACGCGTCGGGCCGAAGGTGCTGATGGTCGAGCCGAACTATCGCTTTCGCGCGACCAGCGGCAACCCGGACGAACAACGCGCCGTGCGCGAATCGTTCGCCACGTCGGTCATCTGGGGCTTCACGGTCGGCGCGGCGACCGGGGACCGCGTGCTGGTCGATCTCACCGACTTTCTCCTGCGCGATGCCACCGGCGTCGCCAGCCGGCTGCGGCCCGCGACCTTTCACGTCGATCGCGCGCGGAGCGCGGTCTACATGCCCGCCACCAAGGCGTTCCCGAAGAACACCGAGATGGAGGCCACGCTGACCTTCACCACCGATGGCAGCACGGCGAACGCCGGCGGCGGCTTCGAGCGCGGCGCGCTCGGCTTCGTCACGCCCGACGCCGACGCCGTCACGGTGCGCCAGCACCATTCGTTCGTCGAGCTGCCCGACGGCAACTTCACGCCGCGCAAGTTCGATCCCCGCGCCGGCTTCATGGACTTCACCTACGAGGATTACTCGGCGCCGCTCGGCGCGCCGACGACGCGGCGCTTCATCACGCGTCACCGGTTGCAGAAGAAGGATCCGGCATCGGCCATCAGCGACCCGGTCCAGCCGATCGTCTACTACCTGGATCGCGGCGCGCCCGAGCCGATTCGATCCGCGCTGCTCGAGGGCGCGCGCTGGTGGAACCAGGCGTTCGAGGCGGCCGGCTTCCGCAACGCGTTCCGCGTGGAGCTTCTGCCCGAGGGCGCCGACCCGATGGACGTCCGCTACAACGTCATCCAATGGGTCCACCGATCCACGCGGGGCTGGAGTTACGGCGGCGGCGTGGTCGATCCGCGCACCGGCGAGATCATCCAGGGGCACGTCACGCTCGGATCGCTGCGCGTCCGCCAGGACTACATGATCGGCGTTGGCCTGACGACGCCCTATGCGAACGGGAACGAGGACGCGGCCGAGGCGCAGAAGCTGGCGCTCGAGCGCATCCGCCAGCTCGCGCCGCACGAGGTCGGGCACGCCATCGGCCTGAGCCACAACTACTACGACAGCGCGCTCGGCTACATTTCCGTGATGGATTACCCGCAGCCGCTGGCGAAACTGCGGCCCGATGGCACGCTGGATCTGTCGCAGGCCTACGGCGTCGGCATCGGCGCCTGGGACAAGGTGGCCATCACGTGGGGCTACTCCCAGTTCGCGCCGGGGACGAATGAAGACGAGGCGCTGGACAAGATCCTCGCCGACGCCTGGGACAAGGACCTGCGGTTCCTGAGCAACCAGGACACCGATTACAACCCGAAAGTCGATCAGTGGGCGAACGGCACCGACGCGGCCGCCGAGCTGAATCGGATGATGGACGTG
Source organism: Acidobacteriota bacterium (assembly GCA_003170135.1). Classification (GTDB taxonomy): domain Bacteria; phylum Acidobacteriota; class Vicinamibacteria; order Vicinamibacterales; family Fen-181; genus Fen-181. The sequence goes on from PMZR01000129.1 coordinate 30,147, forward strand.
CGCCGCGCCGTGTTGAAGCGCTTCGGCGAGAATGTCATCAAGACCGGGCAGCCGCTGGCGCTCATCGAAGAGCCGTTCGTCCCCATGTATCTCTACCACCGCTACCAGGTGGAGGCGGCGGCTTCGGCGCTTGGCGGCCTCGACTACTTCTACGCCGTGCGCGGCGACGCAGGGCACCCGAGCGCGGCTGCCGCGCCGGGGGCCCCGCCAAAAGAGGCATGGTCGTTCACGTCCGGGGCGCAGCAGCGCGCCGCGCTCGAGGCGCTGATGCGGACGCTCGCGCCCGCGGAGCTCGTGGTGCCGGCCTCGATCCTCCGGGAACTCGCGCCGCGGCCCGATGGCTACGGCCTCACGCGCGAGAATTTCCCGCGCAACACCGGCCTGCCGTTCGACGCGCTGACCCCTGCCATCGTTGCATCGGATCTCACGGCGTCGTTCATCCTTCGCCCGGACCGCGCGGCGCGCCTCATCAACCAGCACGCGCTCGACCCGACGCTGCCGGGCCTCGGCGAGGTCATCGACACGTTGACGAAGAGCGTGTTCGAGGGCCACGCGGCGACGCCGTATGAGAGCGAGGTCGGTCGCGCGGTCGAACGCGTCGTCGTCGAGCGCCTCGTCGCGCTCGCGGCAACGGCGCCGGTCGCCCAGGCGAGGGCGATCGCCAGCGACCGGCTCCAGGACCTGCGCGACCATCTCAAGTCGGTGGCGTTCAAAAACGAAGACGATCGCGCGCAGGCAAGGCTGATCGTGGCCGACATCACGCGGTTCCTCGAGCGGCCGGCGGAACCGTTCAAGGCCGCGCCGATTCCGAACGCGCCCCCCGGCGCGCCCATCGGCGATCCCGGGTTCGAGTGGCTGCCGCCGTACGGGACGGGGACGATGTGGTGGGACTGGTGGGACGGGAGGGCATTCTGATGAAGCGCATCCATGGTGTGTCGAGATCGATCGTGTTCGTGCCGATTGCCGGCGTCCTGGCGCTCGTCGTCTCGATGGCGGCGCAGACCGTTCCGCCGCCGCGCCCCACGTCGCCCGCGCTGCAAAGCGAAACGCCGCCGCAGTTCCGGCCCGTGACCGACAGCTTCGACTACGTCAGGCGCGACGTGATGATCCCGATGCGTGACGGCGTGAAGCTGCACACGGTGATCCTGGTTCCAAAGACGGCGTCGAAAGGGGCGAAGGCCGCGCCGATCCTCCTGACGCGCACACCCTACGATGCCACCGCACTGACGACGCACGCCGAGAGCTCGCACCTCGGCCCCATCCTGACCGGCTACGACAACGCCACCGACGTGATCGTCGAGGGCGGCTACATCCGCGTGGTCCAGGACGTGCGCGGCAAGTACGGCTCCGAAGGCGACTACGTGATGAACCGTCCGCTGCACGGCCCGCAGAACCCGACGCTCGTCGATCACGCCACCGACACCTACGACACCATCGNNACCATCGACTGGCTGGTGAAGAACGTCCCGGAAAGCAACGGCCGGGTCGGCATCATCGGCATTTCCTACGACGGGTTCCTGCCGCTGATGGCGCTCGTCAATCCCCACCCGGCCCTCAAGGTCGCCGTGCCGATGAACCCCATGGTCGATGGCTGGATGGGCGACGACTGGTTCCACAACGGCGCCTTCCGCCAGCAGAACATGACCTACGTCTACGAACAGGAGGCGACGCGCACGTCGGTCGCCAAGTGGTGGACGAGCCACTACGACGACTACGACATGTTCATGCAGGCGGGATCGGCGGGCGAACTGGGGCGTCTCCACGGCCTCGAACAGGTCGGCTTCTGGCGCAAGCTCCTCGAACATCCGAGCTACGACGCGTTCTGGCGCGACCAGGCCATGGACCGGGTGCTGGCGGCGCAGCCGCTGAACGTCCCGGTGCTGCTGGTGCACAGCTTGTGGGACCAGGAGGACATCTACGGTGCGATTGCGGTCTACAAGGCGATCAAGCCGAAGGACACGGCCAACGACAAAGTGTTCCTGGTCCTCGGTCCCTGGCACCACGGCCAGGAGATTCACGACGGGAGCGCGCTTGGCGCCGTGAAGTTCAACAGCGACACCGCGCTCTACTTCCGCCAGCAGATCCTGCGACCGTTCCTCGATCAGTATCTGAAGGAGGGAGCGCCCCGGGCCGACATCGCGGCCGTTACGGCGTTCGAGACCGGGACCAACATGTGGCGGCGCCTTCCGGCGTGGCCGGCCGGCTGCGCCACCGGGTGCACGGTGCAACCGACGCCGCTCTATCTGGCAGCGGGCCTGAAGCTGACCTTCGCCGCGCCGAAACCCGGCGACGCCGCCTTCGACGAATACGTCTCCGACCCGGCCAAGCCGGTGCCGTTCATCCCGCGCCCGGTCAAGGCGAGCGGTGACACGTGGGCCCAATGGCTCGTGACCGATCAGCGCGAAGCGTCGGGGCGCCCGGACGTCGCGGTGTTCGTGTCCGATGTGCTCGACGCGCCGATGAAGATCAGCGGGCAGCCCATCGCCAACCTCGTGGCTTCGACCAGCGGCACGGACGCCGACTGGGTGGTGAAGGTGATCGACGTGTATCCCGACGAAGTGACCGGCCAGCCGGAGCTCGGGGGCTATCAGCTGATGATCGCCGCCGACATCTTCCGCGGCCGTTACCGCGAGAGCCTCGAGACCGCGAAGCCGATCGCGGCCGACACGCCGCTGCCGTACCGCTTCGCCCTGCCCACGACGAATCATGTCTTCCTGGCGGGCCACCGGATCATGGTGCAGGTGCAATCGAGCTGGTTCCCGCTCTACGACCGCAATCCGCAGACCTTCGTGTCCAATATCTTCTGGGCGAAACCGGCGGATTACCGGAAGGCGGTGCAGCGGATTTACCACGCGCCAGGCCAGGCGAGCTTCATCGAGTTGCCGATCGTCGGGCCGCGTTGAGGCCGGCGCGTCGCCACAGGATCCCGGGGACTCAACCGGGCGGGCCGAGTGATAGACTGCCGCCATGAACGCTCATCCGATTGAGGTTTTGCCGCGCGCTCGCCTCGCGACGATCCTGTGTGCGCCGGTCGTCGCCGCGGCTCTCGCCGCGCCGGTGTTGTGGGCGCAGCAGGCCGCGCCGCTCTCCGCCCACCAGGAGCTTGCCCGCTCCATCTTCAAAGAGCTGATCGAGATCAACACGACCGATTCGGCGGGCGACACCACGCGGGCCGCCGAGGCGATGGCCGCGCGCCTCCGGACGGCAGGGTTCGCCGGCGGCGACGTGCAGGTGCTCGGTTTGCCGCGCAAGGGCAACCTCGTGGCGCGGCTGCGCGGGAGCGGCGCCGGCAAACCCATCCTGATGCTGGCGCACCTCGACGTCGTCGAGGCGCGTCGCGAAGACTGGTCGGTCGATCCGTTCGTGTTCCTCGAGCGCGACGGCTACTTCTACGGCCGCGGGACGAACGACATCAAGTCGGGCGACGCCCTGCTCGTCGCGAACCTCATCCGCCTGAAGCAGGAAGGGTTCAAGCCGGCGCGCGACATCGTCATCGCTCTGACCGCAGACGAGGAGGGCGGCTCCGCCAACGGCGTGGCGTGGCTGCTGCAGAACCATCGCGATCTGATCGAGGCGGACTACTGTCTGAACACCGACGGCGGTGGCGGCGAGTTGCGCAAGGGCAAGCGGATCGCGAACGAACTGCAGACGAGCGAGAAGGTCTATCTGAGCTTCCGCCTCGAGACCAGGAACTCCGGCGGGCACAGCTCGCTGCCCTCCAAAGACAACGCCATCTACCACCTGGCCGAAGGCCTGGCGCGCCTGGCAAAATTCGACTTCCCGGTGCGGCTGAACGAAACGACTCGCGCGTTCTTCGAGCGGATGGCCACGGTTGAGACCGGGGATCTCGCCCGCGACATGCACGCCGTGACCGCGACGCCGCCCGACGGGGCGGCGGTGTCGCGCCTGTCCGCGGCCTCGCCGTACTACAACGCCCTGATGCGGACGACGTGCGTCGCCACGCGCCTCGAGGCGGGGCACGCGGACAACGCCCTGCCGCAGACGGCGGCCGCTGTCGTGAACTGCCGCCTGCTGCCCGACGAGTCGCCCGCCGACGTGCAGCGGGCGCTGGTCACGGTGCTGGCGGACCCCGCGATTGCCGTGACGCCAATCGCCGAGCCGCGTCCCAGCCCCGCGTCGCCGCTGCGTCCGCCGATCGTCCAGGCCGTTGAGCGCATCACCGAGCAGATGTGGCCCGGCGTCGCCGTCATTCCGATCATGTCCACCGGCGCGACCGACGGCCTGTCCCTGCGCAGGGCGGGCATTCCCGTCTACGGCGTCTCCGGCCTGTTCGACGACATCGACGATGTGCGCGCGCATGGGAAAGACGAGCGGATGGGCGTCAGGGACTTCTTCGACGGCGTCGAGTTCATGTATCGCCTGACGAAAACGCTGGCCGCCGGTCAGTAGCAGAACCATGCAACGGGACGTGTGATGACCGATGAGGCCGCCGCCCCGCCGGGCGGCTTGTTCTATCGTCTGGTGCCGCACGGGATCTTCTTCGTCAGCTGCGCCTGCATCATGGTGGTCGAGCTGGTGGCCGGCCGCCTGATTGCTTCCTATCTCGGCTCGTCGCTCTACACGTGGACTGCCGTGATCGGCGTCATGCTGGCCGGCATCATGGCCGGCAACGTCGTGGGCGGCCGCCTGGCGGATCGTTATCGGCCCGAGAGGATCATCGGCTGGCTCTTCCTTGGCGCGGCGGTGGCGTGCGCCGCCGCGCTCGGCCTCAACGCGGTCTTCGCGGCCATGCGTCCGCTGCGCGGCCTGCACTGGCCGCTTCAGATCCTGCTGTCGGTCGGCGCCACCTTCATCCTGCCGGCCGGCATGCTGGGCACGCTGTCGCCGCCGCTTGCGAAGATGGCCGTCAGCCGCGCCCGGCGGATCGGGGCGGCGCTTGGGTCCTTCTACGCGTGCGGCACCGTGGGCAGCATCACGGGCACGTTCCTGACCGGCTTCTGGCTGATCTTCGCGCTGGGCAACACGCGTGTCGTCGCCTTCACGATCCTCACGCTGGCGCTGCTCGGCGCCGTCGCGCAACTGGGCAGCCGCAGAGGCGCGCGCGGCGACACCGGCGGCGCGGCGCCCGTTGCAGGCGGCCCTGCACCTCGGCCGGCGAGCGCGGATCTGTGGCGTCAGCTCAACGCGCCGGCACCATCCACGGTGTTCGCCTGGTCACACGCGCCGCACGCCATCGCGTGCTTCGCGTCGCTGTGCCTGATGGTCGTGGAGTTGCTCGCCAGCCGGATCATCGCCGAACAGGCCGGCAGTTCGCTCTACACGTGGACGTCGGTCATCGGCGTCGTCTTCGCGGGGATGAGCGTCGGCAACTACGTCGGCGGCGCGCTGTCCGATCGGCTGAACCCGGCGCGGTTCATCGGCTGGCTGTTCCTGGCCGCCTCGGCGAGCGCGGCCGGCGTGCTCGTGCTCACCTGGGTGTTTGCGACGATCGAGCCGTTCGCGAACTGGCGCTGGCCGGCGCTCGTCTTCGCGACCGTGTGCTGCATCTTCTTCGTGCCGTCGCTGCTGCTCGGGACATTCGGCCCGGCCGCCACGAAGGTCGCGGTGCAGCGCTCAACGGTGGTTGGGACGACCATCGGGTCGGTGTCCGCGTGGAGCGCCGCGGGCAGCATCCTGGGGACGATCGCAGCGGGTTTCTGGCTGGTTCCCGCCCTGGGGACCAGGAGCCTGACCATGCTCGTCGCGGTCCTGCTGGCAGCGGCGGGCGTCGCCGTGGGTCCGCACCGCCGGATTCACGCGGCATGGGTCTCGATTGTGACAACCGGCCTGGTGCTCACGTGCGTCAGCGTTCCGGCGCTGGCGGAGTGGAGGTACCTCGACATCTTCCGCGAATCGTCTTCGGAGGAATTCGGCGCCGACAGCCCTTACCAGTACATCCGCGTCTACGAGGACACGAGCGACGACCAGCCGGCGCGAACGCTGCGCGTGCTGTCGCTCGACTATCTCATCCACGGCTACGTTGACATCCACGATCCCACGTATCTGAACTACGCCTACGAACGCGTCTACCGGGACATCCTGCGCCGCTACGCCGCTGGCAAGCCGCGCGTCTCCTCGTTGTTCGTGGGAGGCGGCAGCTACACATTTCCCCGGTGGCTGATGGCGGAATGGCCCGGCTCAGAGGTGCTCGTCGCCGAGATCGACGCGATGGTCGTCGAGGCCAATCACCGCGCGACCGCGTTGCCGCGCGATACGCCGATTCGCACCGTCGTGATGGACGCGCGCAATGCGGTGGACGATCTCGCGCCGGGGCGTCAGTTCGATTTCGTTCTCGGCGACGCGTTCAACGACCTGGCCGTGCCCTACCATCTGACCACGCTCGAGTTCAGCCGGAAGGTGGCCAATCACCTCAAACCCGACGGGGCGTACCTGGTGAACGTGATTGACGATTACGGGAGCGGCCTCCTGCTCGGCTCGTTCGTCGGCACGCTGCAGCGCGTGTTCGCGCATGTATACGTTTTCTGCACCGAGCGGGACGGCGTGGCAAACCGGCGTGACACGTTCGTCGTCGTGGCGTCCAACGTGCCGCTCGACACACGCGGCTGGGAAGCGAATCACGACACAGACTTCGAGGGCTCCCTGCTGTCGGGCGACAACATGGCCGAGTTGAAACGGAAATGCGGCGGCCGCATCCTGACCGACGACGACGCGCCCGTCGAGAACCTGATTGCGCCCGTCGTGCGGGAGCGGATCAGGAAGGACCGCTGAGCGCAAAACGCGATCTGATGGCTTTCGGATATTGTTGGTCCGACACTGCCGCAAGTCATTCGCGCGTATCCGGTCGTGGAGAAGACCCCGAGGGCATCGTTCGACGCGAGAAGGGACCGTCGGCGCGCGTCGCTGGCGCGGTCCCACCCCCTCGCGAGCCGGCTCCGCCGCCGGGGCAGACGTCGCTCGGCGCCTCGGGTGCCGCGTNNACCGGCGGCTCCGCAGGCTCGCGGCGGGGGTAGAGCCGCTCTCCCGACGCGGGCTGGGCGCCCAGGCGTGCTCGCCGCGCAGAGCGGCCGGAGCGACCGCGGCATCGCCGAGCCATGCGGAGCAGTCGGCGGTCGATCCCGGAACACGACGAGCCTCGCGACGCTTTCCCGGCGAAGCGCGCCGGCGGGCCCCCACCGCGGCATCATTGCGGGTTCTGCGGCGGGGAGCCGTCGCGCAAGCCGTCAAGCGGAGATCGGAAAGCGAGCAACGCGAGGACGTGTTCCCCGACTGCGGAGCCGGCTCGGCGAGGGCGCGGCCGCTCCGGCTGCCGCCGCCGCGTCGTCCGCGCGGGCCACGGTCAACGTGGTTCCCGCCGTCAGGCTACTGATGTTGCCTTGGAACGACGTCAGCGAATTTCCTAAAGGCATTGCGACTCACGACCAATGGTTCTCATTCCCACTCGATAGTGCCCGGCGGTTTCGACGTGACGTCGAGCGCGAGGCCGCTGACATCGGGCAGGCTCAGGATCTGCCGGCGCAGGTCGGCCAGGAGCAACGGCGGCAGCTCGGCAGGCGTGGCGGTCATCGCGCGCTCGGAGTGAATCGGGCGGACGATGACGAACTCGCGGCCGGCGCCGTCGATCTCGAGCGGCACGAGCACCGTCGGACACTGCCAGATCGTGTCGTAGAGCCCACGGCGGCGCAGGCCGTCCATGACGATGGCGTCAGCCTCGCGAAGCAGATCCAGGCGCGCCCTGGTCACCGTCGCGGCGAGTGGCCGTACACGCGCCGGCGCTGCCGGGCCGAGATTCCACAGGCACCGGTTGATGCCGGCCACCTCCCGGAAGATCGTGCCGGCCAGTTCGACCAGCCGCTCCCACTCGACCTCGCCGCTGACGAGCACCGGGTGCTCGTAGGACCGGAGATCGGCCTTCACGCCGACGGAGCGGATCGGCAGCGCCATGGCCTGGACGCCATAGCCCCCGGCGATCTCGGCCACCTTCGGCTCGATCTCCTCGAACCCGTCCCGATCTTCACAGCCGTTCGAGCAGAGCAGTCGCACGCCGAGGCCCGGCCCGGGGAACGGGTGCCGCCAGATCATGTCGTGGGGCACCGACAATTTCTCGCCGAGTTCGCGCACCTCGACCTTGTACAACTCGGCCAGCGGCTCGACGACCCGGCCTTCGGCGATCATGCGTTCGATGACCGGCACGCGGTTGTGATGGGTCTTGATGGTGTCGGCGCGCTTGGTTCCACCCGTTTCGATCGTGTCCGGGTAGATCGTGCCCTGGCCGAGAAGGTGATGCTCGATGCCCAGCTGCGCCGCCTCGCGCTCGAAGACCTCGATGAACGTGTCGCCGATGATGCGGCGCTTTCGCTCCGGCTCGACGACGCCCTCGAGCGCCGACAGGAACGTGTCGCTCGCATCGACGAAGTGCAGGTGGCGATCGAGGCCCATCTCGCCTAGCGCCAGCATCACCGTCCGGCTCTCGTCCTTGCGCATGAGGCCGTTGTCCACGTGCAGCAGGTGCAGTCGATCCGGGCCGAGGGCCAGGCCGAATAACTTCGCCGCGACGGTCGAATCGACCCCGCCCGAGGCCAGCAGGAACACCGACCGGTCGCCGACCTGCTCCCGCACCCTCGCCACCGCTTCCTCGACGTACCGCTCCATCGTCCACGACGGCTGGCAGTTGCAGATGCCCAGGACGAAGTTGCGGATCATCTCGCTGCCGTGAACCGTGTCGTCCACCTCGGGGTGGAACTGCAGGCCGTAGCGGCGGTGTGTGTTGGAGCCGATGGCCGCGAAGTGGTGCGGTTCGCCCGCGTCCCCCAGCTGCGTGTAGCCGATCTCGGCGAAATCGGGGCCCACCGACGTCACGGAATCGAAGTGACTCATCCACACCCGTTCGACGGGCGAGAGGCCGGCAAACAGCGGGTGTCCCGGCGTCAGGTGGAGATCGGCCCGGCCCCACTCGCGACCGCCGTGGACCACGGTGCCGCCGTAGTGCTTCGCGATTTCCTGGTGGCCGAAGCAGAAGCCGAGGATCGGGATATCGAGGCCGTAGATGTCCTTGTTGTAGGCGGAGTCTTCGCCGAACGCCGACAGGCTCGGGCTTCCCGACAGGATGATGCCCTTGCATCGCGCGAAGAGCGGCGTCGGATCCTCCGGCTGGCGGATCTCGGCCAGCACGTGCAGGCGGCGAATCTTGGTCGCGATCAGGTGCGCGTACTGTCCGCCGAAATCGACGACGGCGATGGTGTCGTGGGACATGTTACTTCTTGGGAATCGTCCACAGGTACACGTTGCGACCCTCCACCTCGACCTGCTGGTCGGGCGGCCAGTCCGGACCCATGTCGAAGGACTGCGATACGACGCGCGCGCCGCTTCTGAGCTCGTTCGTGAGCTTGGGTATGAGCTTCTGATTGAGCGACGGCAGCAGGTACAGCGTGACGACGGTGGCGTCGCGGATCGGCGTCGTGAAGAGGTCGCCCTCGACGATGGTCACCAGATTGCCGACGCCGGCCTTCGCCACGTTCTCTCTGGATTCCTTGACGCGCTGGGGATCGATGTCGATGCCCACTCCACGCGCGCCGTACACCTGGGCCGCCGTCACCACGATCCGCCCGTCGCCGCAGCCGAGGTCGTAGACGACGTCGTCTTTCGTCACCCTGGCCAGCTTCAGCATCGTATCGACCACGTCCTGGGGCGTCGGCACGTAGAAGATGTCGGGCGCGCGCTTGGGCGGCGACTGCTGCGCCTGCGGGCTGAGAGCGGAGAGCGGAATGGGCGTCTGGCCGGCGGCGAACACCCCCGCCGTCCCAGGCATCATGAGGCCGACGAACAGAAATGCTGCGACGACACAGCTCAGTGGACGAATACGCATCGCGCCCTCCTGTCTCCACGAACCCGATGCGAGACCGCACGTTGTCATGCTACCCGAACCAGGCCGCCCCCTACATCTCCTGGGCCAGCGCGGTAATGAGCCCGACTAGGTGGTCCAGATCGCGCAAATCCATCACCTCGACCGGCGAATGTGAATACCGTCCAGGCCAGGACAACGGCACAACGATCGAACCAAACCGGCTGAACTGTGACCCGTCGTTGCCGCCGCTGGTCGCCGAAACGACCACCGGGATCTTGTGCGCCCGGCCGACCGCGAGGACCCGCGCGACGGTTTCCGGCGGCGTGATGCTGCTGGTGTCGATGGCGCGCGCGATTGCGCCCGAGCCGAGCGGCACGAGCGCCAGGCGCTGCGGATCGACCGGCGAATCGGACGACACGAACGTGTCGATTGCGAACACGTAGGCCGGGTGCAGCCGCTCGGCGAGGAAGCCCGAGCCGACCAGTCCGGTCTCTTCGCCGACCACGAACGCAAACGTGACACGGTTGGGCACCTTCGCCGGGTCGATGCGTTGGAGCGCCGCAATGAGCGCCGCGACGCCGCAGCGGTCGTCCATCGAGCGCGCGGTCCAGCGCGAGCCGGCGAGCTGTGTCAGTTGCTTGCGAATCGTGGCCGTATCGCCCTTCGCGACGCCGAGCGCCTGCGTCTCCGCGCGCGACGAGGTGCCGAAGTACAGCACGATCTCTTCGGGTTTCGGCGTCGCGGTGGTCGTCGCCAGGTAGCCCGGCCGCGGCGCGACAACAGCGCGGACGACGCCCTTGGCGGTCTGCACGAAGACCGGATGCGCCTCCCACAAGTAGTCGAAGAAGCCGCCGCGCTTGACGACCGACGCGGTGCCATCGTCGAGGATGTCCGTGATCGCGTAGCCGATCTCGTCCATGTGCGCGACGAAGACCAGTTCCTTGCCGCTCCCGCCGAAGCTGACCGTCACGTTGCCGTGGTCGTCCACCTGCGGCTTCGCCCATTTCGGCAGCTGCTTGATGACGGCGTCGCGCATCGGGCCTTCGGCGCCGGAGACGGCGGTGGCGTCGATGAGAGGACGCAGCGTCGTGATGATGCCTTCGTCAACGGGGCCCGGGATGCTGCCGGTGACGCTGGGTGGCATCGTCGGTTCGCGCTCCGGCAGTCCCGTGACACCGCAAAGGAGGCGGGCGAGGCTGTAGAGATCCCGCGCATCCACGGTTTCGACGGGCGTCTGCGCATACAGCACGGGCAGGCTGAACACCTGGGTTTTCGCAGCCGGCCACACAGTCGGTGCGCGCAACACGCCGGCCACGGCCTGCACCGCCATGCCCTGCTGCTTCGCGAGTTCGATCGTCTTCGTGTCGCTGTCCGCCACCAGCACGCCGCCGCCCAGCTGCCCGACGGCTCCCTTTGGGTTGTTCCCGTCGCGTGGCATCGCCGTCCGCGTGACGACGATGATGCGATCGGGAGTGATCTCCTGCGCCAGCCGCGCCATGCCGCGGTCACCGAAGCTGCCTCGCACGGTCCAGGCGATCGTCAGCGTGCCGGTCACCGATTTGGGATCGAGCCTCCAGAGGAAATCCGCGAGGGCAACGTCGATGGCGCGACCCTGCGCCGCAACGCCGGCCACGCGTTCGCCGGTCAACGGCTGCTCTCGCTCGCGCAGCGAGATCGGATCGAGCATCTGGATGCCGAGGCGTTCGACGTCGCCGCGATTCTGCGCGCCGACGTCCACCCACAGGTCGTCGAGGCTCTTCGGGGCCGGCGCCTGGTCGCGCCCGCGCTGCAGGTGCGTCGAGGCTGTCGTGATGACCCCCGCCACCGTGGATGGCAGGACATGCGTGGATGCACTCGCGGCTGCCGGCTTGCCTCCCTGCGTGCGAATCACGATCGGCTGGCCGTAGTGCATCTGCTCGAACAGCCGGTTGGTGACACCGGTCGTCACGCGATGCAGTCGCAGGTACCCGTCATCGGTTATGCCCGAGACGAAGTAGCCATCCTCGTCCATGTTGGCGCAGACGAGCACGTGCGGCGCGCCTGCGCCAATGGTCACGATGAGATTGCCCGCATCGTCCGTGCGGATATTCGCCGCCGCGGACAACCCCTGCAATCCAACCCGAATCAACTCGCGGACATCGGTCTCGAAACCGGACACGCCGGAAGTGTTGACCAGATCGTGGAGGAGCCGTCCCGGCGCGCCGCCCGCGGGGCGCTGCTGCGCGAAGGTGGGCAGCGGGGCCAGGCACGACGCAACGAGCAGCCAGCAGATGAAAGCGATTCGATGCATGAATGAACCTCGACCGCGGGGCCGGCCCGACCGGCCTTACCCGCACTATTTGCCCACCCACCCTATTTAGTCGGCGCCGTTCGCCGGAACTGCATCGTCAGCGTCTCGGTCGCGTCGCCGCGTTTGACGACGAATACCGCCACATCGCCCCAGCGCTTGGCGGCCACCAGGCGACTGAGCGTTTCCTTGTCCGGCACCGGCGCGCCGTCCATCGACACCAGCACGTCGCCCTGCTTGAAGCCCGCGCTCTCGGCCGCCGATCCCTTCTCCGGCGCCAGCACCCGCATCGCCTTGCCGTTGTCGATGGCGCTGGTCGAGATCCCGGGATTCGGATAGAGAGAGTCGATCTCTTCGGGGATGCCCCAGATGAAGTTCGCGTACGAGGCGCGCACCGTCTTGATGGGCACCATGTTGTCGGTGACCTGCATCGGGATGACGCTGGCGATCGGCCCGGTGAACCACTGCCGCGCCTGGTGTTCGATGCCGAGGCCGTAGGCGACGTGTCCCGAGCCGACCAGCACCACCATGATCGCGTCGCTGCCGCCGTCGCGCTTCAGCGTCTGCACGGCGTTGTAGCCCATCGTCGCGTCCCAGGTGGCCTGCGCCGAGAGCATCGACTTCCACATGTCGTCGGTCATGTTGCCCATCATCATCGGCCCGCCGGTCTCGCCGGCGAGGGTGGCCTTGAAGAACGCCAGATGATCGGGGTTGCCGGCGTCGATGTCCTTCGGTATGTGGGCCGCCTCTTCGGGCGTGAGGTTCGCGAAGCTCTTGCGCCGCACGGCCGAGACGACTTCCCGCGGCGCGTTGAGCGCGTACATCGGGATGTGGTGGTCGCGCGCAAAGACGAAAATGTCGCGGTAGTACGCCCAGTTGTAGCCCCAGTTGTCGTACCAGCGCGACAGGCGCACGAAGCCGTCCTCGGTGAGCAGGCCGTCGCGCCAGTCGTCGAGCGAGTGCTGCTCGGTGTAGGGATACATCTCCAGGCCGATGAAGACCCGCCTGCCCGCGGCGTGCAGCGCTTCGATGATCCGGCCCTGGATGCGATGGACGTCGATGTTGGTGTGCTCTTCGCCGACCAGCAGCAGTCGCACGCCCGCCAGGCGACCGACGAGCTGGCCCGCCGTGATCGCGTCGCCGGTCTTCGTGTCGATGATGACGTCCAGCTGCAGCGGCACCTCGTGATCCCTGCGCGCCGGATCACCGACCGACAGGTGCAGCACCGGGTTGCCCGATTGGGCGAAGACCGGTGCGACGACGAGCGACAGGAACAGGCACGTGGCAACCGCGGTGCGGCGGGCGTTCATCGATGGTCCTCCTGCGCTGGCTCCGGCAGATGTCCGAGCTGCGACGGCCCCGTCATGGTCGGGGTTCGGTGTGTGGCGCGCGTGCGCCCGAGTCTCACAAACGCCCCAGGTCAGGCATTCGAGCGGGGCAAGTCTACCGTTGTTTCGGCCGGCACGCAGCAGGAATCCGCTGGGTTTCGCCGTGCCTTCCGTGCCTGAGGCGCAAGGCAGCCCGACCGCTGGCCTGGTATGTTGTTCGCTTACGGGTCATCTTCATCCTGGCAGAAGACCTCTCGGACAACCGATGACTCGGCGAAGGAGAAGAAACGTATGAAGCGTCTGGTACTGGCCGTCGTCACGCTCGTGGTTGTGGCCACCTGCTACGTGCTTCCGCTCGCGGCACAGGACGCTGCGGGAGAGGGCCAGAAAGTGTTCGCGCGCGAGAAGTGCGCAATGTGTCATAACGCGAAGATGAACTCGCTCGGAAGCGTCGGCACGACGCTGACGGCCGAGCAGATTCGCCAGTGGATCGAGAATCCCACCGAGGCCGCAAAGACCTCGAAGTCGACGTCGAAGATGAAGATGCCGAAGAAGAATCTGACCAAGGCTGACGTGGACAACCTCGTCGCGTACCTGCAGACGATGAAGGCCAGCTAGCCCCAAGAACAACCTGGTCGTGAGCACTTTCGGATATTCGCGACGTGTTTCGCAGCGAGGAACCGATGCGTCGGGGGCCTGCCCCGCTGACTCTGGNNGCCCGCACGCGCTTACGCCGGCGGAAAACGACGGCCGCCACTCCGTTTTCCGACACTCGGCCGACCGGCTCGCGCGAGGCTCGAGCGGAGCCGCGAGGTCTCCCGAGTCAGCGCCCCCGGGCGTCGACGGTCAGGACCACTGCGATTCAGACCGCGGCCGGAGGAGCGGACGCGCCAGCGATGGAGCCCTGCGGAGCAGGCGGCGGTCGGTGGCCGGAAGAGGACGAACGGGGCGACGGTTTCCCGGGCGCCGCGCGTAGCGGTCGGATGGGGCGCGGGTAGCGCAAGCCCGAAACCCGTATCCGGAAACCGGCGCCCCGTGAGGACTCTTCCCCGCCTGCGGAGCCGGGCGCCGAGCTGGCGCGTTTGCTCATCCGGCCGCGATGCAGAATCGTGTCCTCTCTCGGGCATCGAATATCTGAGCAGGCATTGCAGCTAGCTCACCACTTGCTTCGCGCGGCCGTCTCGAACCAAGATCGCGGCATGTTCTTCCTGATTGCCAGACAGGCGCGATCGAAGGACGCTGCTGCCAGGAAACGCGCGGCTGAGAAACTCGGCGCAGGCGGCCGCAGCGTCCAGGTTGGCGGCCCCGTGCCCCGACACGTGGCGCTGTTGCTGGATCTGGCGACGGACGCCGACGGCGGTGTTCGCGCGGCGGCCTACGACGCCCTCGGTCGGGTGGCGGACGTGCGCGCGCTCGACGGCATGCCGGCGGGTCTCAAGGACCTCGAGAAACTGGGAGAGCCGGCCGCGATTGCCGTGCGGGACGCGGCGGCCAGGGCGTTCCAGGCCCTCGGCCCAGGCGCCGCGCTCGTGCTGGTGCCCCTCGCGACCGACAAGAACACGAAGACGCGCGAAGCGGTCGTGGCCGCGCTGGGCGCCATCGGCGGCGCTGAGGCCGAGCGCGCCCTCGTGTCGGCGCTGCAGGACGCGCGATCGAGCGTCCGGCAGCTCGCCGTCCACGCGCTGGCGAGACGCGCGGCCGCGGGCTCGATCGGGTCGTTGGCTGCGGCGCTCGAACACCGGGACCCCGCGACGCGCCGCAGCGCCATCGACGCCGTTGCCGGACTGCCCGGCGCCGAGGCCGGCCGGGCGCTGGCGCGCGCGACGCGCGATTCCGACCGCGGCGTCCGAGAGGCGACGGTGCGTGCGCTCGCCAGGCAGGGATCCGCGGAGGCGATCGAGGCGCTGCTCGCGGTGTTCGGCGGCCAGGATCGCGACCTGCGAGGGCTTGCGGCCGGGGCGCTGAAGGCGGTTGCGTGGCAGCCCGCGACGCCGGAGCAGCGCGCGCTTCGGGCGATCCTGAACGGCGACTTCGAGGCCGCTGCCACCGAAGGCGCAGCCGCGGTCGAGCCGCTGGCGGCCTTGTTGACCGACAAAGCGCCCGCGGTGCGCAAGTCGGTCACCGAGGCGCTCGGCCGGACGTCGCACGCCGACGCCATCGACCCCCTGATGCGCTCGCTGCAGGACGCGGACGCGGAGGTCCGCCGGGCGGCCGCCGACGGGCTGGTGTGCCTGGGCGCGGCGGCGACCACCGCGCTGGCGTGCGCGGTTCACGAAACCGTGCGCCTCGTCGCGCCGGACATCGTGTCGCGCATCGGCGCGCCGGCCGCCGTGCCGCTCCTGGACCTGCTCGAGCACGGCGAGACGGCGGGCAACGACCGGCGTGTCGCAGACGACGAAGAGGCCGAGCGCGCCGAACGTGCGGCGCACTTGCTCAATCGGCTGCTCGGCCAGTCCGCCCGCGCACTCGACGCGCAGGCGCTCGGCCGCGCCGCTCGCCTGCGCGACCTCGTTCGCGTCCGCGAGATCATCCCGGCCAGCCGGCGCGAGAGCATGACCACGGCGGTCGAGACGGTCGTCGATTGCAAGGATCTGCGCGCCCGCGCCGCCGCAGAACTGGAACGGCGGAGGGTGTAACCGGGGAAGTCCGGGGTCCGAAGTCCGAAGTCCGAAGGTCGCCGAAAGCCGAAAGCCAAGAGCCGAAAGTCAAAAGTCGAAAGCCAAAAGCCAAAAGCCCAGAAGAAGGTCGCTGCGGACGACACATATGTCTAAAGTCATCGTCATTACCGGCGCGAGCGGCGGCATCGGCGCCGCGCTCGCGGTGCAGCTCGGACAGCAGGGCCATCGGCTGGTCCTCGGCGCCAGGCGCGACAAGGAACTGAACGAGGTGGCGCGCCGGACGGGAGCGGACACGAGAACCGTTCCCACCGACGTGACCGTTCGCGCCGAGGTCGATCGGCTGCGCGATCGCGCGCTCGGGGCGTTTGGCCAGGTGGACGTGTGGGTGAACAACGCCGGTCGCGGCATCACCAGGAACGTCCTGGATCTGACCGACGACGAATTCGACCAGATCATGGCGGTGAACGTGAAGTCCGCGCTGTACGGGATGCAGGCGATCGCGCCGCACTTCATGACGCGCGGCAGCGGCCATCTCATCAACATCTCGTCGGTCCTCAGCCGCGTGCCGTTCGTCTCGTTTCGCTCGGCTTACAACGCGGCGAAGGCCGCCCTGAACGCGCTGACGTCGAACCTGCGGGTCGATTTGGCCCAGAGTCATCCGGGCATTCACGTGTCGCTCGTCATGCCCGGCGTCGTCACCACCGACTTCCAGCGCAATGCGCTCGGCGGCACGCCGCAGATGCAGCTGGGCGCGGCCGCCGCCGCGCAGACAGCCGACGAAGCCGCAGCGGCGATCGTCCGCCTGATCGAGAACCCGGTCGCGGAGATCTACACGAATCCGTCGCAGGCCGCGATGGTGCTGCGCTACTTCGAGGACGTCGCGGCGTTCGAGCGGCAGTTCCGGAGGGCGTAGGGGCGCTGCGTCACCAGATACGCGGCCAGCGCCACGACGTTTCCGATCAGCACGAATCCCGCCCAGGCGCCCGGCGTCCGGCCGCCACGAGCTCGTGCGTCGAACCAGACCCACAACGGCAGCGAGAACCAGTAGACCGCGATGGAGACGACGAACCCGACGAGGCTTGCTGCGTACGCAAAGGACGGCGGGGCGGCCAGGGCCGGACTGACGTCGTAGGCAACGCCCAGCAAGCCCGTCTCGCGGCCGTCCTTGCCGCGGATGACCCGCACGAGGTGACGATAGACATCGTTGTGCTCGCCTTCGCGCTGGATCGCCGAGGCCGCAAGGAGGAGGCGGCGCTGGTCGTCGGGAAGGACGCCGGCCAGGCTCTCGGCAATGTGACGGGTCTCGGTGGTGGCGAGATCGGCGACGTTGCCAGCCGAGGCGCTGGCTGTCGTGCTGCCCTCTGCATAGACGAAGCGGCCGTCGGGCGAGATGAGCCACACGGTTGCCACGTACGGGGCGTGAACGAGCGCGCCGACCTCGCGCCTGAACGACGGGTCGTCCAGCGTGGCCGGTTGCAGAGCGAGCACCCGCGCGACGGCCGGCTCGACCGACATGCGGGTTTCGCCAGTGTCGGCGAGCAGGCGCCCGCGTGCGCCAACGCCGGTGGCCAGCAGGACGGTCGCGACACCGAGCCCGACAAGCGCGACCACGGGCAGCATCCGCGTGAATCGATCAGGCATGGCTCCTCCGCGCGCGTCCGTCGCCTAGGTTCCACACGACGATTACCGCAGCCACGGGCGCCATCACGACGTTGCAGCCGACCACGAGCGTTGCGACGAGCCACTCCGCCGTGACCGGACTATCCACTGCGCGCGCGGCGAGTGCGACGCCCAGCAGCACCACGCCGGCAGCCATCAGGCACAGCGCGCGATCGGGAAACGACGACATCGCGCGCGTGTGTCCGCCGCGCACCAGCAGGTCGTCGAGAGTCCGCGCCCGCACGTCGCGATCCGGCCTGGCGGACCGATCGAACGCGGCCCGCAACAGGCGCGCCGTATTCTCCTCCCGCCAGCGGTCGTCTTCAGTCATTCAAGTTGTCCTCGTCCAGAGCGCGGCGCAACGCCTCCCGCGCCCGGGACAGCAGCGATTCGGTGGCCTTGTAGCCGAGCCCGAGACAAGCGGCCACCTGCGCGACCGGCTGCTCGTCGACGTAGCGGGCAACGAGCGCGCGGCGGTACGTCTCGGGCAGCGTCATCAACGCTTCCACGACGGCGGCTCTCGTGTCCCTCTGCTGGAGCAGGTCCTCGGGCAGAGGCCCGGTGTCGATTGCGTTGGCGAGCTGCCTGGCGCCGTCGCGCTCGAGCGATGGCTCGCGCCGCGTGCCGGGCGCGCGCCCCCGGTCGGCGATCTTGTGACGCGCGATGCCGCACAGCCACGTGAACAGCGCGCTGTCGCCGCGATACGTGGGGATGGAGTCGAGCGCGGCGATCAGGCACTCCTGCCACAGGTCCTCGACATCCTCGCGCGGGGCCGCCGATCGATGGGCGATGAAGGCGAACAGCGGGTCGGCATGGCGTTGGTAGAAATCGCGCAGCGCGCGGTCGCTTCCGGCGGCCACCTCCCGCGCAAGCGCCAGGTCCTCGGCGAACGCCGCCAATGTCGCCATCGTCTCTGTCCGGTTAGTCGGCGGAGGGCGGGACAATCCTTCGATGTCTTCTCATTCGAGCGACGCGAGCGACGCACGCGCGGCGGTCAGGCGCTCCCGCTCTGGGTCTGCGTCGTGACCGGCTCCTTGTGGTCGCGTGTGGGGACTGATTCGATGAGCGTCTTGACCAGGCGTTCGTACCCGTCCACCGCCCGATGGAGCTCGGCGATCTCCAGGCGTTCCCCGTCCGTGTGCGCGACCCGCGCCGAGCCGGGGCCGAACAGCAGCACCTGACCGAACCCGTGCAGGAACGGCGCGTCCGTCGTGAACGGGAATGCACGGGTCTCGAAGCCCGGTACCACGCGAAAATGCTCGACCGGCACGTGCATGGCGTCCTCCAGTTCAACGTCGCCGGGCAGGGCCTGCAGCGTCGCACGCACGTCGGTGGCCGGGCCCACGGTCCGGAACATCACGTCCGCATAGGCTTCGGGCGGCACGACGTTGGGCGCCACGCCGCCGGAGACGAGCCCGACCACGTGTGTCGTGCGCCCCAGCACGGGGTCCTCCGGGAGCGCGATCGCCCGCAGAGCGACGATGGCATCCACCAGCTTGTCGATCGCCGATTCGCCGAGGTCGGGGTAGGCCGAGTGCGCGGCGCGCCCCCGGGCCCGCAACCGGAGCCGCCACACGCCGCGAGTCGCGGTCGCCAGGCAGCTGTCGGTCGGCTCGCCGTTGACGATGAACTGGGAGTGTACGCGCGAGGCGATGTCGCCGGCCGCGCGGGCGCCGTCGCTGCCGCGCTCCTCGCCGACCACGAACAGCAGGCCGGTGCGGTGTTCGCCGTCCATCCGCAGGCGTTCGCACGCCGCGAGCTGCGCGGCCAGGATGCCCTTGGCGTCGCATGCGCCCCGGCCAACCAGGAAGCCGTCCTCTTCGCTGCTCGCGAAGAACGGCGGGACGCAATCGAGATGCGTGGACAGGATGACGAGCGGGTCGGCGTCGGTCGCCAGCAGGTTGACGCGCCCGGCGGTGACGCGCTGTTCGACGACCGTGTAGCCGCGCGCGCGCAGCCAGTCGGCGAGCCACCGGCACACGGCGCCCTCCCGGCCGGTCGTGGAATCGATGTCGATCAGCTGGCGCGCCAGCGCGACGGTCTCTACCGGATCCATTGTTCCAGCTCCACGCGCGCATCGGTCCGCTCGTCGCGGTACTTGACGATGACCGGCGTCGCAAGCGACAGGCCCCACGATCGCCCCGGCTCTTGTGTGACCGCCCGCGAGCCGGGAACCACCACCGCGCCTTCCGGCACCACGACGGGACACTCGCCGTGGCCGCGGATGATCTCACCGCGCACGAGATCGAAGAGCGGCGTCGAGCCGGTGAGGATCGTCCCCGACCCGAGCACCGCGCGGCGTCGCACGATCGCGCCCTCGTACACCCCGCAGTTGCCGCCCACGAGCACATCGTCCTCGATGATGACCGGCAGGGCGCCGACAGGCTCGAGGACGCCGCCGATCTGCGCGGCTGCGCTGACGTGCACCCGCTTGCCCACCTGCGCGCACGATCCCACCAGCGCGTGCGAGTCGATCATGCTGTCGTCGTCCACGTATGCGCCGATGTTCACATACATCGGCGGCATGCAGACGACGCGCTGCCCGAGGTAGGCGCCCTCACGCACCGACGATCCTCCAGGGGGGACGCGGACGCCCGCTTGCGGATCGATGGCGCGCAGCGGCAGCGTGTCCTTGTCGGCAAACGACAAAGACCCGACCGACATGTCGACGATCGCGCCGTGGCGGAAACCGAGGAGGATGGCGCGCTTCACCCAGGCGTGCACGCGCCATCCGGTCGGCGACGACACGTCGGGCTCGGCGGCGCGCACGCGGCCCGCCGAGAGCAGGTCGCGGACCTGGACGAACGCGTCGCGCGCGGCGGCCCGGTCCGCGGCCGGGCCTTCCTCATACAGCCGATCGATGGTCCGCCGAAGCTCGTCGCTCATCTGCTGACGCCAACTCCCGCCCGCCAACGACCACCAACTAGCGACCAACGACCAAGACTAACAACCAACGACCAACGACCACTACGACGTCCGGCACTCGTCAGCCAGCACTCCGAGGTTGCGCAGGGCGGCGACGATCTTCTCGCGCGATTCCGGCCTCGGCGGAACCATCGGCAGCCGGTAGGCCTCGGTGATCAACCCCATCTCGGCCAGTGCCGCCTTCACCGGAATCGGGTTCGACTCGACGAAGTTGACCAGCATGAGCGGCAGGAGCCGATTATGAATGCGGCGAGCCGCGTCCAGGCGATTCCCCTCCACGGCTTCCACCAGTTCTACCATGGGCCGAGGCGTTTCATTCGAGACGACCGAGATGATCCCTTTCGCTCCAATCGCCATCATCGGCAGCGTCAGCGGATCGTCGCCCGACAGCACGATGAAGTCGGCCGGCAGGTCGTGACACACCTGGCAGATCTGCGTCATGTTACCGGATGCTTCCTTCACGCCCGCGACTTTCGGGATGCCGGCCAGACGGATGAGCGTCGCCACGTCGATGTTGCAAGCCGTGCGCCCGGGGACGTTGTATACGATGACGGGCAGGTCGGTGGCATCGGCCACGGCGCTGTAGTGGGCGTAGAGGCCGTCGGGCGTCGGCTTGTTGTAGTAAGGGGTGACCGAGAGCAGGCCGTCCGCGCCCGCGGCCGCCATGTCGCGCGCCAGCGCGACCACCCCGTGCGTGTCGTACCCGCCCGCGCCGGCGAGCACCGGTACATGGCCAGCCGCTTCTTCGACAACGATTTCGACGATGCGGCGCCGCTCGTTGGCCGACAGGGTCGGGTTCTCGCCGGTCGTGCCGCACGGCACGAGGAAGTGAATCCCCGCGGCGATCTGGCGCCTCACCAGGCGGCGAAGCGCCGCCTCATCCACGTCACCAGCCGCGGTGAACGGTGTGACGAGCGCGGTCCCGCACCCGGTCCAATGTTGTCTCACGCGGTCCTCCGGCTCTGCACCAGCCACTTCGCACCCCCACACCACGGGCGGAGCACTTCGCACCGCACTTCGCACCCCGCACGTCGCACTTCGCACTACTCCAAGCCCAGCACATCCCGCATCGTGAACCAGCCCGTGCGCCCGCGCACCCAGTTGGCGGCCGCAATTGCGCCTTCGGCGAAGACGGCGCGATCGCGAACGGTGTGGGTAATCGTCAGGCTCTCGAAGCGGCCCTCGAAGCCTGCACTGTGCGTGCCGGGGATGAACCCGGCGCGTGTTGACGACACATCGATCGGTCGCGTGTAACCGGCTGCCTCCATGGCGCGCAGAAGTCGCAGCGCCGTGCCCGACGGCGCGTCCTGCTTGGCCGCGTGATGGGCCTCGTGCACCCACGCGGAATAGTCCGGCTGCCGGGTGAGCAGGCGCACGGCGCGGGTCGCGAGGTCATCCAGGATGGCCGCGCCAATGGAGAAGTTCGGCGCGACGACGGCGCCGATGCCGGCGCGTTCGACCGCGCGCCGAACCTCGGCCTCGCGCGCCTGCCAGCCGGTCGTGCCGACGATGAGGTTCAATCCGAGCCGGAGCAGGTGCGGAAAGTTGGCGGCGAAGGCGTCTGCCGTGGAGGCGTCGATGGCGACGTCCACGTCCTTCCAGCGTCCTTCGACGAGCGCGCAGCCGCCGGAATTGTTCACTTCGTCAAGGATGCCGGCCATCTCGATGCGGCGCGCGAGACACAGGGCCTCGATCGCACGGCCGAGACGCCCGTGGCCGATTAGCAGCAGGCGCATGCTCGTCCTCGTGAACGGGATTGTCCCCAAGGACGATACCCTTCCCGGCGCGCGGGGGTCAATGTGGGCAGACGTGGCGAGACACGATGAGACGCTCCGGCTCAGGGCTTAGGGCTCAAGGCTCGGGGCCCTCAGCCAAGCCAGGCCGTGAGCCGTAAGCCATAAGCCTAAGCCGATCGCTCCTCGCCGCGATTAGCGGTAAGATCCCCGCCCGGAGGACGACTGTGGCGCGACCGATCTTCGAAGTCTGCGTGGATTCGATCGACTCGGCGCTCGCGGCCGAGCGCGGCGGCGCGGACCGCGTCGAGCTGTGCAGCGACCTGCTGGAGGGCGGCCTGACGCCCGCCTACGGCACGCTGAAGGTGGCGACCGAGCGGCTGCGGATCGGCATCATGATGATGATCCGGCCCCGCGGCGGCGACTTCTGCTACAGCGAGGCGGAGTTCGCCGCGATGGCGCACGACGTCCACCTGGCGAAGGACGTGGGCGCCAGCGGCGTCGTGTTCGGGATCCTGACGCCCGAGGGCGACGTGGATGTCGAGCGCACGCGGCAGCTGATCCAGCGGGCGAGGCCACTGGCCGTGACGTTTCATCGCGCCTTCGACATGACGCGCGATCCGTTCGCCGCGCTGGAGGCGCTCGTTGGCCTCGGCGTCGATCGCGTGCTCACGTCCGGGCAGGAGCCGTCGGTGCTCGAAGGCCTGGACCTCATCGCTGAACTCGTTGCCCGGGCCGCCGGCCGCATCGTCGTCATGCCGGGCGGCGGCATCACCGACCGCAACATCGCCCGCATCCGCGCAAAGCTTCCGGTGGCCGAAATGCACTTTGCGGGCGGCGAGCTGGTCGAGAGCCGGATGGTGTACCGGAATCCGCGTGTGTTCATGGGCGGCACGCTCCGGCCGCCGGAATACACGCTGGACGTGCTCCAGCCAGGCTACGTGGCGCGAGTGATCGGCTCCGCTGGAGCGTAGGGGAGACCTGCACCCGTGAAGATCCGCCACCTGGTTGGTGCCGTGGTTCTGGCTGGAATCGCGGCTCCCGGATTCGCGCAGGCAGTCCATGCGATCCGGGTGCCGTACGTGGCCATGGCGCCGGTCATCGACGGTGTGCTCGATAAGTCGCTCGCCAGCCTGCCATCGCACGTGCTCCCGCGACAGTCGTCGACATCTGACGCCAGCGCGGTGCAGGCCCCTTCGTATCGCATCGGCTACGGCGCGGACTTCCTGTACGTGTTCGTCGAGATCGACACGCCGCAACTCGCGCAGCGCGATCGCGCGTATCAGAACGGCGACGGCGTCGTGCTGGTCATCGCGCGCCCGCAGCCAGCGAACGCGCCGACCGACGAGTTCTACGTGCTCGGCTTCTCGCCCGGCACGCCCGCCGCGCGCTGGCAGCAGCGCTTCGTCTGGTATCGCAACGTGGACCTCGAGATGCGAACGCTCGATGACACGGTTGTCGCCACCTCGTCCTCGGGCGGCCGGTCGTTCTTCGAGATCCTCGTGCCCTGGCGCGAGGTCTACCCGTACCATCCCTGGCTGTCGGACGCGATCGGCTTCAACGTGTGCGTGACGCGAGCGCTGCCGGGCACGGCAAGCGCGAGATACTGCGCGGTCGAGGATCACAAGGTGGACTCCGAGCAGAATCCGCGCCGCTACGACCGGTTGTCGTTCGAGCCGGCACGGCCGGGCTCGACGCTGCAGGCGTTCGCGGTGCTCGATCGCAACCACGTCGTCCAGGGGACCGCGCCGAAACTGAGGCTGGCGACGCTCGCGCCGGCGCCCGCATTTGTTCCGGTGACGACGCGCGTCGTGAGCGGGGAGGGGAGCCGCCTCGCTGTCCGCCAGGTGATGCTGGATGTGGCGCCCGGCGTCACGGTGCACGAGGTGGACGTGCCAGCGGCCGCACAGCCTCCGGGCGGTTACGCGGTCACATGGGATGCCGGAAACGGCGCCGCGTCGGGGCGGCTGGGATTGAGCGTGCTGCCGCCCGCCGATCCCGCGGCGCTCACGGC
Organism: Acidobacteriota bacterium; assembly: GCA_003170135.1. Lineage (GTDB taxonomy): Bacteria > Acidobacteriota > Vicinamibacteria > Vicinamibacterales > Fen-181 > Fen-181. The sequence goes on from PMZR01000129.1 coordinate 54,513, forward strand.
GCGATTGGACAGGGTTCGGGATCGGCTGCGGCCGGGCAGCTACACGACGCTGCAGTTCCAGATCGAGGAGATCGACCGTCAGCAGCGCGCGCTTCACCCGTACGACACGTCAGCGGCGTTGCGCGCGTCGATCGACCAGTTCCTCGGGGACCTGCACGACGCGGAAAGCGGTCCCGACCCGGTGGCGGCGAGGCGAGGCATCTTCCGCCGCGCGTTCCGATCGGCCATCGACCATCAGCTGCAGCCGTACTCCGTGAAGATCCCGGCCGACTATCGGCCCGACGGCCGGTATCCGCTGCTCGTGTTTCTGCACGGCAGCGGCCAGGACGACCGCAACGAGCTGACGCGCGACTGGCTGCCGTCCGGGTTCATCCTGCTCGCGCCCCGCGCGCGCGGCACGTCGAACTGGTACAACAGCGATCACGCGCAGGATGACATCCGCGAAGCGGTCGAGGACGTCGTCTCGAACTACGCGGTGGACGGGTCACGCATCATTCTCGCGGGGTTTTCGATGGGCGGCTACGGCGTGTACCGCACGTACAAAGAGGATCCGTCGCGGTACCGCGCGCTGGCGATCTTCTCCGGGATCCCTCGCATTCCAGGCGGCGCGGGTGACGGGCCGGACTTCCTCGAGAAAGAGGATCTGTCGATGTTCGCGCGGCCGCCGATGTTCGTGTTCCACGGCGGCAAGGACCGCAATTGTCCGATCGAGCAGACGCGCGCGCTCGTGGCGCGGCTGAAGCAGGCCGGCGCGAACGTGCAGTTCGAGTTCGAAGAGGACAAGGGACACGAAGCGGCGGGCGCGACGACCCTTCGCGCTTTTCAGGAGTGGGTCCGGCGAGTGATAGACCAGAGCCTCTGAAGAAGGGCTTGAGGCTTGTGGCTCGTGAGTGTGAGTCGCGGGAGGACGGGCGTGGCCGCGGCCCCCGCCNNGAGCCGTCGGTCGCCGGGGAAAACGCCACGACGCCACGTCACTTTCCGACCTTCGACCGCCGGCAGCCTCCAATGGCTTGTTACACGTGAGTGGGCGCCAGTCGGCCGCCGGGGAAAAGCGACGTGTCGCGCGTCGTTTTCCGGATGGACCGCCGCCGACCTCCAAGGCTCGTCGCGGGCGGCGTCCGCGCCCGTCCTCGGCGATCAGGGCGCGTCGCCATCGGCTCGCCTGGCCTGCCTAGCCGTGGGCCACGACCGACTGCGGGCCAGCACCCAGCACCGCCCCGAGCACGCAGCACCGCACCAGCACGCAGCACCAAGCACTAAGCACGGCATTCGGCACGCCGCACTTCGCACCGCGCACTTCGCACTTTGCACCCCGCACCCCGCACTTCGCACGTTTCTTACACTCTGACCGTCACCACATCAATCCGCGCCAGCTCCCCCACGCCCAGCCCCTTCGCCGCGGCGGTCTCGATGTGGCGGCTCTGGCTCATCTTGTCCGACAGGCCCCCGGCCCGGCGCTTCTCCATGATGATGGCGCGCGTGACGACGTCGAGCGCGACGGGATCGGTCGCGACGTAGATGGCGTTCTCACGCCAGATGGTCGATCGATTGCCCGGCTGCGGGCCATCGTCGTAACACGCCTCCGTCGCGTCGAGGACGATGAGCGGCACGCGCGTGACGGTGAGGTAGTGCTGGTAGGCTTCGGCGACGTACGGATCGCAGTTGCCGTTGTGCGCGCGGCGATGGTGGTCGTAGCAGCCGAACGCGATGTTCTTGAGCGCCATCGTCACGCCCGCGCCGCTGTGGTCCTTCAGCACCGGCAGGTTGATCGTGATGTCGGTGGCCTGGCTGGCGATCGTGTCGATCGGTGCGGCGCCGCCCGATGCCTGCAGGACCTTCGCCTGGTCGTAGCGGCCGCCTGATTCGATCCGCTCGCCGAACCGGCCCTTGCCGAACTTGTAGACGGTCGGTTCGAAGTGATCGCGGTGCCGATCCCAGACGATCAGGTCGTCCGGCTTCACGCCCGCCGCGATGGCTGCGGCGGCCAGCGTGTCGGTGATCTCACGCGCCGTGTAGATGAGCGGCCGGCCGAGCAGGTTGATCTTGAGGCCCACGCGCGTGCCGGGCTTGAAAAATCGCGCCCATGCCGCCTCCGGCTTGGCATCGCCCGTCAGCGCCACCACGCCGCGAGTGACCATCTGCGACACGACATCGGCGTTTCGCGCGTCGCCGCGCCAGATGTTCGATGACTCGACGCGGATGACCTTCGCCCGATCCGCCCCCGCCTGCGCGCGCCGCGATCCCACGGCCGCTGCCGCCGCCGCGCCGAAGACGCCTGTGAGCAGCGATCGCCTCGTGATGCCTTGTCCGCTGGTCGCCATGATGGACCTTTCGCTGGAAGTCCGATGTCCGGTGTCCGAAGTCCGGAGTCCGGAGTCGCGTTGCTGGGGGGCAGGTCGTGTTCCCGGGGGCAGGTCGTGAAAAAAGTGGCAATTCAAGACCTGACCCCGGGAAGGCGGGATTGTAGCACCGGGGCGGACGAAGGGTCACGAGGCGTCGTGACGCTACTTCTTGTCGAAGTTGATCGCCTGGTGCAACTCGTCCATCGCGAGGTTGATCGCATACAGCGGGCGGACCGCGGTGCTATGCTGAGCTTGCCTCCGCCTACCGCCAACGATCGCCCGCGCACTGCGGACTACGAACTGCCAACTGCGGGCTGACAACTGCCAATTGTCATGAAACGATTTCTCTTCATCGCGGTGTTGCTGGCGCTGGCGGCGTCCCCGGCCGGCCAGCCGACCGGGCGGCACACGTTCGCGCTCGGCGCGACGGACTTCCTGCTCGACGGCAAGCCGTTCCGGATCATTTCGGGCGAAATGCACCCGGCGCGCATCCCGGTCGAGTACTGGCGGCACCGCATCCGCATGGCGAAGGCGATGGGATGCAACACCATTGCCGCTTACATCTTTTGGAACTACCAGGAGCCGACAGAGGGCGTCTTCGATTTCTCGAGCGGCAATCACGACATGGCGCGGTTCATCAGGACGGCGCAGGAAGAAGGCATGTGGGTGCTGCTGCGGCCCGGGCCGTACGTGTGCGCGGAGTGGGGCTTCGGCGGTCTCCCGCCGTACCTGCTTCGCGATCCCGAGCTGAAGGTGCGGTGCCTTTACCCGCGCTACATGTCAGCGGTCGAGCGATACCTGCAGCGCCTCTCCGCCATCGTCCGGCCGCTGCTGGTGTCAAACGGCGGACCCATCCTGATGATCCAGATCGAGAATGAGTACGGCAGCTACGGCAACGACCGCGCGTACGTGGCCCGGCTGAAGGAGATCTGGACGAAGAACGGCGTCAGCGGGCCGTTCTTCACGGGCGATGGCCCGACGCCGTACATGCTGGAGGCCGGGCACCTGCCCGGCGCGGCGATCGGGCTGGACTCGGGTTCCGACGAGAAGCACTGGGACCTGGCGCGCTCGATCGCGCCCGGCGTGCCCATCTTCTCATCGGAGACCTATCCCGGTTGGCTGACGCACTGGGGCGAGAAGTGGGCGCGCCCGGGCGTGCCGGGCCTGCTGAAAGAGGTGACGTTCCTGCTCGGCGCGGGGAAATCCTTCAACTTCTACGTCGTGCACGGCGGCACGAACTTCGGCTTCACGGCCGGCGCCAACTCGGGCGGCAAGGGCTACGAGCCCGACGTCACCAGCTACGACTACGACGCGCCGATCGACGAGCAGGGGAGGGCGACGCCGAAGTACCAGGCGCTGCGCGATCTCATCGCTGCGTCTCTCCCGGCCGGGCAGTCCCTGCCCGCCGTCCCGGATCCGATCCCCTCCGTCGCGGTCGCCCAGTTCGAGATGAAGCCGGTGGCGTCGCTTTGGGACCACCTGCCCGCGCCGCTGGCCTCGGTGCAGCCGCGCCCGTTCGAGATGTACGGCCAGAACCAGGGGCTGGTGCTGTACCGGACGACGCTCGTGGGGAGGAAGAGCGGGAGGCTGACGATCACCGACCTGCACGACTACGCGACGGTGTTTCTGGACGGCAAGTACGTTGGCGCGCTGGACCGCCGTCTCGGCGAGAAGACGATCGATCTGCCTCGGACCGACAACGCGGTGCCGGTGCTGGACATCCTGGTGGAGGGCATGGGGCACATCAACTTCGCGCAGGAGATGATCGATCGCAAGGGCATCACGGACCGCGTGACGCTGTCGGGCATGACGCTGATGAACTGGCAGGTGTTCCTGCTGCCGCTCGCCGACGCCTGGGTGAGCGCGGAGATCGCGCGCGGCGGCAACGTCACGGGGTCCCGGCCCGGCATCTTCTTCCGAGGCACGTTCCGCCTCGACGCGCCCGCCGACACCTTCATCGACATGACCGGCTACCGGAAGGGCGTCGTCTGGGTGAACGGCCGCAACCTGGGCCGCTACTGGGACGTCGGGCCGCAGACGCGGCTCTACTGCCCGGCGCCGTGGCTGAAGGCCGGCGAGAACGAGGTGATCGTCTTCGACCTGCACGCGACCGAGGCGTCGCCGCTCAGAGGCGTGGCGACGCGGGATGAGTGAGGGAGGGCTCCGGGCTCCAGGCTTCAGGCTCCAGCCGCGACACGAAACGGAACGGAACCTCCGCCTCCGGGCTCCGTCGCACTCGCCACACCCGTCACGTCACATGGTCCCAGCGCTCGCGTCACCGCGGTTGCGCGGCGCTCCCCTTGACATCTCCTGTCCTTTTAGTACTAATTAGTTAGTATAAAAGGAACGTCATGCCATTCCCAAGACGACCACTGCTCGCTCTCGCAGCAGCCATTCTCGTGCTCGCGTCTCAAGGGAGACAACCACAGGCATTCGCCGCCGGGCGCGCGCTGGCACAAGGTCAGACGGCGGGGATGTCCGCGCAAGCTGGCGATTTGTTGAACCGCGCTCGCCGTTCCAGGGGGGCACCGGCCGCATGGGCGCGGGTCCACAGTCTGGCGGTTGAGGAGGCTCGCAAGTATGTTGACTCGCCCGAGCCTGCAAGTTCTTGCACGTACATCTTCGTTCCGCCCGACAGGTTCCGTTGGATAAACGGAGGCACGGTTCACACGATCATTGGAGAGAATTACACTCAGAACAAAGACCAACCAGACGCGATTCTGCAGATGGCGCGGCGAAACGTATTCACGACGTTCGTGACCAAAGAGCTTGTTTACCTGTTGGTATGGCCCAGGGCGTTTCCGCTGCACGTGGAAGCCAGAGAGTCGAAAGCGATCAACGGAGTGGCCGTCGATGTCCTGGCATTTTCGGGCCGTGACGGATTCCATCTGGATCTGTCGCTCGAGAAGGGCAGTGGTCTCCCGATCGCATTCTCGTCATCGGACGGGCGCGAGGGCACGCTCCTCGACTACAGACAGGTTGAGGGGGTGCGCTTTCCGTTCAGGAGCGAGGGACAGACGTCTGGAGCGAGTACAGGGCCGTTTCCCATCCTGGAGACGGTATCCCATCTGACGGTAAACGCGACCTCCGCCCTTCAGGGTCTTGACGTTCGATAAGCAGGGGCACGTTCGAGCTGGGGCACGGCTGGTCGCGGTGCAGGGGAGTTGCCGGTGATCACCAGCGAGCTTCGATACGCGGCGCGTTCGTTGATGCACAGGCGGGGCGTCGCTCTCGCCGTTGTCACCACGCTCTCGCTCGGTGTCGGCCTCAACGTCGCCGCCTTCTGCGTCGTCAACGGTCTGTTGCTCAAAGGCCCGCCCTACCCCGACAGCGCGGCGATCGTGCAGGTGCAACGCATGTCGAACGTTGCCGCCCTGGAGTGGGATGTACCCGGAGCGGACTTCGAGCGTTGGCGCTCGCTTGGCCAGCCCTTCCAGTCTTCGGCCGGATACCGGGCCAAGGACGTGACGATCGGCGCCACTGAAAGCGGGAGGGAAGTTCGTGCGGTCGAGGCCACCGCGGGACTGTTCGACGTCCTCCAGGTCGCCCCGGCGCTCGGACGCACGTTCGGCGTGCAGGAGGAGAAGCCGGGAGCCGACCGTGTGGTCGTTATCAGCGCCCGGTTCTGGCGGAGTCAGTACGGAGGCTCGTCCGACGCGATTGGCGCGTCCTTGCGGGTCGACGGGAACCCGTACCAGGTCATCGGTGTCATGCCCGCGCAGTTCGTCTTTCCCGACGAGGCCTCTGACCTTTGTTTCCCGTTTTATCCCGGCATGACGATGACCACCACTGACGGCGGCGGTCGGGCCGTGTCCGTCCCGCAGTTTCCCGTCATCGGCAGGCTTCGCGCGGGTACGTCGCGGGCGCAGGCTGAAGCCAAGATCAACGAAGGTCGATCGCGGCAGAACACGCCGCTGGTTCTCGTGTCGTGGCACGACGCGCTCACGCGGCCAGTTCGGTCTCTGGTGCTGCTGCTGCAGATGAGCGTCGCCCTGGTCCTGTTGATCGCGTGCGCAAATATCGCGAGCCTGTTGCTCGCCGAGGGCTCCGGCCGGGCGCGTGAGTTTGCGACGCGGCTGGCGATCGGCGCAGGTCGCTGGCAGTTGGTGCGGCAGCTGCTGGCCGAAGCGCTTATCGTCTCGCTCGTCGCCGCCGCGGCAGCGATTGCGATCGGCCACGCCGCTGTTCGAGTCATGCAGATCGTTGCGGGGCGCGAGGCGCCCCAGATACAAGCGATCGGGCTCGACCCCGCCGTACTGGCCTTCGCCACCCTCCTGTCGCTGGCTGCCGGCCTCGGCGCCGCGATTGTTCCGGCCTTGCGGGCAACGAGGGTTGACCCCGTGATCGGTCTGAAGGCGCAGGGCTCGGTAGCGTCATCGATGCGATCCCGGCTTGGCTCCAGGTTCAGCGGAGGGCGCGCCTTTGTCGGCGTCCAGCTGGTGGTCGCCGTCGTATTGCTCAGCGTCGCCGTCTCGCTGATTGCCAGCTTCGTGGAATCGATCCAGAAAAGGCCGGCCTACGCCGACAGGCATCTCATTACCTCCGAATTGCGGTTCCTCGGCGACGCGTCGCGCACTTTCACTGCACGCCAGGCGCTCATCGCGGACGTTCTCCAGCTTGCCGGCACCCTGCCATCGACTGGAGGCGCCGCTGTCACGACGACGGTGCCCTTGCCGCTCGGCGTGTCGTACTTCGATCTGAGCGGACAATCGCGCGACACGGGTGATGTGTCGATCTCGGATGCGGGCGTGCTGCGGTACGTGACGGTAAGCGCACAGTACTTCAGCGTGATGGGCATCCGACTCGTTCGCGGCAGGTACCTCCTGCCAACAGACACGTTGACCGGACGACCAGTGGTCATCGTCAGTCGCGCCTTCGGGGAAGAACGCTTCGGAGGAAGGGATCCGCTGGGGCAAACTGTCTCGTTCCTCAGGCGGGACTGGGAGATCGTGGGGGTTGTCGATGATGTGAGGGAACCACGGTCTGGTCGCAGGGTCTCTCTCGTTTACTGCAATTTCCAGCAGCTTGGGTACCCGGGGACGTCCTGGGATCGCCGTCTCACGTCGTTCACGATCGTCCTGAAGGCGCGGTCGGACCCGGAGACCGTGTTCGCCGCGTTTCAGGCTCGGTTGAGGACACTCGGGCCGAACTTCCTTGTCAGTCCTCCTGTGTCTATGGAGGCTCGGCTACTCCGATCGATGGGACCGCTGAATTTCTACGGTGCGGTGATGACGGCTCTCGCGATCGTCGCTCTCGGACTGGCCGGGCTCGGCGTCTTTGCGCTGATGAGCCGGTCGGTCGCCAAGAGGTCCAGGGAGATTGGGGTGCGCCTGGCGCTCGGGGCAGAACCGTCCGGGATTTTCAGAATGATCATGTGGGACGGGATGATTCTTGGGACTGCCGGATTGCTCGTCGGTCTGCCGCTCTCGTTCGCGGCGCACAACGTGGTTCGCGCAACCGTGTTCGGCCTGCGGCCGTTCGATGTCTGGTGGGTCCTTGTGTCGGCCGGAATGCTCGAGGCGGTGCTCGTGCTCGCGTGTGCGTTGCCCGCGCGCCGCGCCTGTCGCTTTCACCCGGTCGAGTGCTTGCGGGCGGACGGCTGATCTTCCCCATTACGCGCCCCGAACGAAGGCTCCACTGCCGCACGGGGCCTCCCGGCCCACCTTGCACAGATGTACAGCGTGATGTACACTGCGACATGCCACGAAGGTACTCAATCGCGGACGCCAGGACCAACCTCCCCACGATCGTCGACCAGGCCGAGGGCGGCGTGGACATCGAATTGACGCGCCGGGGGAGACCGGTCGCAGTCGTGATCTCGCTGAGGGAATTCGAGCGATTGCGCGGCGAGCGGCCGCGATTCGGCGACGTCTACAGGACCTTCCTCGAGAAGTACTCATTGGCCGAGGTCGGCCTCGACGAGCGCGCCCTCGCCTCCACCCGGGACAAGGGCCGGGGGCGGGAGGTCTCCCTGTGACTCTGAGGTATCTGCTGGACACGAGCATCGTGTCTTCGCCGATGTCGAGGACTCCCAACCCGCGGATCGTGCAGCATCTCGACGAGCACGGCCATGAATGCGCCATCGCTGCGCCGGTGTGGCACGAACTCACGTACGGGTGTCGCCGGCTGGCCAGGGGCAGGCGCCGCACGGCGCTCGAGACCTATCTGCGCGACGTCATCCAGGCTGCCTTTCCGATCCTGCCTTATGACGCGGTCGCGGCCACGTGGCACGGCGACGAGCGTGCACGTCTCGAACACCTTGGCCGCCCCGCGCCCTTCACAGACGGACAGATCGCGGCCATCGCGCACGTGAATGGCCTGGTCCTCGTCACCGCCAACGTGAGAGACTTCGCGCGATTCAAGGATCTCGAAGTCGCGAACTGGTCTGTCGCTCCGCACGCCTGACGCTGACGACGGACGAACGACCAGGACCAACGACGAACGACCAGGACCAACGACGAACGACCAAGACCAACAACCAACGGCCAACAACCAACCCCTCGACTCGCTACGCTCGCTCAGGGCAGGCGACCAACGACCCGCCTTCGCTCGCCAGATTACCTGCGAGCTACGGCGAGGCCTCGCCGTAGCTGCGCGATGAGCCCGGTGCGCAGCGCAGGCGGGCTAAATACCGCTCTGCCACCGCCGGATCGCCTCGACCGGCCGCACGAGCATGATGATGTTCAGCGTCAGGTTGTCGCGGATCCAGTAGCCGACGACGATCTCCATCGCGAGGGCGAGCGCGATGGTCACGCGGACCGGCAGGCGCCGCGCCAGCACGAAGCCCACCACAGAGAACAGCACGTCGCACACCGAGTTGAGGATGCTGTCGCCGTAGTAGTCGAGCGAGATCGTCGCCGCGCGGTACCGGTTGATGATGATCGGGCTGTTCTCGAGCACCTCCCACCCGGCCTCCACCAGGATCGCCAGCACCAGCCTCACGCCGATCGGCAGCCGCCGGCCGATGACCGTCAGCAGCCAGTACAAGATGAAGCCGTGGATGACGTGGGAGAAGCTGTACCAGTCGGAGATGTGCTGCGAGTTCTCGGAGCTGTGGACGACGCCGTGCCAGAGCTTCACGTAGCCGCACTTGCAGATCGCGACCCGCCCCATGGTCCGCAAGATAAGGGCCTGCAGCGCAATCACGCCGCCGCCGACAAACAGCCAGGTCCGAAATCGGATTCGATCGTACCAGCGCATAAGGCGCGACGTCATTCCTGCACGTCGGCCCACACCAGGCGCACGTCGAGCACGGCGGCGGTGGAGGAGTTCGGCTGCGCCTGAAACTTCACCGTCAGGCGGTCCTTGCCGCGCGTCAGGTCCTCGGGCAGCAGGTATTCGACGTCGAACGTCTCGGTCGGGTGATACGCGATCGACTCGCTCTTGATCGTCTGCCCGTCCACGATGATGTCGAACGCCGGGCGCCGGCCCGACGCGCCGCGGTACGTGCACACCAGCTTCAACGGCTTGTCGGTGGCCCTGATCTCGTAGCTGAACCAGCCGTTGCGCGCCAGGCGCCACTTCCGGCCCTCGATGAGGCCTTCGGTCGTGCCCTCGCCCTTGAAGCCGTGGTCGCGCTCGCTGCCCTCGTCGTTGACGACGACCGCGTCCACCGTGCGACGCTCGATTGTCTGGCGGTGCGATTCGGTGGCGTCGGTGTCGCTCTTCCGCGTGGCCCATTCGCCCGGCGTCATCACCTTCCAGTAGACCGTGTAGCGCAGGTCGGCGGCTTTGTAGAACGGGAGCAGCAACACGTTGCGCGGCCTGCCGATGTCCACCGTCCGGAACGTGAGCGGCCCGCCCTCGGGCACGTGTCTCACCGCGGCCGCTATAGCGGTGACGTCGCCGACGAACACGGGAATCTCCGGCGTTCGGATCCGATCCATATCGGGCGCGCTCGGGCCGAATCGCTTCACCTGCTCCAGCCCCTCACGCCCGAGGTCGCCGGCGAGGACGATGGGGCCGTAGAGAAGCGCGATCGTCTTCGGATCGTCTGGCAGCGCCTCGGTGTGCACCGTCATGGGCAGGCGCACCTGCACAATGTCGTTGTCTTTCCACTCGCGCTCGACGGTCACGTACGAGCCCGGCGTCGCCTGCACCGCCTGCGGGCTGCCGTTCACAGTGACCGTGATGCCCGACTGCGCCCACGACGGATAACGGATCTTCAACGCCGCCCGCACCGGCCTGGCCACCGTCATCCTGAGCCGCGTCGTGTCCTCGTCCGGGAACCGCGTCTCCTGCCTCACGACGAGGCCCTTCGCCTTCCATCTCAACTCGGAGGCGATGAACAGGTTCACGTACAGCGACTGGTTGTCGTGGAAGTAGATCGAATCGCCGTACTTCGCGTGGTTCTCCATGCCGGTGCCGACGCAGCACCAGAACGAGTCGTCTTCGGTCGAATACGTCCTGAACGCGCCCGGCTTGAGCGGCACGTAGTAGCACATCATGCCGCTCGCGGGATCCTGCGACGCCAGGATGTGGTTGAACAGGCCGCGCTCGTAGAAATCCATCGCCTCGGCCGAGGGCGCGAGCGCGAAGAGCGCGCGCGTCAGCTTCAGCATGTTGTAGGTGTTGCAGGTCTCGGTGCTCGATGCCCCGAGGTGACGGGAGAACTGATCGATCGGGAAGAAGCTTTCATCGTCGGTGTTGCCGCCGATGACGAACGAGCGATACCGGACGACCCGTTGCCAGAAGAAGGTGGCGATGTCGAGGTAGCGCTTGTCGCCGGTCAGCTCGTACTCGCGCACGGCGCCGATGATTTTCGGAAACTGCGTGTTCCCGTGCTTGCCGTCGAGCGGGTCCTCGCCGCGCGCCAGCGGATCGAACAGCACGGCGTGGTCGAAGGTGCGCGCGATACGCAGGTGGTCCGGGTTGCCCGTCACCGCGTAGAGATTCGCCAGCACGTCGGCCATGCCGCCGAACTCGGTCTGCAGCATCCCCTGCTGCTGCTCCGGCGTCAGCCGGTCCTGGCGGAACTTCACCCAGTCGGCCATCTTCACCAGGATGTCGAGCGCCCGGGCGTTGCCGCACAGGAGATGCACGTCGAGCAGCCCGGCCATGATCTTGTGCAGCGTGTAGTAGGGCGCCCACACCTGCTGGCGCGTCTCGACGCGATCGACGAGGCTCTCCGGGAACGCGGACAGGTAACCGGGATGAGCGCGCGTCGAAAGCGCCTGCTGAATTTTCGCAAGCTCCGAGACGATGGCGTCCGCCTTCAGCTTGAAGCGCTGGTCGCCCGTGCTGCGCCACATCAGCGCGAGCGCGGACAGGTAGTGGCCCAGGCTGTGGCCCCGCAGCTCGACGTCGGGCGCCTCCCAGCCGCCGAGCGGCTTCGCCGAGGACGGCAGGCCCGCGTTGACGCGGAAGTTGTGCAGCAGGCGATCGCTATCGATCGCGAGCAGGTACCTCTGGTCGCGAAGCATCGCGTCGCAAAACGGCCCGTCGAGGAGCCGGACGTCGGCGAGATCGAAGGGGGTGACCTGCGCGGCGATCTTGTCCGGGACCTTCGGTGCCGGGACGGGGAGCCGTGGCGCCGGGCCTTGGGGTCGCGTGCCGCCCGAAGCAGCAAAACCGGCCAGGGGCGGATCCCGCGGCGTGGATGCGGCGGTCGCCGCGAGCGTCACGAGCGCGATCGAGAACACGGCGAAGCTCGTCCGGCGCATGTCTGCCTCCGGCCGTAGAGGATAGCAGGAGTCGGCCGGGCAAGCCCGTCCTTGCTTGCGCTGCCTTCGGAAGGGTAGCATCCCCCCGTTCGCTCATCTGGAGGCATCAATGACTGTCGTTCGACGCTCGCTACTCACGGCGCTTATCGCCGTCGCCGCGTTCCTGATTGTCACGGTTGCGGCGCAGGCACCGCAGCAGGCACAGCAGACGCAAAAGCCGCCGCAGGCGCAGACCCAGAAACCGCCGCAGGGCCAGGCGCCGGCCACTGCCCCGCGTCAGAGCCCGCGCGCCAGCGCTCCGCTGGATCAGGACCGCGCTCGTGCGCTGTATGTCTCGAAGAACCCGGAAGAGGAGTCGTACGGTTACGCGAACTTCCAGCGCGACATCGACGCCCGGATCGCCGAAGAGGCGCGGTATCCGGCGCTCTGCAAGGGGATCATCGACTTCCAGAAGGTGACCTACCGCAGCAGCATCGGCGACCTGGACATCCCGGCGTACGTGTTCCAGCCGATCCAGAAGCGCGGCGCGAAAGGCCACGCGGCGATGGTCTGGGTGCACGGTGGCGTGCACGGCAACTGGGGACTGTCCATGTTCCCATTCGTGAAAGAGGCGGTGCAGCGCGGCTACGTCGTCATCACGCCCAACTACCGCGGCAGCACCGGCTACGGCGAGGCCTGGCACAAGGCGATCGACTACGGCGGCTACGAGGTGGACGACACGATCTCCGCGGTCGATTACCTGAAGACGCTGCCCTACGTCGATCCGGACCGCATCGGGATCATGGGCTGGAGCCACGGCGGCTACATCACGCTGATGTCGGTGTTCCGCGAGAAGCATCCCTTCAAGGCCGGCGCCGCCATCGTCCCGGTGACGAACCTCGTGTTCCGCCTGTCCTACAAGGGACCGAGCTATCAATGGGACTTCTCGACGCAGAAGCGGGTCCAGGGCCTGCCGTTCGAGAAGAACGACATCTACATCGAGCGTTCGCCGCTCTACCACGTGGACAACCTGAAGGTGCCGCTGCTCGTGCACGTGGCCACCAACGATCAGGACGTGAACTACGTGGAGGACCAGCAGATCGTGGACGCGTTGCGGTCGCGCAAGCCGGACCTGGCGGAGACGAAGACCTACGTGAATCCGGCGCCGTGGGGCGCGAGCGTGGGACACGCCTTCAGCCGCCGGGTCGACATGGACACGCTGGAGCGGAACGACTCGCCCGCGCAAATCGACTCATGGAACCGCACGTGGACCTTCTTCGAGTGGATCCTCCGGCCGTACGAGGATCATTCGAAGCCGATCCCGGTGCCGTCCACCGCGCCGCGGCGGCCGACGGGGGGTCAACAGTAGACGGTAGACAGTAGGCAGCAGGCAATAGACGCGGTTTCATAACCCCAGCGGGTGGCCGCGAACGGGCGCCCACCGGCGCGGAGCGACGACCCCCGTGGCATGCATTGAGGAGTGAGCACCGGTGGGCTGTTCGCGGACAGGACCCGGACAGCGAAGGACCGGTTATGATACCGCTCGTAGGCAGTGGACGGCAGACGGCGTGGCACGCGAGACCGACATGCGGTCTCGCTCTACCGTCTGCCGCGCAGATCGACCAGTTCCAGCCCCGGGATGTCGGCGAAGTCGGACGGGTTGAGCGTCCACAACGCCGCATCCTGGGTGAGCGCGCACGCGGCGATGGCGAGGTCGATTTCGCGCCCGCGCGGCCGCGGCACCTTCCGGTACAACTCCGCGGCCTGCCGGGCTTCCGCCGTGCCGAACACGATCGTGCCATCCGCCGGAAACAGCGCTTCCTGCGCCCGGAGTTCCTCGGCGCGCCGTGGGCCGCGCCGCCACTCGTACAGCACGATCGAGGAGAACGTGAGCCGCTCGCCCCGCTCGATGAGCGCGCGAAGCGCCGGCGCGGATCGCCGCGGGCCGGTGAGGGCGTCGATGAGGACGGACGTATCGAGGTGAATCATCGCGTGCGGGCGTGCCGGCGGCCGCCGCGGCGGCGAGCGGCGCGCACGGCGCGGATCTCCGCGTCCACGTCGGCGGCCGCTCTGGTGGGCGCTCCGGCCATCACCCGGTCGAGCGCCCGGAGCATCGCCGCCCGTTCGCTGTCGCTCAACCGGCCGGCGCGGGCCGCGTACTCGGCGACGGCCTCGCGCACCACCTGGCTCTGCGGCCTGCGCAGCCGCTCGGCGGTCGTCCGGAGGCGCGTGACCGTGTCCTCGTCGAGCGAGAAGGTGACCCTGACGGCTGCCATACTGCTACCATACTACCATACTGAAATGCGCGGCTCCGGGCTTCGGGCTCCTGGGTGCGCGCGGCTACCCACTACCCACTATCCACTACCCACTACAAGCTACCGCCCCCCGGACGTCGGACTTCGGACCTCTCCCGTTTTCACGTATCGATCGAACCACTCGATGACCCGGTTCAACCGATCGACCAGGTGCTTCTCCTCGCGCAGGCCGTGGCCTTCGCGCGGGTAGATGACGAAATCGCTGGGCACGCCGTAGCGCTTGAGCGCCCGATAGAGCTGCTGTCCCTGTCCGATCGGATCGGTCGTGTCTGCCTCGCCGTGCAGGATGAGCGTCGGCGTGTGCGCGTTCTTCACGTATGTGATCGGCGAGGACTTGATGAAGCCGTCGAGCTTCTCGTAGGGCAGGCCGAAGAACCACTCGTCGTAGGCAGGCCCGTTCTCGGTGCCGAACTCGCTCGCCAGGTCCGACAAGCCCGCGCCGACGACCGAGGCCTTGAAGCGGGTCGTCTGCGTGATCGCCCATTCCGCCATGTAGCCGCCGTACGACCAGCCGCCGATGCCGAGCCGATCGGGATCGGCCACACCGCTCTTCACCACGTAGTCCACGCCCGCCATCACGTCCTTGAAGTCGGCGCCGCCCCAGTCGGCGCGGTTCATTTCGATGAACTTGTGGCCGTAGCCGACCGAGCCGCGGATGTTGGGGTAGAGCACCGCGTAGCCGCGCGCGGCGAGCAGCTGGCCCCATGCCTCGAACGAGTCCGCCCAGCGGCCGGTGGGTCCGCCGTGCACCAGGACGATGAGCGGCAGGCGCGCGTCCTTCGGGGCAGTCGTCGGCCGCAGCAGCGCCGCTTCGATGTCAACACCGTCGAAACTCTTGTAGTGGATGAACTCCGGCTTCACGGCCGGCGGATGGTCCCAGCGTTCATTGATATGCGTCAACTGCTCGTCCTTGCCGCCCGACCGCAGGTAGATCTCCGGCGGATCGATCGCGGTGTCGCCGACGAAGGCAATCGCGCCTTGCGCGCCGGCAGCCAGGCTCACGGGGTTGACGCGATCGGGTTCCGTCATCTGTCGGAGCACGAGGTCCGCGCCAGCTTTATAGAGATGGCTGTGGAAGCCGTCCTGGACGATGGCGACGAGCCCGTTGTCGGGGAGCCAGGCCGCCGAGCCGACGGGGCGGTCGATGGTCGTGCCCGTGAGATTGCGCGCGGCGGTCTCACCGATGCGTTGCAAGTACAGGTCGTGCGGGTTGGGACCGTCCACGCGCGAGCCGAGGTACACGAACCGGGCGCCGTCCGGCGAGATCGACACGCCGCCAAATGGCCCGCGGGGCGAGGCGACGAGCGCCAGCGCGCCGCCCGCCGGCGTCACGGCGTAGATCTTCCGCGTCTCCTGCTCCGATTCGAAGCGATCGGTCGCAATGACGAGGAGCCGGTCGCCGTGCGGCGTCCATTTGAGATCCGAGATGTCCCACGAACCTTCGGTCACCTTCCGCACGGCGCGCGTCGCGACATCCACGATCCAGACGCGGGACCGCTTGTCATCTTTGTCCACCACGCGCGCATCGTCTTTGTCCTTCGTCTTCTTGTCTTCCACGTCGGTGCGCGCCTCGGGCGCGAGGAATGCGATCGTCTTGCCGTCGGGCGCCCACTCCAGGCTTCGGACGCTGTTCTTGCCCTCGGTCAGCCGCTGCGCTTCGCCGCCCTCCATCGGGAGCAGGTAAATCTGGTTGCGCCCGTCTCGATCCGAGAGGAACGCCAGCGTTCGGCCGTCGGGTGACCAACGCGGCGAGGATTCCGCCGTCTCGGTGAAGGTGAGGCGGCGCACGTCCCTCGTCGCAATCGTCACCAGCCAGAGGTCGCGGTTGCGATCGGTGCCCTTCGGCGGCTCCGAGACGACGAACGCGATGCGCGAGCCGTCGGGCGAGACGCGGAGATCCGAGATCGACCGCACGCCGAGCGTCTGTTCCGGCGTGAGGACATGGGGTGAGGCGACCTGTGCCGCGAGCGCGAGCGAAAGGATAAGTGCGCGCATATGTTCTCCCGGGAATCACAGGGCTGAAGCCCTGTGCCACAACTATTTTTCGGCCTTGCGAGCCACGACCCTGACGTTCGCCGGCGCCAGACCATCGGCGGTGGCGCCCAGCACGATGTCTCCCGGCGCGCCGGTGGACTGGACCAGCACCTGCGCGAATCCGTTGAACAGCCGCCGGTGCGCACGCGGCGTCGCGCCGGCGCCGGCCAGCGACACGCCGCGGCCGAGACCGCCCGCGCCGCTGCGATTGGTGACGACGATGATGAGCGTGTTCCTGCCAGGCACCAGCGCCGCGGCGGCGTCGAACGCCCAGCCGCGCTCCCAGCTGTCGGTGGTTCCCAGCAGGTGGCCATTGAGCCACACCCGCCCGACATCGTCAATCTGGCCGATGTCGAGCGTAGTCATGCCCGCGGCCAGCCGATCGGCACCAACCTCGAACGTCGTCCAGTAGGCCGCGGTGGCATTCTCCGGCACGCCGCGCGCGTCGCGGTCGATCCGCACCGCGCGACCGCCGAGCGCTTCCAGTTGCGCGATGGCCGGCGCTTGCGTGCCAGCGTCCTTGAGCAGCGCCGTCGTCCAACCCTCGATCGACTGCGACACCGGCGTGGCAATGAACTGGTCGGCGTCGTGGCTGCCCGGATCGCCGTTGCCGACGCCGATGATGCGCCCGGGCCCGGTGACGTCGAACGACACGTCGTGTCCCGCGGTCGGCATCGCGCGCCCTTTCTCATCGACCGCCGACACGGTGACGATGGCCAGGTCCCGGCGATCGCCGGCGATCTGCGCGCGATCGGCCGAAAGCGTCAGCCGAGCCGGCGGGCCGGTCGTCTCGACTGCGGTGCGCGACACTTCCCGGCCGGCGCGATACCCGATCGCTTCCAGACGGCCCGGCTCGTACGGCACCTGCCACTCGGCATGGCCGTAGCGTTCGACCGTGCGCGCGCCGAGATCGCGGCCGTTGAGAGAGAGCCGCACCTGGTCCGCGTTGGTGAACGCCCACACCTCGATCGGCTGGCCTTCGCGCCCCGGCCAGTTCCAGTGCGGCAGCAGGTGCAGCACGGGCGCGTTTGTCCACCAGCTCTTGTAGTACCAGAACAGGTCCTTCGGGAAGCCGCACGTGTCGAGGATGCCGAAGTGCGAGTTGATGCAGGGCCACTCGTACGGCGTCGGTTCGCCGCGATAATCGAACCCGGTCCAGATGAATCCGCCGGCGAGCCACGGCCGCGCGCCGAAGAACGACACCCACTCCTGCGCCAGTTCGCCCCACGCCGGCTTGTGCCGGTCGTAGGCCGAGAGATACCCGCGCGCCTTGTCGTCGGCGTACTCGCCGCGCGTCGACACCGTGCTCGCAATCTCGGATCCGAACAACGGCTGGCCCGGGTGCTCCTTGTGGTAGCGGTCGATCTGCTCCATGTTGTAGTTGAACCCGCGCACGTCCATGACTTCGTTCACGCCCGCGTAGACGCCGGAGTTGCTCGCGTAGGTCGTGGGCCGGGTCGCGTCGAGATCCTTGACGGCGCGCACCATCGTGCGCGCGATGCGGTTGCCGCGGGGCGTGCCCTGTTCCGGCTCCTCGTTCCCGATCGACCAGAGCACGACCGACGGGTGATTGCGATCGCGCGTCACCATGGCCCGCAGCTGGTCGAGGGCCTGGTCGTTCGAATTGAACAGCCGCGTCTCGTCCATGACGAGCATGCCCAGTTCGTCGCACGCGTCGAGGATCTCGGGCGCGGGCGGATTGTGGGACGTGCGATACGCGTTGACGCCCATTTCCTTCAGGCGTTCGATCCGGTAGCGCTGCAGGCGATCGGGAACGGCCGCACCCACGCCCGCGTGGTCCTGGTGATTGCAGGTGCCGTTGACCGGCACGCGCGTCCCGTTGAGGAAGAAGCCGCGAGCGGCATCGAAGCGGATGCTGCGGATCCCGAACCGCGTGACCACCTCGTCAACCCCGCGCGTGCCGATGCGAAGCGTGGAGACGACGCGATACAGCGCAGGCGTCTCGAGTGACCAGGCCGTGAAGCCGGCGA
The DNA here is from genome assembly GCA_003170135.1 of Acidobacteriota bacterium. Taxonomy (GTDB): domain Bacteria; phylum Acidobacteriota; class Vicinamibacteria; order Vicinamibacterales; family Fen-181; genus Fen-181. The sequence goes on from PMZR01000129.1 coordinate 72,836, forward strand.
GCGACGTCGCCTGGCGGACCTCCGCGGCCTTCCACGGCGCCACCCGCACGGCCGGCGCGGCCAGCGTCGCCACCGTCCGGCCGCCGGGATCGACGATGCGCGATTCCAGGCGCACGGTTTCCGCGCGGTCGGAGGCGTTGGCGACGAGCGTGACGAGCTTCACGTCGGCGACGTGCTGCGCGACCGGTTTGACGTGGGCCGGCCCAGCGCCCCGCGCAGGCGCCTCTTCTGGCCGCGCGGTCACGTACACGCCGTCGCGCGGGACGTGTACCGGCGCCGTCCTGGTCAGCCACACGTGGCGGTAGATGCCGGCCCCTTCGTAGAACCATCCTTCGGCCTGGGTCGCATCGACGCGCACCGTGAGCACGTTCTCGCCCTGTCGGACCAGGTCGGTCGCGTCGAAACTGAAGGGCCCGTAGCCGCCTTCGTGGCGGCCAAGCAGGACGTCGTTCAGCCAGACGTGGCAGTCGCGGAACACGCCGTCAAAGTCGATGGCGAACCGCTGGCCCTCATCTTCTTTCGCGAGCGTGAAGCGCTTGCGATACCAGCCGATAGACGACTCGGGGAAGGCGCGTCCGACCGGCTTGAACCCGTGGGAGACCAGTTCGCTCGTGCGCGGTTCCTGCACGAAGGGCAGTTCGGGCGCCCAGTCGTGGGGCACATCCACGTCGCGCCAGCCGGCGTCGTTGAAGCCCGGCCGCGCGGGGCCGCCGCTCGTCACCTTCGCCCACGCCTCGTCGCCGCCGAATCCGAAATCCCGATCGACGTCGGCGGCGTGTCCCAGGGCGAACTTCCAACCAGCGTCCAGCGAGATTCGGTTTCGAGTTCCGGCCACGATGGTCTGCGGTGCCGCGGCGTCGCGAGGCACCTGGTGCGGGGCGGCCTGGCTTGCACGGCCGCCGGCGGGGGGCGGAGCCTGCAGCGTTGCGCTCGTCCCGCCGGGCGTCGAGAACGCCAGGACGGTGAGCGCGACCGTGAGGATGAGCGTTTTCATGGCGGGGCGATTGTAGGCGCTTTCACCGTCTGCCGGCCAGCACTTGCCTCATCCAGTCAACGATGTGGTCCTGAACGGCGGCAAAGACGGTCTCCTGCGAGGTGCCCGCCCGTTTCGGCGTGGCGAGCGAGTGGTTCGCGCCGCTGACGACATAGAGCTCCGCAGCGGGCAGGCCGGCGGCAAGCGCGCGCATTTCCGTCGCATTCCCGAACGTGTCGTGCTCGCCCTGCACGAAGAGCATCGGCCGCGCGATGTTGCCCAGATGCGCGTCGCGCCGCCGTTCCGGCTGACCCGGAGGGTGCAGCGGATAGCCGAGCAAGACGAGTCCGTCCACCACGGCGCGCACGTCCGGATCGGCCGCAACCTGGGAGGCGATGCGGCCGCCCATCGACTTGCCGCCGACGAACAGCCGGTTGTTCTCGATCCCTGGCCGTTGCCCGACCGCGGCGATGACCCGTCGCCACGTCGTTTCGAGCAGGGCATTCGCGTCCGGCACGCGCCGTCGTGCCTCCATGTACAGGAAGTTGAACGTGACCACGTCGATGCCGCGGGCGGACAGGCTCGTCGCGAAACTCGTCATGAACCCGCTCTGCTGGCCGGCGCCCGCCCCGTGCCCCAGGACGAGTGTCGCCCGCAGAGGATCCGGTCCCGACGCCGGGTACACCCGCGCGCCGACGCGGCGGTCGCCCTCGATGTCGATGTCGGACCCCGTAAAAACGGTTCCGGTGTCCACGGCGCCCTCCTTTCGTTCCGATTCTGACAGAGTCGCGGCATAATCAAACGAGAGCCTGGCCATGCCCGAACCGAGACGTTGCCCCTGGGCGACGACAGATCCTCTGTACCTCGCCTATCACGATACCGAATGGGGCGTGCCGCAGCATATGGACCAGAGACTGTTCGAGATGCTGGTGCTCGAAGGCGCCCAGGCGGGCTTGAGCTGGCTCACCATCCTCCGCAAGCGGGACGCGTATCGGCGGGCCTTCGATGATTTCGATCCGGTGCGCGTCGCGAGGTACCGCGACGCGCGCGTCCTTCGCCTTCTGGCCGACGAGGGCATCGTCCGCAATCGCCTGAAGATCGCCGGGGCCATTCGGAATGCGAAGGCGTTCCTGCAGGTCCGGGCGGAGTTCGGCACGTTCGATCGGTACGTCTGGCAGTTCACGGGCCACGGACCGAAACAGAACGTCTGGACGTCGCTGGCGCAAGTGCCGGCGCGGACGCAGGAATCGGACGCGATGAGCCGCGATTTGAAGCGGCGCGGCTTCACGTTCGCCGGTTCGACCATCTGCTACGCGTTCATGCAGGCCACTGGCATGGTCAACGACCACGTCACGTCCTGTTTCCGGCACCGCGAACTGGCTCGCGGTGCTTCGTTTGCGACACGGTCGGGCGCAGGACGCCCCGCCCGGCTGCGGCAACGCTCGGGAGGTTGATATGGACCCGGCGCGCGTAATGCTCCGCCACACAGTTGCGACGCTCGCCTATCGCGGCGCGAAAGCGCTGCGCGGCTTGCCACCCGCGTGCGCCACCTTTCGCGTCGGCACCACGAGCCGGACGCCAGTCGAGATCCTTGCGCACCTCGGCGATCTGCTCGACTGGGCGCTGTGCCTCGTCCGGGGAGCGGAGCGGTGGCACGACTCGGTCCCGCAGGCCTGGGAGACCGAGGTCGCTCGATTCTTCGCCGGGTTGGGCGCGCTCGACGCGCACCTGGCGTCGAGCCTGCCGCTCGGCTGCCCGCCAGAGCGGCTGTTCCAGGGACCGGTCGCCGACGCGCTGACGCACGTCGGGCAGATCGGGATGATCCGCCGCTGCGCGGGTGCGCCGGTGCGCGGCGAGAACTACCTGGTGGCCGACATCGTGGCTGGCCGTGTCGGACCGTGGCAGTCACCGCCATCGAAGGAATTCGAGTGATGAACCCGCAGGCACTGGCCTCGCCCGCTCGCTGGCTGCAGCGCTTCGTGGCCGACGTCGACGTTCCACCGGCGTCCGACTACGAGCGCTGGTGGCGCGACCGCGGCCAGGCGATCTCCGACGCGGTCGATCGCGCCGGCACGCCGCACCTCCGCATGTTCGACGCGCAGGGCCGCCGCATCGACGAGATCCAATTCCCGCCGGAGTACTGGGACGCGCTCGCGCGCGGCTACGAGGCCGGCCTCGTCTGGCGCGCCTTCGCCGAGCCGCGCTCCCTTCTGCCGGGTTTCGTCCTCGGCTACGTCACCTCGTTCTTCGACCCCGGCATCTATTGCCCGTTCACGGTCTCGCTCTCGACGGCGGTCCCGCTCGACAAGTACGCCGGCGAGGAGGTGAAGGCGCGCCTGCTGGCGCCGATGCTGGCCCGTTCGGGGCGGTGCTGGCAGGGGGCGACCTGGATGACCGAGGCCCGCGGCGGCTCGGACCTTGGTGCGGCCGTCGAGACGACCGCATGCTCGATCGGCGACGGCACGTGGCGCCTCAACGGCGACAAGTACTTCTGCAGCAACGTCGGCGCCGAGGTCGCGCTGGTCGCCGCGCGACCGGACGGTGCGCCGGCCGGCGTGCGGGGCCTCGGCCTGTTCGCCGTGCCGCGACTGCGGGGCGACGGCACGCTCAACCACACCATCCGGCGCCTGAAGGACAAGATCGCAACGCGCTCGGTGCCGACCGGCGAGGTGGAGCTTCGAGACAGCGAGGGCTGGCGGCTGGGGCCGGAGCAGCCGGGCGTGTACCTGATTCTCGAGGCGTTGAACCTCTCGCGCATCGCAAACAGCATCGGGAGCGTCGCCCTGGCGCAGCGCGCGCTCGCCGACGCGCTGGCGTTCGGCTGCGAGCGCGTCGCGTTCGGCAGGCCCATCGTCGAACACCCGTTGCTCGGCGTCCAGGTGAGGGAGCGCATTGCGGCGCTCGAGGCCGCCTCGGCGCTCGCCTGGGAAGCGGCCCGCCAGCTGGACGTCGTCTGGCGCGAGCGGCCGCCCTACTCGGAACAGTACGATCTGTTTCGCCTGATGGCGCACCTGTCGAAGTACTGGACCGCGGAGAACGCGGTCCAGACGGCGCGGTGGGCGATCGAGGTGTTTGGCGGCGCCGGCACGCTGGCCGAGAATCGCGTCGAGCGCTGGCTGCGCGAAGCGGTCATCCTCGCGATCTGGGAAGGCACCCCGCATCGCCAGATGCTCGACGGTCTCGAGGTCATGGAGCGCAAGGGGGCGCATCACCTGCTGCTCGAGCGCCTGCGGGCGGGGGCCGAGCCTGGCGCCATCGAGGACTGGTCGCTGCGGCTCGAGCGGTTCCTCGCGCAGGATCGGGCGGATCGCGAGGCGTCCGTCGGGCCGGTGTTCCACGACCTGGCGCTGTTTGCCGGTCACGCGCTGGCGCAGCGGGTGCCGAAGCTCGCGCCCAAGCCCGACCATGGCGCGGCCGCCGGCTAGAACCGATTTGCAAACGCGCGGCGCCGCGCTATTCTGAGGGTCAGGGTTCACCCGTTCAATTCAGCACGTCGCGATTCACACGGCCGCGGGCGGCCGTGCGATCGGCCCCCAACCATGGCGGGCGCACCTCGACGCGTGGCGCCTGGCCGGTCCAGGGCCGCACTCGCACAGGGGACCTGATGGCAATCGCCGACGAGTCCAAGTTTCGCGCGCTGCTCGAATCCGCGCCCGATGCCATGATGACGGTGGCGTCCGATGGCCGCATCCTCCTCGTCAACTCGCAGACCGAGACGCTGTTCGGTTATGGCCGCGAGGAGTTGCTGGGCCAGCCCATCGAGATCCTGCTGCCCGAGCGGCTTCGCCACCTTCACGTCCTGCATCGGCGCGATTTCCACGCCGAGCCGCGCCGTCGGCCCATGGGCCTCGGGCTCGATCTCGTGGCCAGGCGAAAGGACGGGACGGAGTTTCCAACCGAGATCGGCCTGAGTCCCCTTCACACCGATGACGAGGGCACGACCGTCATCGTCGTCGTTCGCGATATCACCGAGCGCAAGAAGATCGACGAGGAGCGGGCCGCCCTGGCGCGCGAGCAGGCGGCGCGGGCCGAAGCGGAGGCGAGCAGCCGGGCCAAGGACGAATTCGTCGCGATCGTGTCGCACGAACTGCGCACGCCGTTGACCGCGATCCTGGGATGGGCCGTGTTGCTGCGCTCGAAGACGCACGACGAAGACATGACCAGGCGTGCGCTCGAAACGATCGAGCGGAATGCGCGGTCTCAACGCCAGCTGATCGACGATCTGCTCGACATGTCGCGGATGGTCGCCGGCAAGACGCGCCTCGACGTGCAGCAGGTCGGCCTGCCGGCCATCATCGAGGCCGCGGTCGAGTCGGTGAGGCCGGCGGCTTCTGCCAAGGCGATTCACCTGGACGTCGTGAGCGATCCGAATACGCCCGCGGTGTCGGGCGATCCCGGCAGGCTGCAACAGGTCGTCTGGAACCTGGTGGCAAATGCCGTGAAGTTCACGCCGAAGGGCGGCCGCGTGCAAATCCTGCTGGAGCGCAGGGGTTCGCAGGCGGAAATCGTCGTCAGCGACACGGGACAGGGCATCGAGCCCACCCTCCTGCCGCACGTGTTCGAGCGATTCCGGCAGGGCGAGCACGGCACCACCCGCGCGCATGGTGGCCTGGGGCTTGGCCTGGCGATCGTGCGACACCTGGTCGAGCTGCATGGCGGCACGGTGTCGGTGTCGAGCGACGGCACCGGTACGGGCGCTACTTTCACCGTCACCTTGCCCATTCGCGTCAGTGCCAAGGTCCAGCGGCCCGCCTCTCCGGGCGCGCCAGCCCCGGCTCGACCGCTCGTGTCGACCGCCTTGTGGCGCCTGGACGGCGTGCACATTCTCGTCGTCGATGATGATCCGGAGTCCCGGACCGTGCTGGCCGCAATCCTCACCGACTACGGCGCACGCGTGACGCTCGCGGAATCGGCTGCGGACGCCCTCGAACGCCTGGCGGCGACGACCTTTGACGTCCTCATCTCGGATGTCGAAATGCCGGGCGAGGATGGGTACTCGCTCATCGGGAAGATGCGGTCGATGGCGGTGGACTTGCCCGCGATCGCGCTGACCGCCTATGCGCGCCCGGAAGATCGCATGCGTGCGCTGGCCGCCGGGTTCCAGACCCACGTAGCGAAGCCTGTCGAACCGAACGAACTGGTCGCCGTGGTCGCGCGCTTCGTGCAACTCGCCAGGCTGCACAGCAGAACGGACGCCTGAGCGGACAACGCCGACGTACCCGCAAACTCCCTCCTGCCGCACGACCCGGGAATTGGGGTCAGACCCCAATTCCGGTTAGAGCTGGTCGCAACTCACTCGTGAAGCAGGACTTCTGTCCTTATAGCCACGGAATTGGGGTCAGACCCCATTTCGAGACGGATCTGCTCGCAAGTTATTCGTGACGCGTGACTTCAGTCCTCGTTGCCGCGGAATTGAGTCGGGCCAAATTTCCGATTTGTAATCGACCTGGACTTGACGTTCTTTTGGAACCTCGGCATCATGATGCTCGTATTACTTACCGGTAGGTAGCCAGCCGCCAACGCCCCCTCCGCCGGCCGGTATCCCCCAACGTATCGGAGACGTCAGATGGATGAGCCTCAGAGCCGTCAGGCGTGCGGCCTGACTGCGTGCGACCATGACGAGCGGGCGCGGGGCCGGTTGCTTCGCGCCGCCGCCGATGTATTCGACCGTAAAGGCTACGCGGCCGCCTCGGTGCGCGAGATCGTCGAGCAGGCGGGGATCACCAAGCCCGTCCTCTATTACCACTTCGGCTCGAAAGAGGGGATGCTCGTCGCGATCCTCGAAGAGGGGGCGCGCTTGTTCGAGCAGGCCGTGGCCCGCGCGCTCACCTGTCCCGGCAGTGTCCGCCAGCGCGTCGCCGCCCTGTGCGAGGAGGTCTACTCCCTGTTCCGGGACAACGTGCCCGCCGTCCGCGTCGCCCACGCGCTGTTCTTCGGCCCCCGGGAAGGCCTGCCCGCGTTCGACTTCACGAAGTTCGAACGGGTGCTGCGTCCGGCCATCACCCGGCTGGTCGAGGAAGGCATGGCGACGGGCGAGTTGCGCGAGGCGCATCCCGAAGACGTCTCGATGGCCATCAACGGCGTCATCGCCGGATGCACGGATCAGGAGTTGAACCCGTGCGGGACCCCGGTCGGCATCGACGGCATTCATCGCGTCCTTGATCTCATATTCGACGGGCTGTCAGCGACACATAACGAGAAGGAGAACTGACGTGACACGGAAGCTCTGGTGGGCAAGCGTTGCCGTCCTCGGCGTGCTGGCGGTGGCGATGATGGGTTGCGGGAGCAACGGGAGCGCGGCGCCGGCCGCGGCCGCCGCGGCCACGGGCCGTCCGCCCGTCGCCGTCACCCTCGCGCCCGTTGTCGCCGCCGACCTGTCGGAGGCCGTGGACGTCGTCGGCTCGCTTGCGCCGAAATTCTCAGCCGACGTCAAGTCCGAGGTGTCCGGCCTCGTGACGGCGGTGTACGTGACCGAGTGGGTGCCGGTGCGCAAGGGCGAGAAGCTGGCGCGCCTCGACACGAGCGAATCCGAGGCGGGCATCGACGCGATCAAGGCCGCCGTCGCGCAGGCGCAGGTCGCCGAGACGCGCGCCCGCCGCGAACACGAGCGCGCGCAGCAGCTGAAGCAGTACGGCCTCATCACGACGCAGAATCTGGACGATGCCAAGTCGGCGCTCGACGCGGCGCAGGCGGCCACCGCCGCGACGCAGGCCCAGGTTCACGCCGCCGAGACGCGCCTGGCCAAGTCGTTCATCGCGTCGCCGATGGACGGCGTGGTCGCGCTGCGCGGCGTGAACGTCGGCGACCGCGTCGAGAACATGGGCAGCGGCGATCCTCTCTTCCGGATCGTGGACAACCGGCTGCTCGACCTCACGGTGTCGGTGCCGTCCAGCCAGCTGGCCACCGTCAAGGTCGGCCAGCCGCTCGAGTTCACCACCGATGCGCTGCCCGGCCGTACCTTCACCGGGAAGGTGATGTTCATCAACCCGGCGATCGATGAGATGTCGCGGTCCGCGAAGGTCGTCGCGGAGGTCCCCAACCGGGACGGCGCGCTCAAGGGCGGCGCCTTCGTCAAGGGGCGCATCGTCGTCGCGACCCGGACGGGCATCGTCCAAGTGCCGCGCGAGGCCCTGCTGAACTGGGACGTCGAGCACCAGACCGCCGACGTGTTCGTCGTGACCAACGGGACGGCCGAGAAGCGAGCCGTGAAAGTCGGCACGACGAACCCGGTGGCGGTGCAGGTCGTGTCCGGCGTCACGCCAGGCGAGCAGGTCGTCAGCCGCGGCGGGTTTGCGCTGAAGACGGGCGACCGCGTCACCGTCGCGGCCGGTGAGGGGGTCTAGTCATGTTCCTCTCGAACCTGTCGATCAAGCGTCCCGTCGTCGCCACGGTCATGATGCTGACGCTGGTGACGCTCGGCCTGTTCTCGCTGCGCCGGTTGCCGATCGACATGATGCCCGACGTCGAGATCCCGGTGCTGTCGATCCTGACCGAGTACCCCGGGGCGTCGCCGGAGGCCGTGGAACGCGAGGTGACCAAGAAGATCGAAGAAGCGGTCAACCCGATCTCCGGCGTGAAACACGTCCAGTCGGTCTCGCGCGAGGGGCTGTCGTCGGTCGTCGTCGAATTCAACCTCGAGGTGAAGATCAACGACGCCTCCCAGGAGGCGCGCGCCAAGATCAACGCGGTGCGGCGCGAGCTGCCCGACGGCATGAAAGAGCCGGTCATCCAGAAGTTCGACTTCACGGCGATGCCCATCGTGTCGCTCGCGGTCCGTTCGAAGACGCTGAACGCGCGCGACCTCACGACGCTGGCCGATCGCAAGATCAAGCGTCGCCTCGAGAGCATTTCCGGCGTGGCGAAGGCCAAGCTGGTCGGATCGTCCAAGCGCGAGGTGGCCATCAACCTCGACCCGGCCCGGCTGTCGGCGCTCGGCATGGGCGCGGACGAAGTGGTCATGGGCCTGGTCACGGAGAACATCAACACGCCGCTCGGCCGTCTCACGGGCAGCGCCACCGAGACGGCGCTGCGCATATCGGGCAAGCCGAAGGACCCGAGCGAGTACCGGACGATGGTCATCGGCCGGCGCGGCGATCAGCCGATCCGGCTGGGCGATGTCGCCACCATCGTCGACGGCGTCGAGGAACAGCGCTCGCTCGCGCTCATCAACGGCCAGCCCGCCATCGCGGTGGACATCACCAAGCAGGCCAAGGCGAACACCGCCGCGGTCGTCGACAGCGTGCTCGCCGTCGTCGCCCAGCTGCGCACCGAGATGCCGCCCGACACCGAGATCCAGGTCGTGCGCGACACGTCGGTGTTCATCCGCGACGCGGTCTCCGACGTCGAGATGACGCTCATCCTGGGCGGCCTCCTGACGATCGTCATCGTCTTCTGCTTCCTCAACTCGTGGCGCTCGACGGTGATCACGGGCCTGACGCTGCCGATCTCGGTCATCTCGTCGTTCATCGTCATGTACTTCCTGAACATGACGCTGAACATGCTGACGCTGATGGCGCTCTCGCTCGCGATCGGGCTGCTCATCGACGATGCGATCGTCGTGCGGGAGAACATCGTGCGGCACCTCGAGCAGGGCGAGGATCACATGGAAGCGGCGCGCATCGGCACGGCCGAGATCGGCCTCGCGGTGCTCGCGACCTCCATGTCGATCATCGCGGTGTTCGTGCCCGTCGCCTTCATGCAGGGCGTCATGGGGCGGTTCTTCTTCCAGTTCGGGCTGACGGTCGCCTTCGCCGTGCTGGTGTCGCTCTTCGTGTCGTTCACGCTCGACCCGATGCTGTCGTCGAGGTGGCACGACCCGGACATCGGGCGCCAGGGCCGGCGCAACCTCGTCCAGCGCGCGCTCGACCGGTTCAACGGCTGGTTCGAACGGATGGCCGACGCCTACAAGGGCGTGATCGGATGGTCGCTCGATCACCGCCTCGTCGTCGTCGCCGTCGCGTTTGCGGCGTTCATCGGCGGGCTTGGCCTCTTCACGATCCTGCAGACCGAGTTCATGACCCCGATGGACCAGGGCGAATTCGTGGTGAAGTTCAAGAGCGCGCCCGGCGCGTCGATCGTCGAGACGCGCGGGCGGCTCGAGCAGGTGCTGAACGCGCTCGGCGAGTTCAAGGAAGTGCGCTACACCTACGCCTCCATCGGCGCCGGCGATTCCGACACCGTGCGGGATGCGACCGTGTTCGTGAAGCTCGTTGACAAGTCGGAGGGCCGAATCGGCCTCAAGCCGTTCATCCACAACGCGCGGCTGCGGCTGGAGAAGGTGGCCGGCATCATCCCGTCGGTGCAGGAGGATCCGGACGCCTTTCAGAAGCCGATGCAGGTGCTGATCCAGGGCGACGATATCGCCACGCTGAAGCGCTACGCCGTGCAGATGAAGCAGGAGCTCTACAAGATCCCCGGCTTCGTGGACATCGAGGCGGGCATGGAGCACGACCTGCCGGAGTACCGCTTGACGGTGGACCGGGAGCGGGCGTCGGCCGCGGGCCTCGGCACCGGCGCGGTGGCGAACGCGGTCGCGATGCTCGTGGGTGGCCAGGCGGTCACCACTTACGAAGACGAGGAAGGGGAGGCGGTTGACGTGCGCGTCCGCCTGCCGCAGGCGCTGCGCAACGACGTGACGCAGATCGGCGATCTCAAGCTGACGGTGCCCACCTCGCACGGCGCGGTGCTGCTGCCCATTGCCGACCTGGTGACGTTTATCCGCGCCACGTCGCCGGCCGACATCAGCCGTCGCGATCTCACGCGGCAGGTGCTGGTGGACGCCAACCTCGACAACCTTCCGCTCGGCACCGCGGCGAATCTGGCCACGGAAGCCGGCGCCAAGGTGAAGCTCGCCCCGGGCTACAAGATGCTCGTCGGGGGCGATACCGAGATGATGGTCGAATCGTTCGGATACATGGGCGAGGCGCTCCTGCTGGCGGTGATCTTCGTCTACCTGATCCTGGCCGCGCAGTTCGAGTCGTTCGTCGATCCGCTGGCCATCATGCTGTCGCTGCCGCTGTCGATCGTCGGCATGGCCGGGACGCTCGTGCTGACCGGCGACACCATCAACATCATGTCGTTGATCGGGTTGATCATGCTGATGGGCCTGGTCACGAAGAACGCGATCCTGCTCATCGACTATACAAAGGTGCTGCGTCGTCGCGGGCTGGACCGCCGGGCGGCCCTCATCACCGCGGGCCGTACGCGGCTGCGGCCGATCCTGATGACCACCTCGGCGATGATCTTCGGCATGCTGCCGCTGTTCTTCGCGCTCGGCAAGGGCGCGGAATTCCGGGCACCGATGGCCCGCGCGGTCGTCGGCGGCCTCATCACGTCCACGATGCTCACGCTCATCGTCGTGCCGGTGGTCTACACGATCCTCGACGACATCGTCGGGTGGCTGTTCCGCCGGCGCACGCACGTCGCGGCGGCGGTGCAGGGCGCCGGCGTCGTGCTGGTGATGGGCCTGATGCTGGGCCTCGCCGCGCCCGCGTCAGGGCAGGAGGGCACGGGCCCGATGGCCGCAGGAACGCCGCACGGCGTGCCGGTGCCGGCGCTGTCGCTTGCGCAACAGGCCGTTGCGGCCGGCCGTTCGGCGGCCTCGTCTCCCCAGTCGCCGGCCCAGCCGTCCGCGAAGGTCCTGACGCTCGACCAGGCGCTGGCCATGGCGGCGGCGCAGAACCACGACGTCCAGAAGGCCATCGAGTACCAGAAATGGGTGCGCGGCAAGTACACCGAAGAGCGCGCCGCGGCGCTGCCGCAGGTGAACGCGAGCGGCAACATGCTGCGCAGCTACGACAACACCCAGGCCAAGGTGTTCCGGCAGCTGTTCACCGGCAGTGATTTGTTCGGCGGCCAGTCCGGGGGCACCACGGGTCTCACCGACGCGTTCGCGGCCAGTCGCACCGACCTGGGTGTGGCCGTGCTGTCGGTCACGCAGCCCCTCTACACCTGGGGGCAGCTGGGGGCGGCCGTCCGGGCGGCGGCGCTCGGATTCAACGTGGCCGACCAGCAGTTGCGGCGCTTCCGCCAGGCGGTGGCCAGGGATGTCGCGACCGCGTTCTACGACGTCCTGGTCGCGAAGGAGCTGGCGCAGATCGCCGACGAAGATCGCGCGCAGAAACAGCGTCATCTCGAGGAGACCGAACGGCGGCAGTCGGCGGGGACCGCCACCGACTACGACGTGCTGGCCGCGCAGGTCGCGGTCGAGAACGCGCGGCCGGCGGTCATCCGCGGGCAGAACGCCGTGCGGGTGGCGAAGGACCAGCTGCGGTTCCTGCTGGCCGACAACTCGGGGGGCGACATCGACGTCGCCGGGTCGCTGCCCGCCCCGATCGATCCGGTTCCCGGCTACGACGAGGTGCTGGCGCGGGCGCTGCAGAACCGGCCCGAGCTGGCAGAGATGAGGGACACGCGCGGCGTGTACGGCGAGCTGGTGAAGATCGCCGCTGCCGCCGGCAAGCCTCGCGTCGATTTCTCGGCCGCTGTCGGCACCCGCAGCCTCGGTCAGCAGGCGCTGCCCTCGATGGTGACCGGCACGACGTGGAACGCCGGCGTGATCGCGTCCGTCCCGGTCTTCGACGGCAATCGCACCAGGGGCCGCGTGGCGCAGGCCGAGAGCGACCTGGCCCGCATCGCGCAAGACGAGGCGAAGTTGCGCGAGTCGATGACGCTCGAGGTGCGCACGGCGGTGAACGCGGTGAGGGAAGCCGCGGAGATCGTCAGCGCGCTCACGGGCACGGTGACGCAGGCCGAGCGGTTGTTGTTCCTGGCAGAGAAGGGATTCGAGCTCGGCGTCAAGACGCGGCTCGAAGTGCAGGACGCCGAGCTGAACCTCGCGGCCGCCCGCGCGAATCTCGCCCGGGCGCAGCGCGATTACCGCGTGGCGCGCGTGACGCTCGACTGGGTCACGGGGACGCTCGACGGTGGGAGCCCGTCGCCCACGGTCAAGTAGCCGGGCCTGCACGACCTTCAGAAGGTCACGCGCAACCGGGCCGTCACCGACCGCGGCCGCGCCACGTGCGTGCCGTTGAACTCGCTCGAGAGGTTCACGAAGTACGCCACATTCATCAGGTTCTCGGCCTCGACGGCCACCAGCCACCGCGGACGGATGCGCAAGCCCGCACCCGCGTCGGTCGTCACGTGCGACGGCAGGTGGTCCGGGCCGTCCCCGCGCAGGAATCCCGAACCGTACTGCACCGCGACGTGCATCCACGACTGGTTGGTCGGCCGGTATTCCACGCAGGCCACGGCCGTGTCGCGCTGATCGTGATCCAGGAAGTAGTACCCGCCGGGTGCCGGATCCGAGATGTTACCCAGGCCGCCCGTGACGGCCCCGCGTGCCTGGGCATAGCCGTGCGCGTAGACCAGGCGCACCTGCAGCCGCTTGTCGCTCGGGGACGCGGCGGTGAGTTCAAGGCCCCGGAGGCGCGCCTGGGCGATGTTGACTGGCAGGAACACGGCCGAGTCGCCCAGTTGCTGATGATCGAGATAGTTGGCAGCGTGATTCTGATAGTAGGTCGCGTCCAGCGTCAGACCTGCGACGGACGCTGACAGGCCGGTTTCCCACTGCGTGTTCCGTTCGGCCCGCACCAGCAGAAACGCCTGGTCGCCCAGCGCCGCGAACTGCGCGCCGCCCACGCCGAGAGCCTCGAGCGGCGGCGCCTGGAAGAAGCGCCCGACATAGGCGTGCGCCGTGAGCGGCGTGCCACTCAGGTGGGCCACCACTCCCAACCGCGGCTCCCACGCGGATTCCACGCGATACGCGCGGCTCTCGTCCCACCGCAGGCCCGCGGTGATGGTCACATTCGAGGCGGGACGGAAGCGGTCCTCCACGTAGGCCGCCTGGCTGAGGGCGGTCTTGCCCACGGTCTCGTCGAGCGCCGGCCCGGCGCCGGCGAGCGGCGGCAACTGGAAGACGTCGCGCAGAAAGCCGCCGAACGCGTCGACGCCGACCTTTACCTCGTGCTTGCCCCGCGTGTACACGCCATCGGCCTTCATGCCGAGATATTCGATCCGCCGGTCGTCGCTCGACAGGCTCGTCTCCGGCCCCTGCTGCGGGTTGAGCGCGACGCGGTTGAAGTGATAGTAAGGCGTGAGGGACCAGACCAGCGGCGACTTGCTGGCGTGATGCCACTGCACGGCGAGGAAGCCATCACGTTCGAGCTGGGAATCGCCTGTGCCCGCCGCGGTGGCGGTCCCGGGGATCTGATAGTCGTTGGCGCGCAGGGTGGCGGTGACGGTCAACAGGTTCACGGTATTCACGGGCGCCCAGATCTTCGTGGCGCCACCGGTCCCCCACGCATGATCGTGATCGGCTGGCAGGCTTGGTGGCGTCAGCCCGAGGTCGGTCTGGTTCGCCGAAGCCTGCGCGAAGTAGGCGAGACGGTCCGAATGGTCGCCATACGACACCGAGCCCTCGGTCGTGCCCTGCTGGCCGCCGATGAACATCGCCTCGCCGGCGCGCTGTTGCTCGAAGCCGGATCGCGTGATCACGTTGACCTGCCCATAGAGGCGGTCGCCGTATTCGGCGGAGTAGGCGCCGCGCTGGAACTCCACGGCCTTCACGTCCTTGGGATCGAACAGCAGCGAGAAGCTCGAGCCCAGCCCGCTCGACGGTACGGGGACGCCGTCAATCTCGAACCCGACCTGGTGGCCGCCCCGCACGTGCATCTGGTCGTGCGTGATCACGACCGACGGGTTGGTGTCGACGATGGCGGCAAGGCTGCCGGCCCTGAGCGCCCCGGGGATGTGATCCACGTCCTCCCGCGTGATGAGCTGGCGCGACGGCTTGAGGGCCAAATCCTCAGCGGGCGCCGTCACCGTGACAGTCGTGCCGATTGCCCCGATTTCGAGGCCGATGTCCTTCTGCCGCTGTTCCCCGGTTGAGAGGTCCAGCGTCAGATCGGCCGGCCGGAAGCCGGCGAGGCTGACGGCCAGACGATACCGGCCCGTCTCGAGTTGGGTGAATCGGTACTGGCCCTGCCCATCCGTCACGACCTCGCGGCCAGACGAAGCCCCGGCCTCGGTCAGCGTGACCGTGACACCCGGCAGGGGCATCCCGGTTTGATCGCGGACCACCCCGCTGACTGCGCCTGGGACGGCGGCCCAGGCCGCCGCGCCCGACAACACGCCGCTGACGACCACCAGCAGAACGAGTCGCAAACAGGTTGAACAGCGCCGCATGACCAGTCTCCATGTCGCGTAAGAACGCAGGGAGTGCCGCCGAGCAACGCGTCGCAAAAGCCCGCGCCCGCTCGGGGGCGGCGCCGGCTGGACGACGTGCAGCAGTCAGCAGGGTTCAGGCCCGCTTGGGCTACCCGCGAGGAGGAGGCGAGATCGACAGCGGCGCGAGATCGTCGAATCGGACGGTGGATGAGTCCAGGATCTGCATCACGGCGGGACGCGCGAGGATGGCGACCGGCGCGGGGAGCACGCCGATGGGGCCGAGCACCCACGCAAAGGTCGAATGGTTGGAAGCGCACCCGATGCACGGGCCGGCGGTCTTTGCTGCGTCTGCGCCCGTGCGCACGCACATCGCGCACTGCATGTCCATCTGTGCCGTGGGGCAGCAGTCGTGCAACATCGCGCAGCTGACGATGGTAGCGGCAGCCATGTTCGCCGTCTGCCAGGTAACCAGCAGCAGGGCGACGACGAGCAGGTGGCGGCGCAGGAATCTCATGTCGGAAGCCAGTCGAGACCTCGCAATAGCAGAACCGGTGCCACGGGGCGACGCCGGGCTCCGACCAGCGCGTCCGTGGATTTTTATCCATGTTTTTGAAGATCCGACAGCGGCGAGGCTCGGCCGCCATTGGTCGGGCTTACGTCGTTTGGCGACCGGCCTTACGAGGTGCGGGAGCCGGACGCCGTTGGAGGGCATCCGCGGGCGAGCGGGACGCACGACCGCGACATGTGCGGGAAGGCGCCTCCGGAAAGACGTGACGGTCGGTCGCGAGCAATCCTCGGCGCGTGCGGCAGCGAAGAACAGCAGAGGCGGGTATACTGTGGCGCCATGAGGCTCATCGGCAGATCCGCATACCCAGAGAATCAGGGACCAGCGCCATGCTGAAACTGGTCGCGCGTATTTTCATCGGCGTGCTTTCGGGAGTGGGCGTGCTCGCCATTGCCACCCTCGTCTGGCTCGTCAGCAGCGGCATGTCCGCGCGGCGCGCGCCGAGTGCGCTGGAAACCTGGGTGGGCGCGCGCGTCCGTTCGTTCGCCATTCCCGCGTCCGACCGCCAGATGCACGACCCGGCGACTTCGGCCGACCCGGCCGAGATGCGGTCGGCACGGGAGCAGTTCACCGACCATTGCGCGGTCTGCCACGCGCACGACGGCAGCGGTCAGACCGACATCGGCCGCAGGCTCTCGCCGAGGCCGCCCGACATGCGCACCGATCTGACGCAGTCGCTCACCGACGGGGAGATCTTTCACATCATCAATGACGGCGTGCGCTTCACCGGCATGCCGGCTTGGAATCACGAGGCCCGCCAGACGTGGGCGCTCGTCGGGTTCATCCGTCATCTGCCGAAGGTCACGAAGGCCGAACTGGACGACATGCGCGGGATCCCCGCAGGGACTCGAAGTGCGAAGCCGGCCGCGACCCCGACGAGTACTGCAAAGACCGGCCGCGCGGCGGCCGATCGCCGCGCTCGCTGACCTAGGACCTATTCGTAGCGCAGCGACTCGATGGGATCCAGGCGCGAGGCGCGGATGGCGGGCCAGAGGCCGCTGAGGATGGGCGAGCGGATCGTGGCGTTGTTCAGTTCCTCCTGCGCGCGCTCGGTGGCGGCCCGGGCCTGCGCAACGGCGGCGCCGGCCTGCGCCACCCGCGCGGCGGCCACGCCGAGCTGCGACCGCGCCGCCTGTTGGCGGTTCATCGCCATCTCGAGCGCCCCGCGCGCCTCGTCGAGGCTCTGTTGCGGGACGAGCGCGTCCTTCATCAATTGCTCGGCGCGTTCGAGGTTGCGCCGCGCCAGCGGCACGTCAGGGCCTTCGGCTCCACCCGGTTCTTCGCCAGCTCCGCCTCGGTGGCCTTGGAGTTCGCCTCCGCGCCCGTCAGCGCGGCGGAGGCTTCATGCACTTGCGCCGCGAGGTTGATCTTGTCGAGCTCACCGTGCTCGCCGGCCGCGCCAGCACCTTGTAGCCGGCGATCCCGAAGACGAGGATCCCGATGAGCACGCCGCCGACGAGCAGCGGCTTGCGCGAGCTCTTCCTGGCCATGGCCCCCCCGGGAAAGACGGGTGCGACAGGCTGGCGCACCCGGACACTTCGACACTTCCGGATACGTATGTGGGAGGGCTGGGGTTCCCCGGGTCGCGGCCCATGCCAATCGGCACGGGAAGTCAGTCTACCTGTCGGCGAGCAGCCACGCCGAGGCGAAGGCGAGGCGGGCCATCTTCAGCACCTGTCCGGCGTCCAGCTTGTCGGCCGTGTCGGTGGGTTCGTGGTAGCCGTCGAAGTAATTGCCGAAGAAGCGAACGAACGGCAGTCCGCGGCGGGCGAACTCGCGGTAGTCGCTGCCGCCGTTGCGGCCATCCGTCCGATCGAGGTGCAGCGCGAGGCCCGTGCCGCGCGCCGCGCGCATGAGCAGGGGCGCGAGGCCAGGTGCCGAGTCGGCGACACCGAGTTCGATGAAGTCCGCCGGCTTCACGCTCGCCAGGAACTCGGCTCCGTGTTCCAGGTGCGTGTCGGTCACCAGCTTCCGGACTTCCTCCGCCGTCCACGGGTGGCCAATCATGTCGAGGTTCAGGTAGACCGATGTCCGGTCGAGCGGCCACGCCGGGTGGCGGACGTAGTAGCCGGATCCGAGCTCGCCTTCCTCCTCGCCGGTCCAGAACGCGAACACCATCGTCCGCTTCGGCCTCGTCGGGGCCGACGCAAACGCTTTCGCGATTTCGATGAGCGCGGCCACGCCCGACGCGTTGTCGTCGGCGCCCGGGTAGTAAACCTCGCCCGACCGCCCGAGATGATCCATGTGCGCGCCCATCACGACGGCCTCGTCGCGCAGCGTCGGATCGGTACCGCGAATGACGCCCAGCACGTTGCGGCCGACGACGAGGCGCTCATCTCCGGTCAGGCGCACGGTCGCCGTGACGCCGGGCAGGACGCGAGGTTCGCTCGTGCGGGCGGATGCACTGGTCAGGCCGCTGGCCGCGAGCATCGCATCGCCCACCCGTGCCGACACGCGGACGACCGGCGTCGTCGCGCGACCGTTGGCGGCGAGGTTCGACGCGACGCGGGTGTCGCTCTGGGGCGCCGGCCCGGTCCGGGCGATGTCGTCAAACGGCACGAAGAACGTCGCGCCTGGCGCCGACGCGTTTGATGCGAGGCGCCTGGTGAGATCGTCGCCTTCGATCGCCAGCACGGCGCGCGCGCCAAGCGATGCGGCGAGATCGAGCTTCGCGGCGAAGCGCTGGCGCCCGCTCTCCGAGTTGTAGCGGTCGATGAGTTCGGGCGTCTGCCACTCGGCGGCGGGGGGCAGTCCGGCGAAGATCGCCACGATCCTGCCCTGCACGTCGAGGCCGCGATAGTCGTCGCGCGCGGGGCTCTTTTCGCGGATGCCGTAGCCGGCCCATACGACTTGCGCCGTGAAGGACTCGGGCGGCAGCTCGGGGAACAGGCAATCGACACCCGCGAGAAACGTCCGCGCGTCCACGCCCTCGCCGCGGCGGGTTTCGATCGTCACCTGGCCCGACGGCCGGCTGATCTCGCGCAGCGGAACGGGGTGGAAATAGGGCGCCGCGGTAATTCCCGTGGAGGCGGCCGGGTGCATCGGCGGGATCCCCGCCAGCGCCAGGCTCGCCGCGATGTATTCGGCCGCCGCATCGACACCGCGGCCGCCGAGCGCGCGGCCGTCGAGCGCGGGTGCGGACAGAAACGCGATGTGCGCCGCCAGCGCGGGAGCGCGCAGGCCGTCCAGCGCGGCGTTGAGCGGGCCGGCGAACCGCTCGACCGGCCCCGGGCTCACATAGTCTGCCGAAACGGGCGGCGTCGGTCTCGCGCTCTGCCCGGAGAGCACGACCACGATCGAGACGGCCAGGACGCACGAGAGCGCGTGGGACTTCTTCATGGAACGATCGGGGCACAAAGCCTTGTGCCCGCTACTCCCAGTGGAACAGCAGCACCGGCGGCACGAGCAGCAGGAAGCTCAGGACGATGAGGATCACCATCAGCGGCAGGAACCACCGGGCCCACCGCTCCCAGGGGATCTTCGCCGCGCCCAGCACGCCCATCGTGACCGCGCTGGTGGGCAGGATCGGATTGACGAACTCGCAGAGCTGATAGGCGTACACCGCCGTCTGCCGCGTGATGCCCACCAGATCTGCTAGCGGCGACATGATCGGCATCGTGAGCGCCGCCTGCGCGGTGCCCGAGTGGATGAAGAAATTGATCACAGCCTGGATGCTGAACATCACCTGCGCGATGACGCCGCGCGGGAGGACCGACAGGGAATTCGACGCGCCGTAGAGGATCGTGTCGAGGATCTTCGCCTCCTGCGCGATGACGAGCAGGGCGCGCGCGCAGGCGACGATGAAGACGACGCCGACCATGTCCTTGGCGCCGGCCACGAACGTGCGGGCCACGCGGCTGGGGCCGAGCCCGCCCGCGAAGCCGAGGACGATTCCCATGCCGAAGAAGAGCACCGCGATCTGCTCGATGTACCACTTCCACTGCAGGACGCCGACAATCAGCAGCACCATCGAGGCCACGAACAAGGTGAGCGTCGCGGCGTGGCGCACGTCCCAGGGCGCGGTTTCCGCGGTGTGGGGCAGGACCGCCTCGCGCTCGAGGTCGATGTCGCGCACCGGGCTGATTTCGGGATTGCGCTTCACCCGCCGCGCGTACCACATCACGTAGGCGATGATCACCGTGGTGCCGATCACCCAGGTGACGACGCGGTAGCCGAACCCGGAGTACAGCGGGATTCCCGCGATGCTCTGCGCGATGCCGACCGTGAACGGATTGAAGAACGCCGCGGCGAAGCCGGCCGCGGCCCCGAGGAACGGGATGGAGGCGCCGACAATCGAGTCGTAGCCAAGACGCCGGGCGAGCGGGATGAAGATGATGACGAACGGGATCACCTCCTCGGCCATGCCGAAGACCGATCCGGCCAGCGAGAAGACGATCATCAGCACCGGGATGACCAGGCCTTCGAGATACGGTCGCCGGGTGAGGGTATGGGTCAGGCGCGTGATGCCGAAATCGACGGCGCCCGTCTCCTGGAAGATGGCGAAGCTGCCGCCGATCATCAGCAGGAAGCAGATGAGCAGCGCCGCGTCCATGAAGCCTTTGATGGGCGACTCCAGGACCATCTGCGGGCCGAGATACACCTTCGACACCTGGTGATAGGTGCCGGCGATGGTGACGTTGCGCGCGCCCTCGCTCGTCTGGACCGTCTTGCGCTGGTACTCGCCGGACGGGATGACCCACGAGATCGCGAGCACCACAATCACGAGCGCCATCACGACGACGAGCGTGTGTGGCATCGCCAGGCGCTTGAGGAACGGCTTCCTGTCGTGTGTCATCGGCCGCTCCTACTCGAATGTGCCTTTCGCCACCACCTCGCGGGTCTTCATCAACCAGCGTCCCCTGGCGATGACGCCGTTGATCTCCAGCGTCTCGGGCTCGAGCAGGACGATGTCCGCGTCGGCGCCGGCCGCCAGTTCTCCCTTGCCGCGCAGCTTGAGGATGCGCGCCGGGTTCGCCGTGACGACCTGCAGCGCGGTCGCCAGGGGCACGCGTGCCTGCAGCACCGCGTCGCGCACGGCGGCGAAGAGACTCGTCACGCGGCCGACCTGGAGCCCGCGCAGTCGTCCCTGCTCGTCGAAGTCCGGGATGCTCCCCTGGCCGTCGGACGTGAACGTGATGAGCGATGCGTCCACCCCCGCGTCGAGCATCGCGCACAGGCCCCGGCCGCACGCGACTTCACCCTCCTCGAGGAACGCCGGCACGGTCGACGTCGTCAGGTCCACCTGGCCGCCGGTCTTCGCGTAGGCGATGGCTTCCTGGAAGAGCGTCGGGTTCCGGTTGACGTGCGTCGGCAGCAACTGCGTGGGCGGGATCTCGGTCTCGTCGAGAATGCGCCGCAGGAGCGACAGCCCGCGCCGGCCATCCCCCATGTGCACGTTCACGACGCCGGCCTTGCCCGACAGGATGCCGCCCCGGCGCGCCTCGGCGGCGAGGCGCGCGAATTCGTCGAAGGTCGGCTGCGTCGAGCGATGATCCGAGAGCGCCACCTCGCCGACGCCGACGATCTTGTCGATGAGCAGCAGGTCCTGCTCGATGCTGCCGGTGAGCGTCCGCACGGGCACGGCGTAGTACCCGGTATACATGAAGGTGCTGATGCCCTCGGCGTCGAGGCCTCGCGCCTTTGCCAGCAGCGCCGCGAGGCTGCGCGTGACGCCGTCGGTCCCCAGGCAGCCGACAATCGTCGTCACGCCGCCGCGGATGGCATCAGACAGGACCAGCTCGGGCGTGCGCGTCGCGTAACCGCCCTCGCCGCCGCCGCCGGTGATGTGGACGTGGCCGTCGATGAAGCCCGGCACCGCGATGAGGCCGGCGGCATCGAACGTCTCGACGTAGGAGTCGGGGATCCGGATGCCCGGTTCGAGCGCGACGATGCGGCCGCCGGCCGCGAGGATGTCGGCGCGCCCAACGGGCGCCGGCCCGTAGATGTCGGCGTTCTTGAGAAGCAGCATGAAGGACTCCAGGTCAACGAAGGTCGCCGGAGTGTAGCACGCGAGGGCCGTGACCGCGCACCAGCGGGTGCTGCGCGACGCGCCGGTTCGCCCGGCGTCGAAACTGGTTTCATCCCCGGACCGTCGGTGCGCTAAAGTAACCCCGTCGTGCCCCTCGAGGAGACTCCGCCATGCCTCGTTCCAGATTGCCCGTGCACGCCATTGCGCTGGTCGCGCTCATCTCAGTGATCCTCGAGCCTGCAGGGCGGTCCGCTTTCGCCACCGCGACGGGCCAGGGGCGTAGCGGCGCGGCGCAGCAGCGCAAGATCTACTGGGCCGACGAGGTGCCGAAAGGCTGGAACGGCAAGTGGGCGCCGAAATTCCAGGTCGTGCCGGAGAGAACCGATTTCACCCGGGCGACCTCGACGCTGCAGCTCCACGAGTTCATCGACGTGTTGAAGTGGAACGCCGAGGACATGCACGTGTTCACGGTGTTCACGAGCGCGCTCAGGAAAGTGGCGCCCGCGATCGTGCTGGCCCATCCTCGCGTGACCTCGCCCGAGGAGGCGCGCGCGTCCGGCAAGCCGGTCATCTACCTGCAGGGGAACATCCACCCGGCCGAACCCGAAGGCACCGAAGCGCTGCTGATGGTGATGCGCGACATCCTGCTGGGCAAATACAAGCACCTGCTCGACCACCAGATCCTGATCTTCTGTCCGATCTTCAACGTGGACGGGACCGACACGTTCGTCACCGAGGACGGCACCCCGCACATCACCGGCGTGCGGACGAACGCGGGCGGGTTCGACCTCAATCGCGACGGCGTGAAGCTGGAAACGATCGAGGTGAACGGGTTGTACCAGAACGTGCTGAACCGCTGGGACCCGGTGCTGCTGTTCGACGCCCACCTGATGGGACGCGTGAACCACGGCTACGCGAACACGTACGCCACGTCCACCGTGCCGACGGCCCATCCCGGGCCGCGCGGGTACGTGTGGGACACGCTGTTTCCTGCCGTGCGCGAGGCCGTGCGGCGCGACTTCGGCCTCGAGACCTTCACGCACTGCCTGTTCGACGAGGCGCACTGGCCGCCGACGGTCTGGAGCCACGACAACGCCATCTGGAGCGTCGAGGCGAAGTTCATCGTCAGCGACTACGGATTGCGGAACCGGATGTCGATCATCACCGAGACGCCAGGCCACCCGACGTTCGAACGGCGCATCTACGCGCAGTACGCCTACATTCTCGCGCTGCTCGAGTTCACCAACGCGCATGCCAGTGAGATGCAGCGGGTCTGCAACGACGCCGATGCGGACACCGTGGCGAAGGTGCGCGCGCAGGCCGAGTCGGGGCAGCTGCGCAACTGGGTGGAGGGGAAGTACGAGTCGTGGGGCAAGATCGACCTGCTCGCCTACAAGACGAACGACACGGCCTATCTGCCGGGCACGAGCGTGCGCGTGACCGCGCCCGGTTCCGCCACCGGCCCGCCGGAAGTCGTGCACGGCGTCGAGCACCTGACCAAGCCCGTCGGCACGAAGGACGCCTCGGTGCCGCGCGGCTACCTGATTCCCGCCGACATGCGCGACCTGGTCGCGAAGCTGCGGGCGCACAACATCAAGGTGCAGGTGCTCGACAAGCCGATGGCTGCCGTGGGCGAGGAGTTCGTCGTGGACCGGATGGTGAAGGCGCGCGCCGGGGGGTTCGAGATGACGCGGCTCGAGGGCGGCTTCTTCGGGCCGACCACCAGGCAGGTCGCGGCCGGGACGTTCTTTCTCGACATGGCGCAGCCCATGGCCAACGCCGCGTTCTATTACCTCGAGCCACAGGCCGCCGACGGCTTCGTCGGCTGGGGCATGCTCGACGACGCGCTGCGATCGCTCGGCGTCGACAAGCACCCGGTGGTGTATCCGATCTTCAAGTTCCGCAAGGCGGTGGATGCCCCGGGCCGGTGACGCGTGTGCCGCGGTGACTACAATTCGACCTCCGCGTACCAGCCCTTGACGATGATCTTCGTCCCGTAAGGCGCCGAGAGCTGCTGCAATCGCTCGAATGTCTGCCTGGCGCGCTCGTCGCTGACCAGCTTCGGCACGCCGTAGAGTGGACCCTCGTCGTCGATGGTGACCGGAATCAGCTGAATCCGGCGCAGTTTCCCGTCGTTCACCGTCATCCGCACGAGCACGCCTTCCATCGTCTGCCATTGGTCCCGCCGGTCCCACACCGACACGTTGGTCGGACGCTCGAGTTCGAGATCGCGCTGGTGAATCAGGTCGACCGGGATCTTGTCCGGCGTCCGGTACTGGTAGATGAAGTCCGAGAGGCTGTAGAAGATCGGCTTCCCCTTGTAGATCTCGATCCCGCGCAGGACGTGAGGGCCGCTGCCGAGAACCATGTCCGCCCCGGCGTCGAGAGCGCGTCGATACATGATGTGGTCAGTGGGCGGTGTGTGGTCCTGGATGCCGTAGACCCGGTCGTGACTGACATCGTGATTGTGGAGCGCGACCATCAACATGTCTGTGTGCCGCCTGGCCATCACGACGTCGTCTTCCATCGTCTTGATATCGCTCTCGAGCGGTCCTTCCACGGACTCGACCTTGTCGTCCCTGGCCACGAGAATCACCGCGGGATCGATCGTCGCCAGCGACGGCGCGTTCGGATCCGTGCTTCGGTACCGGTTCGTCCAGTAGCGCATGTAGGACAGAAGCGAGAACTGCGTCTTGCGGCTCTGGACGTGCACGCTGGCCGGCGTGTGGGCGGCCGCCAGCGTGAGGCCCGCCCCGGCGTGCCTGATCTGTGCGTGGTCGAGCGCCTTCAGACAGTCGCGGATCCCTTCGGGCCCGAAGTCCAGCGCGTGGTTGTTTGCCATGCTGACCAGGTTGATGCCGATGCCGGCTACCTCCCAGACGAACTCCGGGTCCGCGCGGAAGTTGTAGAACGGCCGCTGGAGCTCGGGGTGCTGGTTGATCGAGAACTCGAGGTTGCCGTAGGCGATGTCGGCCTCCTGCATGATCCGAAACAGGCCGCGCCGCTCGGGGTCCTGCAGGTCGCTGATCTTCTGGTTGAAGATCATGTCGCCGACGGCCGTGATGATGATGTCTCCCGGCTCTTCCTTGAGCAGCTGCGTGATCCGCTCGTCCCAGTTGATGTTGGTTGGCGGCTCCTGCGGGTGGATCCGCCGGTTGTAGACGGACTTGGTCTGGTCCGAGGTCGTCTTGCCCTGCGCCGCCGGCGCTGGCTTCGGCGCCTGGGCCAGGCCGGCATCGCCGGCGAGGAGCACGCCGGCACACAGCGCAACCAGCGCGCAGAGCCTCTGATACGAACGCCTGGGCGTCACGAACATGACGTGCCTCCGTGTGAGTATCGTGATTCGAAGGGCCCGAACGCCTTGCCGCGCCAGATTCTAGCAGAGACGCGAACGAGGCCGCGGCGCGCTGTCGCCGCGGCCGTGGTACCATGACGTGCGATGACTCACATGCAGACCCTGGCCGTCGAGCGCGAATGTCTTCCGCAGATCGAGCAGATCGAGTTCGTCACGGTGAGGCTCCCGTTCCTCCACCCGTTCGGGACGAGCGTGCACGTCTGGACCTGCAAGGAGGCGCTTCTCCTGAGGCTCCAAGCCGGCGGCATCACCGCCTGGGGCGAGTGCGTCGCGGACCCGGATCCGTTCTACCTCCCCGAAACAACCGTGACGGCCAGGCACATCATCGAGAAGTTCCTGCTGCCGCTCGTCGAACCGGGCATCGCCTTCGGCGACCTGCTCGCCAGATTCGGCGCGGTCCGGGGCCACGGGATGGCGAAAGCGACGGTCGAGAACGCGCTCATCTCCCTGCTGGCGCTTTGCCGGGGAGTACCGGTCCACCAGTTGCTTGGCTTCCCCGCGCGGCGGATCATGTCGGGCCTCAGCATCGGCCTCAAGGACTCCCCGGCCGAACTCGTCGCGGCCGTCCAGGTCGCGGTCGACAAGCGGTATCACCGCGTGAAGATGAAGGTCGCCAGGGGGCGTGACGTTGACTACGTGCGGGCGGTTCGGGCGCGGTTTCCCGATCTTCCTTTGATGGTGGATGCCAACGGCGACTACACGTTGGCGGACGCCGATCACCTCAAGCGGCTCGACGAGTTCGGCCTCATGATGATCGAGCAGCCGCTCTCGTATTCGGATATCTACCAGCACTCTCACCTGCAGAAGACGCTGGCGACGCCGCTCTGTTTGGACGAGTCCATCCTCAGCCTGGCCGACGCGGTCGCGGCGATCGAACTGGGATCGTGCCGCGTGATCAACATCAAGCAGGGCAGAGTGGGCGGTCTCGTCGAGTCGGTGCGGATCGCGAGATACGCCGCCGCGCACCAGATCGGCGTGTGGTCGGGAGGGATGGACGAGAC
>PMZR01000141.1 GCA_003170135.1 Acidobacteriota bacterium
TGCTCGGTCTCACGCGTGCCCATGGCCATGCGCGCCACTATACTCAGCAGGAGCCGTTCTGGCGATCGATCTAAAACCGGCTCGCGGTGAGATCCGCGAGCGACCTCTCCCACGGACTGCTAGCAGCCCGCGGGCGACTTTCACCACGGGCTGCTAGCCGCTGACGTTCCCCATATGGCCCTCCGCCGCGGCGCGTGGCCAACACCTCGAGCGCATAAGAGGACGCTCAGCCACGAAGAGATATCGTGCCGGGCCGCGGCTCGCCGTGGATCCGTCAGCACCGGCACCACGGGCCACGCCGAGTCGGTGCGCGTCGTGTTCGACCCGTCGGCAGTCTCGTTCGGGACGCTCCTCGATGTGTTCTTCTCGGTCGCTCACGATCCAACAGAACTGAATCGCCAGGGGCCCGACGCGGGCACACAATACCGCTCCGTGATCTTCTTCACGACCGCCGAGCAGGAACACATTGCGCAGGCCTACATCGACCAGATCACTCGTGCGAAGGCGTTCACGCGGCCGATCGTCACCGAGGTCGTGCCGCTGCGCGGCTTCTACCCCGCCGAGGCGTATCACCAGGACTACGTGAAGCTCCATCCCTACGAGCCTTACATCGCGTTCAACGACCTGCCGAAGCTCACACGCCTGAGGAAGGCGTTCCCCACGCTGTATCACTGAGGCGGGGACTCGCCTTCCTGCTCAGTCGGTCAGCCCGAAGAACCGCCGGAACCCCGCGCCGGCGCTCGCCACGGCGTCCACGATCGCCACGGCTTCGTCTGGCTGCAGCAGGCCGTAGGCGAGCGCAAAGAGTGCGAGAGCCTCGGCCTCACTGCCCTCGGGGATCGGATCCGGTACGTGGCCGAAGCGCGCCATTTCACGCTCGATGCCGGCGCGGAACATCGCCGCGTCGAGGAACGTCATGTCGTCGCGCTGGCGCTCGGCCGGCTGGACAATGGCCGTGTAGACGTGATCCGCGCTGGCGAGATGGTCCTTCAAGAGGACGTACAGCGCGAGGAACAGCGGCGGCCGCGCCGAGTCGGCGTCATCGCCATCGCCCGCCGCCCGGGCCTCGGGACGATCGAGGGCGCGTCGCAGGACCCGATTGGCCTGCTCCTGCCCGGGCTTGATCCCGAGGGTCGCCAGCAGGTGCTTGGCCCTGAGATCGGGCCGGAACGCGCGATATGCCCGGGACACGAGCGTTTCGCTCAGCGCAGGCGGCAGCGGTCCATCCGGGACAATGGGAGCGTAGGGCGACGAAAGAGCACCATGGCTCGTGGGCGCTGACGAGTCGGACATCGGGACGAACCTCTCCTGAGATTGGTGACCCGGGCGCGCGAACGCCGGGGAAGACCCTCGGATTATAGCTGGTAGGGCGCTCACCGATCCTGCTGACCCGTCTCTTTGACTTCCGCCTCACGTCCCGCCATACTTTTCCGCCAACAGGAGGGTGATTGTGCGCAGACTCGGGCTCGCGGTGTTGACGTTGTGCTCCCTCGTACCTCTCGTCGCGGTCGGCGGGCAGAATCCCGCCCCGCCCCGCGCGCAGGGGCAAGTGCAGGCCACCGCTCCGGCCCAGGGCGGGCGCGGCGGCGCGCAGAACCCGTGGCCGTCGACGCCGATGCGCCGTCCCCCACTGGGGGCCGACTGGGTGAAGGCTCATTACGCCAAGCAGGAAGTGATGATGCCGATGCGCGACGGTGTGAAGCTGTTCACCGCGATCTATTCGCCGCGGGACACGTCGCACACGTACCCCTTCCTCATGACGCGCACCCCGTACAGTGTCCGTCCGTACGGTGAGGACCAGTTTCCGACGTCGCTCGGGCCCGCGCCCGAGTTCGCCGAGGAGGGGTTCATCTTCGTCTACCAGGACGTGCGCGGCACCTTCATGTCCGAAGGCACCTACGTCAATATGCGGCCGGTCAAGGAGTCATACCGCTCAGCCGCCGACATCGACGAGACGACCGACACCTACGACACCGTGGACTGGCTCGTCAAGAACGTGAAGAACAACAACGGCAAGGCCGGACAGTACGGGATTTCCTATCCCGGCTTCTACACGGCGGCAGGCATGGTGCACGCGCACCCGGCACTGGTGGCCGTGTCGCCGCAGGCGCCGGTGACGGACTGGTTCGGCCAGGACGACTTCCACCACAACGGCGCCCTCTGGTTGCCCCACTGCTTCGGGTTCTTCGCGGGCTTCGGGCACCCGCGCCCGCAGCCGAA
Source organism: Acidobacteriota bacterium (assembly GCA_003170135.1). Lineage (GTDB taxonomy): Bacteria > Acidobacteriota > Vicinamibacteria > Vicinamibacterales > Fen-181 > Fen-181. The sequence continues at coordinate 2,221 of PMZR01000141.1, forward strand.
CCAGGTCGGTGGACGCGCGGCCACTCCGCTCGACTACGGCACCAACGACGGCTACCAGTTCTACCTGAATCTCGGACCGCTGCCCAACGCCGACAGGAACTATTTCCACGGCGACGTTCCCTACTGGAACGAACTGATGGCTCACGACGCCAACGACGCCTGGTGGCAAGCGCAGAACCTGTTGCCGCACCTCAAGGACATCAAGCCCGCCGTTTTGACCGTTGGCGGCTGGTTCGACGCCCAGAACCTCTACGGCGCGATCCAGGTCTTCTACCACGTCCAGAAGAACAGTCCGCAGACCGATAACCACATCGTCATGGGGCCGTGGTACCACGGGGGGTGGGGCAGCACGAGCGGCGAGAACGACGGCGCCATCCCGTTCGGCCAGCCGACTGCCGAGTACTTCGTGAAGAAGGTCGAGCAGCCGTTCTTCGATCACTACCTCAAAGGCACGCCGGCGACGCCGACGGCGCTGGCCACCGTCTTCGAGACGGGCGCCAACCAGTGGCATCAGCTCCAGCAGTGGCCGCCCGCCAACGCGACTGCGACCGCCTTTTACCTGCGCGCCGACGGCAAGCTCTCGGTGGATCCGCCGGGCGCCGCGGAACGCGCTCCTTACGATGAGTACGTGAGCGACCCGGCCAGGCCGGTGCCGTTCATGGATGTGGTCACGCTGGGGATGCCAGAGCAGTACATGGTGGCGGACCAGCGCTTTGCCAGCCGCCGCACGGACGTGCTCGTCTATCAGACCGACGTGCTACAGAAAGCGGTGACGGTGGTCGGGCCGGTGTCGCCCAGCCTGTTTGTGGCGACCTCGGGAACCGATTCCGACTTCGCGGTCAAGTTGATCGACGTGTTCCCCGATCGATATCGCGACGGTGCCGGCAACGTCAACGCCACCCTGGGTGGTTACCAGATGCTGGTTCGCGGCGACATGATTCGCGGCAAGTTCCGCAACAGCCTCGAGAAGCCGGAGGCCTTCACGCCGAACCAGCCGACCGCCGTGAACTTCAAGGCGAGCGACGTCTATCACACGTTCCTGCCGGGCCATCGGATCATGATTCAGGTCCAGAGCACGTGGTTCCCGCTGTCCGACCGGAATCCGCAGCGCTTCGAGAACATCAACCAGGCGAACGCCTCCGACTTTCAGAAGGCCACCGAACGCGTCTATCACACCTCGACGCTGCCGTCGCAGGTCAAGGTGCTCACGCTGCCGCAGCCGCCGGGAACTCGTTAGATTCGGAGGTGCCGATGCGCGCCCGCGCATCGGCACCCACTTCGCCGGGCGAATCCCAGGCGCGGGTTCCTACCTCGGCTGGGACGAAGTGGTAATCGGCGTCCCGCCGGGGCCCGTCCTGCCAGCGTCCAAATCGTTCCAGTTCAGGATCGCATTGAGCGCCAGGAAGAAACTGCCCTGCGTCTCGAAACGCCAGAACGGTCGGATCCCGAAGAGTACGACGTGCCCTTTGCCTAGCCGCGCGTCCACGAGCGCCGGCCGCCCGGCCAGGTTTTCCGGCCCGACGAGCGCGCCCGAGAGCAGCAGATCGTTCGGGTCGCTCGGGTACGAGAGCAGCACGCGGGGTGCGGCCGCAAGCGCCGCCTCGGACCCGCCGCGACCGCCGCCGCCCGCCCCACGGCCGCCTCCGCGCCCATCACCCGCCGCTCCCCTGCCCGAGGGTGGCGGCCCGTCGAGCGTCGTCAGTCGCGAGGGCACCGACATCGGCTGCAGCTCGGGCTGAGCGGGCGGCACGAACCCGCCGCGCCCGCCGCCGCCGCGTCCCGCCGCGGCTTCGAGCGCCAGGACGGGACCGCCGTTGTACATGACGCCCAACGCCTTCTGATCGTACCCGTAAAGGATCGGGCTCGTGCGGTCGCCGAGCACCGCCTTCAGCACGGCCCCCGGCGCCCAGAGGTTCTGCGGTCGTTCAACGGCGATTCCCGGCACGAGCCGATAGTCGGGGAAGACCGCGGCCGGCGGGCCTTCGGCGATGAGCAGGCCGCCCTCCTGCACGAACGCTTCGAGGGCTCGCATGCCGTCGCGGCCGAGGCTGCCGCGCCTGTCGTCGGTCTGATCGGGCGCCGTGCCGATGTTCGGGGTCGCGTCGGTCTTCCGGTACGGCTGCGGCGCGCCGGTCGCGGGAATCTCGCCGCCGTCCACCTGGACCGGTCCGGCCGGGTACACGATCACGTCGAACCGTGCACGCAAGTTGCCCTGTCGTACCGTGTTGTCGGCGAAGTACGTGTAGGGCACCTTCAGGCTGTCGAGCGCCATCCGCACCCAGCCTTCATCCTGCGTGCTGCTCCACGAATGGATGTAGCCGATGCGCGGCACGTCGAGGTCGTGCGCCGGCACCTTCGGCGGCGCGTCGGTGGCCCAGGCGGTGAGCCCCATCTCGCGGATCTGCGGCTCGAGCGCAAAGCGATTCGCGTTCGCGATGATGAACGCCCCGGGACCGAAGTGGTGACCGGCGAGATCGAAGGCCTGCTCGGCCGCGGACATCTTCACGCCGGCGTTGGCGAACCGGAACGTCGCCAGCGTGTTGTCGGTCGTGTGATCGATGACGAGCGTGGCGCCGCTTCCCTCGATTCCGCCAACCGACTTGAAGTCAGCCGACGCCAGCGCCATCGGCTTCTCGAAGATGCTCTTGTCCTCGATCTTGTGCACCTGCAGGTTGCGCAGCAGCGTCAGCGACCAGCCGGTATCGTCGTACGGCTTCGGATTCTGTTCGGGGTACCACTGCGTGCCCAGCAGCATGTTCACCAGCCCGCCGTACGGCTGATCGAGGCGGACGATGTAGTCGCCTGCGGCCACCTGGAGGTCGCCGATCGCAAACGGCGCGGTCGCGGTGTGCACTTCCACCGCGTCGCGGCGGAAGTAGTTCATCAGGTCGGCTGCATCGGCGCGCCGGCGCTGGTGCGCGGGAATCACGTAGGCAAAGGGCGCCCGCGTTCTTCCCTTCTCGATCATCATCTTGTTCTTGATGTAGTAGTTCTCGAGGAACATCTCGTGGTTCTTCGCCACGGTGTTGAGCGCGATGAGCAGCGCCGACTGCTGCATGTTGATGTTGGCGCGGCCGCTCCACTGCACGCCCTCAGGCGGCACGGGGAACGGGCGGTACCATTCGCGGCTCTGCCCGCCGGGAACCAGGCGGCCGCGGCCCGCAGCCTGCGCGGCATTCTGAGCCGCCGGGGCGCCTGTCTCCCCGCGTCCGGTGCCTCCGGGCGCGGCGGGAGCGCCCGCACGGCCGCCGCCACCGCCGTAGCTCTGCGTCTCGTAGAACCTGCCGATGGAGTTGTGCGTCACAGCGATCCACAGCATGAAGTTCGGGGCCCAGCCATCCCAGTAGTTGTAGGTGTAGACGCCGGGCACGCCGCGCTTGGTCATCTCCATCAGTTCGGTCTGCGACAGCCACCACCACTCGGACGCCAGCACCGGGGGAATATCGAGGTTGTACGGGCCCGTGCCGGCGGAGGTATAGAGCAGCGTCACCGACTCGTGCAGGTCGTGCAGGACCTGCGCGTGCAGGTCGAGGAAGAGCCCCAGGATGTTGTGCGTGAGGGCCAGGCCCTTGCCGATGGTGTCGCGGTTGTCGTCGTGCGCGACGTAGTGGCCCCAGTACGTCATCCCCGGCTGCGGCTGTCCGGCGTCCGACGCACGCCGGTTGTCCACATAGCGTTCGTGGCCGTCCACTTCCGCGACCGGGATGATCACGACGATCGCGTTGTTCCGGATCTGCTGGATGAACGGCGACTCCTCGACGGTCAAGCGGAACGCCAGCTCGATGAGCATCTCCGGGCTGCCCGCCTCGCTCGAGTGCAGGCTGCCCGAGATGACGTAGATCGGCTTGCCTGCCTGTATCAGCGGCCGTGCCTGCGCATCGGTGAGCGTGCGCGGGTCGCTGAGCTGCTTCGTGATCTGCTTGTACTTGTCGAGCGATTTGATCGTCGATTCGTCGGAGATGGCCAGCGCCACCATCGGGCGCCCTTCTTCGGTCTTCCCGATCTCCCACATCTTCGCGCGGGCCGACGCCTTGGCGATCGCCTGGTAGTAAGCCACGATATCCTTGTGATACGTCAGTTTGCTGTCCTCTCCAGGCACGTACCCGAAGAACTTCAGCGGGGATGGCACCGTGGGAGATGCCGGCATGTGATCGACCAGCTCGGTCAGGATCCGCTTGTCCGGCGTGGCCTCCAGGATGCGCTTCGTGTACTCCTGGTCTATCTGTTGCGATCGCGCTCCGGCCGGGCGGCCTTGCTGTCCGGCGGCCTGCCGCGCCTGGGCGCCCACGACGAACGCGCCCACAACGCCCAGGATCAACACGGTTCTGACGATGTTGCGATACACCTGCCTGTCCATGGCTTCCTCCGCCTTGGTTCGGTGGGATGCAGGCCCCCACGTTCGAGTTGGGGACCTGCCAGTGGCGGCAGTGTTGCTGCGCGCGGCGGGCGTGTCAAGAAGATTAACGCGGCTTAGGTCCCGCCCTCGATTCCCATCGTACATTCGACCGTGCTACAGTGCGGCGTGACAGCTCTTTGGACTGGTCGCAGAAAGGAGGCGCCGTGTCCGCACTCACCTGCCGCGCCTTCGCCGCCTGCGCGGTCGCGCTGGTCGTGACCGCCGCGCCGGCGTGTGGCGGTCATGCGCCTTCGGCACCGGCCGCCCCTCCCACAACATTTGTCGCCGGAGACATCGTGTGGGTGTCGGCGACCGCCACGTCGTTCGTGGTGTTCGACGGTTATTCTGAAACGCCGATCGACGAGAGCAACCGCGTATCGATGTCCGGAGCGGGCATTGGAAACCATGACGACCTGGTGGCGGCCTTCCGACGCGGGTTGCAGATCCGAGCGGTGGCGTCTGTAGAGGGAGACGGGTACCGGGAAGTCTTCAGCGCAGTCAGCGTCCAATTCACAGCGAGCGGACCGTCCGCACTGACGTTCAACAAGGCAGCGCCGGGCGTCGTCACGACACCATCCACCCGTTTTGCGCCGATGTCCTATCACCAGGACGTCGTGTACATCCTGCCCTGGACGGTGTTCCGGCAGGATGGGGATTTCCTTTCGTGGGATGCGGTGGTCGCGGCCGGCGGGCAGCCGATGTGTGTGTCGGGCGAAGGGTTCCGCTCGAGCTACTACACGGTCCAGGCCGCAAAGATCGGCGTCTGGCGCAATGCGGGCGGGAGCCCGTCGTGTCCCGAAAGGTGAGCGCGACGCAGGTGCAACTCTCTGGCATGGTTCGCCGCGGTCCGCCTGTTCGAGCGGGCGGCGGGACAACATAGGATCGGTCCACGATGTCGTTTCCGAACCCGGTGCTGATGCTGCTCCTGGTACTCGGCACCTTGTTCGGTGCGCTCGCAGCCGCCTGTGCGTATGTCATCAGCTACGCCGAGAACCGCCGGAGGTTTCTGAGACCCGATCAGAACCCGCGGCGGATGGCGCTCGAAACGGCCACCGTGACGTTCTCGTTCTTCATCGTCGCAGCCATCGTCCTGTCGTTCGTGCTGCCACTGGTCATGAAGCCGACCGGACCATAAGGCCGTTCCGCAGAGCGACCGGACACACCAGCGGTCTCCAGCTCGCCCGCCCGACCCGAACGACGGCGATATCACGACACCTCGAACCTGCGGAAACGCGTGTAGGTCGTCACGCACTCGAACTTCCTCGACGGCGTCGTGTAGGTTTCCCTCATTGTTGTCGGTACCCACAGATCGGGCGACTGGTCGCTTCGCGCGTACGTGACGGTGATCTCCGACAGCACACCGTCGATTGTCCATCGCAGCACGCTCCTCGGGACAAGCATGTCCTGATGAGATCCACACCTGCCGTGCGATCCTTTGTTCCTCCCGTCAATAGACTCTGATCGTGTCTCGGACCGAAGACCTGATGAGGTTTCTAATCCACAGGTTCAATTTGAGCTTGCGTGACACGTTGGGCCAGTATTCCTTGAATAAATTGAATCCTGCAACCGATGCCAAGCTGATACCGGCGTCGGCGAATATCACGCCGGCACCTGTAGATCCCCCAACAGGGGAGTAGTAAGCGCTGGACATTGCAGAAGAGACGACGGTCCCCAGGATCAGGGATTTGTTCAACTCCGCGCGGCCGGCATCGTTGCGGGTGATGACTACGCGGCTGAGAGCGTAAGCGATGCGGGCTCGTTTGGTGCCGTGGTCCATCGGTATGTAGCGCGGGTCTTCGTGAAAGAGCGTCGGGAACAGGAATGCCCCAAAGAACGTATCATTGGCCTCGTCAGCCATATTGAACCCATACCTGCGGAGGAAGCCATAGCCGCCCCTTCCGAGAAACAGCCGATCGTTGGTTGCCAATGATAGACCCGCGTCCATAGCCAGCGAGAGATGCGTTTCCCAGTGCAACAGGTCCCTCGAGAAGAGTCTGAATTTTTCCGAATCGGATAGCGGGCGCCAGTTCGCCGACGTAAGCTCGATCAGGTATGAATGATCCCCGCTGGGATTCTTGCCCTGGGGCTGGAAACCGCTGGAAGGTCCGCCTGCTGCCTGCGTATTGCCTGTGGCGAACAGATGCAAATCCATGGTAAGAAGCCCCCGCGACGGCTCTGCCCGTGGCATGTCGGCGGAGGGATCGCAAGTTTTATCCATCTTGTGCAGCGGAGCAGCGAAGCCTCTATGGACATCGTCGCATGACGGAGGAGGAAAGAGAGGCGCAGACTGTTCCTGGCACAAAGTGACCGGCGCCCGCAACAAGAGGATGCAGACAAATACAACAGTTAGTCTACCCATGACACGAACGCCCCTGGGGTGCGACCTCAGGTGTTGAGCAATGCCTGCAGGTCGGCGTTGAGCTGGTCCTTGTGCGTGTTCGCGATACGATGCGGCGCGCCTGGACAGATCGTCAAGGTCGCGTTCTTGACCCGTTTCGACGAGCGGAGTGCCGCGGCGCCGATCGGCACGATCTAGTCCTCGTCGCCGTGAACGATGAACGTCGGCACGTCGCGCCCGACCGGCTACGTCCGCAAGGCGATGGGGACATCGCGCTGCTTCACTACAGTATGTGTATCCCTGAGTCGCGTCCGTTCAAAACTGAACAGGTCGGCATCCATGCCTCAATGCCCAGGCGCTCCCCTCTGGGGCCCCACGGGCGAAGCATGAGGATCCGAGTGTTCGGCCAACTCCGTCAGTGCAGGTGGGATCCCTGCATCCGGCGGTTTTGATTTCCACCAGGAGATGTACTGGCAGGGTGGTCGGGCAGTCTATCGTCCTGCGGGAGATAGAGGGGAGGACCCGGAGGCTTTCGCTTCGGGGATGTGGGCCCTGCGGAAGCGGTTCGGTCTGCCCGTACTGAGTGGATGCTGCGGCACGGACGGCCGCCACATCGCCGCGCTGGCCCGAGGCATGATGCTTGCCTGACGTCCGGGGGATCGACGCGAGGGAAGCCAGTGTTCAAACGGAGACAGACGGCGGGGTCCCGCGTCGCGCACACTCGTCACGAACAGCCGAACACACCGCAGAGACTGGAGGGCACCGATGACTGAATCCACGAAATGCGCACACCAAGCGTGCAAGTGCCTCGTACCGACCGACAGCCCGCACGGCAAGTACTGCAGCGAACACTGCAAGGAAGCAGTGGCTCTGTCTGAGCTGAAATGCGACTGCAAGCATCCGGGATGCCGGTAATCTCGGCAGGTGGCGTCACACGACGCGAAAAGGCGCCCCTTCGGGTCCGCCGCCCTTAGAGCGCCACCGGGCAGGTCACCAGCGAGAGATGGAGGTGCAACATGCCGGTGCCGGTACAGCCGGCGAACTCGATCTCGGCCACCAGGTTCGGCCGCGCCTAGCGCATGTTGGCTGGCCTTGGGCGGGCTGGCGCCAGCCCGCCAAGGGGCTGGTCGTGCTCTCAACCTGCGTCAGGTGAGGCAGTATCCCCTCACGCTGTCCGCGGCGAAACCGGTCCCACGTGGCCGACGTAGACCGGCTTTTTACCGCGATGGACGTCGGCCAGCAGCGAGCGAAACCGCCCGCCCTCGCTGCTCCAGCCGCCGATGACCACACACCGCGAAGTCGGGGCGCCGTGCGTGTCCAGCGCCACGACCTCGCCGTCGGGGAGGCCGTCTTGGCAATGTCTCGTCTGGTGCGACATGCCACGAAGCGGGATGTCGCCGTGCGGGCCATCGTCATGTGCCCCGCGCGGACGCTCAGCCCGGAACCGCCATCAGTCGAGGTTCTCTGCGGCGAAAGTCCAATTGATCAGTGTGTCCAGAACTGCGCTGACGTAGTCCGCGCGCCGGTTCTGGTAATCCAGATAGTAGGCGTGCTCCCAGACGTCGATGCACAATAACGGTGTTCCTCCGGTCGTCATCGGCACGGCTGCGTTGCCGGTCTTGACCACGGCGAGCTTGCCCCCATCCAGCACGAGCCACACCCAGCCGCTGCCGAACTGAGCCAGTGCCGCCGTCGACAACTCCTTCTTGCATGCGTCCACGCTGCCAAACGCCGCCTCGATCTTCGGTTTCAACACGGCGGGTGGTTCACCACCGCCCTTCGGCCGCAGACTGCGCCAGTAGAATGTGTGGTTCCAGGCTTGCGCGGCGTTGTTGAAGATCGCGGTCTTGTCAGCCTTGGCGGCCGTGTCGGCGATGATCTTCTCCAACGGCAGGCCCGCAAATTCCGTTCCCGCTACCAGCTTGTTCAGAGTATCGACATAGCCCTTGTGATGCTTCCCGTAATGGAAGGTGATCGTTTGTGCCGAGATGACGGGGGCCAGCGCGTCATCCGCGTAGGGCAGGGGCGGTAGGACATGCGGAGATGCCGTGCTCATTTTGTGCTCGCTCATCATGGTGCCTCCAATGCGGTGACGTCAGTGCTACACGCTATCCTGTGGCGGCGCGCCACGTGCGGCTCATCCGCCGCAAAGGCCTGTTGAGCGACCGACCGGAACGGTTCCCAAAACGGGCGTCACCAGGCGGGCGGCGCTGGCACGCCGGCCTCAGGTCTCGAGGAAGGTCAATAGGTCGGCGTTGAGTTGATCCTTGTTCGTGTTGGCGAGGCCGTGCGAGCCGCCCGCGTAGACCTTCAGGGTTGCGCGCTTCACGAGTGTCGACGACGCGTGAGCCGAGGGGCCGATCGGCACGATCTGGTCATCGTCGCCGTGGATGATGAGGGTGGGGACGTCGAACTTCTTGAGGTCCTCGGTGAAGTCCGTCTCGGAAAACGCTTTGATGCAGTCGAGCTCGTTCTTCAGACCGCCCTGCATGCTTAGCAACCAGAACGCATCGCGGACGCCCTGGCTGACCTTCGCGCCCGGCCTGTTGGCGCCGAAGAACGGCGTCGTGAGGTCCTTGAAGAACTGCGAACGGTCGGCGGCGACGCCGACGCGGATCTTGTCGAACACCTCCATCGCCAGACCGCCGGGATTGGCGGTCGTCTTGAGCATCAGCGGCGTCACCGCGCCCACCAGCACGGCCTTCGCGACGCGCTTGGTGCCGTGCCGCCCGATGTAGCGGGCGACCTCTCCGCCGCCGGCCGAGTGGCCGACGAGGGCGGCGCGGGTCAGGCCGAGCGCCTCGATGAGCTCGGACAGATCGTCGGCGTAGGTGTCCATGTCGTTGCCGTCCCACGGCTGGCTCGAACGGCCGTGGCCTCGACGATCATGGGCGATGCAGCGATAGCCCTTGGATGTCAGGTGGACCATCTGGCTTTCCCACGCATCGGCGCTGAGCGGCCAGCCGTGGCTGAAGACGACGGGTTGTCCCGAGCCCCAGTCCTTGTAGTAGATCACAGTGCCGTCTTTGGTGGTGATCGTGCTCATGGTCGGATGTCCTTTGTTGTACGAGACCGCCTACTGCGTCGTCTTCCCGTCGAAGTGCTCGTTGTCGGCCTCCGCATCGGCGCGAGTATGGTGGACGACCCCATCTCGGTGATTCGGCGGCGCGTAGAGCGTATAGAGCTTCAAGGGAACGCTGCCGGTGTTGATGATGTTGTGATTCGTCCCGGCCGGGACGACGACCGCGAAGCCCCCACGGATCGGGGTGCGAACGCCATCGAGCACCGCCTCACCAGTCCCGTCCTCTACGCGAAAGAACTGGTCGAGCGTATGGACTTCCGCCCCGATCTCCTCATGGGGCTTCAACGCCATGAGAACGAGCTGGCAGTGCTTGGCCGTGTACAGCACCCGGCGAAATTCAGCATTCTTGACGGCGAGATCCTCGATGTCTTGGACAAAGCCTGTCATGACCACTCCTCTGTCGTTGTGCCAGACCGTGACACGCGCTGCGCGGGCCGTCCGTCGGGTCGACCACGCGGCCGAGGCGAACGGTGCCAGTCCGCACCAAACAGATTAGGGTTCTGACCGATTGCCGTCTGTGCAATTGAGAACAGCCGAGTTCAGACCGTGGAGCGTCGCAGTCCGACACACGCCCGGCTCCTGCTGCTGGTGTTCCGATCTGAACAGCCAGGTGGGCTTGATCCGGTTGCGTGGACACTTTCCGAAAGGCGAGTACGATGTCCACGATGGCAACCGACACGTCCAAGGCTCGGCGGCAGCGCCGACAATTCACCGACGAGTGTAAGGCCCAGACCGTCCGCCTGGTCCTCGACGAGGGCAAGAGCGTCACGGCGGTCGCCCGCGATCTCGGCCTGACCGCATCCTCCCTGCGCAATTGGGTCGAGCAGCGCGGGCGGATCGGACGCACGGGCGGACCGGCCTGACGACGGCCGAACGGGAGGAGCTGGCCCGCCTGCGAAAGGAAACCCGGGAGCTGCGGATCGACCGAGAAATCCTAAATAAAGCCGCGGCCTTCTTCGCGAAGCACCAGCGAAGATCCGCTCGGCCAGCACTTCGGCCTCGGTCCGCCCGAGAATGCGGGCACGTTCCGCATCGTCGGTGTGGTGGGTGACGCGAAGTTCGCCGGGTGGGGGTTGAACAGGCCGGCTCGCCCGATGTTCTACGTGCCGCTCGCCCAGAACGTCCCGTACCAGCAGGATCTGATGGCAAGAATCGAGCTGCAGTCCCACTTCATCGGCGGGATTCTGCTGGTGACCAGTGCCTTACCCGGCGCGCTCGAGCCGGTGCTCACCAAGACGCTGGCGGACGTAGACCCGAACCTGACGATCACCAGCGTGAGAACGATGCAGCATCTGGTTGACCTGTCCTTCGATCAGGAATGCGCGGTGGCGAGCCTCGCAGGACTCTTCGGGATCCTCGCGCTGCTGTTGGCTGCTGTTGGGTTGTACGCGGTGACGGCCTGCGAGCGGCTGGAAGTAGGCACCCGTCGCATCGAGTCTCACACGTCCGCAGCGTCGAACGGACGGCTCTCCTCCTTCCGCCGATCGTCCGACATCTCGACGGCGATCGCGGCGGCCTGCTCCGCAGGCACGCCCTCTGTCCGGCGCGCGTACTCCTCCTCCGCGCGCTCGTCACCGACGCGCTGTTCCACGTCTCCGACCTGCTCCTGTTGCCCCGGAAGCTCGACGCGAAGCTCCTCGATGAGCATCATGACCGTCGCGGCGACAGGGAGCGCGAGGAGCGCGCCGAGGATCCCCATCAGCATCCCGCCCGCAAGGAGCGCGAAGAGCACGACGGACGACGGAAGGCGGAGCGCCCGGCCATAGACGCGGGGAACGAGCACGCGGCTCTCGAACTCCTCGTACGCGAGCATCATCAGCAGGACGACGGCCACGACGACCGGGCCACGCGGCAGCGCCACAAGGACCATCGGTCCCAGCGCGAAGATGCCGCCGATGTACGGCAGGAGATCCGCGACGCCGGCAAACACCGCAAGCGCCATCGCGTTTGGCACGCCGCACGCCACCAGGAGGACGAACGAAAAGACCGCAATGAACAGGCACGTGATCAGCTGCCCGCGGATGTACGCGCCGACGATTGTCTCCAGGTTCATCATGACGCGGGCGAGGCGGATATGGTGCGAGCGAGGGACGGCCGCGAAAAGCCCGCCACGAAGCCGGTCGCGGTCGATCATGATGTAGAGCGCGAGAAAGACGGCGGTCGTGCCGTACGCGGCGATCGCGAAGACCCGCATCGAGAAGGCAAGGGCCGTTGCGCTGATGGCGCTCCCGGAAGCGCCGTACTTGACGTTCCGCAGCCAGTCCGCGAACGGCGCTGTCAAGTTGGAGTGGGCGAGATACTCCGAAAGGCGTGCGCGAAACGCGGGCTCCTGCTCGACCAGCGCTGAGGCCTGCATCACGAAGGACGGGATCGTCAGCGTCACGACGAGCGTCGCGACGACGAAGAGGAGTGTGAAGACGATGGCGATCCCGAGGCCGCGCTTGACATGCCGTGCCTCCATCCAGCTGACGACTGGGCTCATCGTCCCGACGATGAGGAAGGCGACGACGAGAACCAGGAAGACCGGCCAGAGCTGGATCAGCAGCCACGTGCAGGCCACGACCAGCACGAGTTGGATCATCGTCGCGGGCGATATCTCGAAGCGCACCACACGCGTTTTCTCGTCCGCGGAGGGCCGTCGCTCGGGGAGCGGCGGAACGCTGACCGCACTGGGTTGGATTTCTCTTTTCACGTTCTCTTCCTCCGCCGGGCCCTATCCAGCCGTACTGATTTAGCGGGGTGATTCTACTGCTGCACACCGGCGAGCGCGAGCGGGACGATGGGGCCGGGCGCTTTGCGTATGTCGGTGAGCAGCGCCGCTATGTCGAGATCGCGTTGCTGAATGGTGCGAAAGAGACTGGCGAGCACCTGCTGGGTGTGCGCGCCGCGTGGCGTCCGATTGACGACTGCCATCGTGCGTTGCTACGAACCAGGAGGCCGCAGGTTCAAGTCCTGCAAGGAGTTCGAAGCTTCTCAGAGGGGAGAGCGAGCGGGACAACGGGGACCCCCGTGCGCCCGGCCCCGGCCTTGCAGGGCGACTGTCGTGTTGGTAGACTCTGCCCGGTTGGCCGGCAGCGGATATAGCGTTGGAACGGGAGGACGGCATCGCTGCCCATCCGATTCGCTTTTCCCTCATGACGGCCATCGCCGTCCGTGAGATCGAGGCTTCGGCGCTGCCGAACGGCCTGGAGCTTCCGGGCTACCAACGCGCGTTGCTGCTGATCCGATATCACGGCCGCGCGGTGGGGCACGGTGAAGTCGCGGTAAGTGCCGGCAGGATCGATGTCCGCAAGCTCCGGCAGGCCGTCGTCGATTACGGTGGATCGATGATCGCGCATCGACGCCTCGAAGAGCTGCTCCACGTCGAGCCGGTTTCAACCGAGCCACCGAGTTGCACCGTCGCCGTGTGCACGCGCGACCGGCCGGAGGACCTCGCCCTTTGCCTCGAAGCGCTGATGGCACTCCCTGATGAGGGTCAGGAATTCCTCGTCATCGACAGTGCCTCGAAGAGTGCGGCGACTCGAGACCTCGTGGCTCGATATCCCCGTGTCCGCTACATCCGCGAAGAGCGGCCCGGGCTCGACCGGGCTCGCAATCGGGCCCTTCGCGAAGCGACGCGCGAGGTCGTCGCCTATACCGATGACGATGCCGTGCCCGACGCGGAGTGGCTCCGCGCGCTGAGCCGGGGCTTCACGTCGCCGCGGATCATGGCAGTCACCGGCCTCACGATACCGCTCGAGCTCGAAACCGAGGCCCAGATCTGGTTCGAACGCAACCATGGTTTCGGCCGCGGTTATTGGCCGCGGGTGTTCGACGGGCTCGAGGTCGACGCCTTCACCGTCGCAAAGATCGGGGCCGGCGTCAACATGGCGCTGCGCCGGTCGGTGCTGGAACTCATTGGCCCCTTCGACGAGGCGCTCGATGCGGGTACTCCATCGCAGTCGGGCGGCGATCACGACATCTTCAGCCGGATTCTGGCGGCTGGATACAGCATCGGCTACGAACCGGGGGCGCTCAGCCGGCACCGACATCGGCGAGAATGGGCCGAGCTCGAGCGGGCGGTGTACGGTTACGGGGTCGGCGTCTACGCCTTCATCACGAGCCAGGTGCTGCGCGGCGAATGGAGCGCGCCTTGGCTCGCCCTCAGATGGATGCCTTGGCAGCTCCGCCTACTCGTACGTGGCCTGCTGGGCCGTCCCGGCGGCGTTCCGCTCCACCTGGCACTGACCGAGCTCCGGGGCTGTGCCGCCGGGGCGTTTGCCTATATCCGAGCTCGCCGCCGTCTGGAGACCCGCTGAATGACGAGCGGCGAGCCGGCCATCAGCGTCATCATCCCGACCCACAACCGGCGCGCCTCGCTGTTCCGATTGCTCTCGAGCTTGGCAAATGGAACACTGCCGCCCGATCGATTCGAAGTCATCGCAGTGGCCGACGGATGCACCGATGACACGATCGAGGCCCTCCGCGATACCTTCTTTCCATTCGAGATCCGGTCGATCGCCGTCGATCCAGGGCGCGGCGCGGCGACCGCCAGAAACCTCGGCGCCCGGGCTGCCCGAGCGCCGATCCTGCTCTTTATCGATGACGACATCGAACCGTTCCCCGGTCTTCTCGAAGCGCATCTCCGGGAGCACGCAGCGATCGGGACCGCAGCAGGGAGAGCGCACGCTTCGGTCGTAATTGGAGCGCCGCTTCCAGTCAGAAAGCCCGCATGCGGTTTCCGCGAGGCGGCGATCTGGGGCTGGTGGGATCAGCAGTTCGAGCGAATGGAGCTGCCCGGCCATCGGTTCAGTTACGACGAAGTGTTCGGCGGGATCCTCTCGCTTCCGAGGCCACTATTCGAGGAGGTCGGCGAGTTCGACGAGGCGTTCAACGGTTGCCGCGAAGACCCGGAGCTCGGACTCCGACTGATTCGCAGCGGCGCCCGAATCGTTTTTTCCCGAGCAGGCGGCGGCCATCACCATGAGGTTCGAACCCTCCCGCAAATGCTGGTTCGCAAGCGGGCCGAGGGACGTTCGGACGTGCTGCTGGCGGAGCGGTACCCCGAGATCTGGCCGACTCTCCGCGTTTCGTCTTACGCGGGTGGTCCGGCCTCGCTGCGATTGCTCCGTTGGCTGGCGCTTCACGCTCCCCGGGTTGGCCAGCTTCTCTTCGCCGGGAATGGACGGGCGCTCGATTTTCTCGAACGGCTCAGATTCCGGAGCTCGTGGCGGGCGGTGCATGCGGCCACGATGTACTTCACATATTGGTGCGGGGTCGGACAGCAGCTCGGCGGCGGGCGCCGGGCCGTCGAGCAGCTCGCCGCTCTGAGCAGGGCCGCGGCACGAGCGGCCCGGAAGCCTGATCCGATGTGCGAGATCGACCTCTCCGCCGGCCTACCGACCGCCGAAGCGCTTCTCGACCAGGAGCGTCCCACATCGGCCTGGATCCGCCTCCAAGGGATTGAAGTAGGGGTCATTCCGCAGGTGCCAGGAAGCGAGCGGCTCGCGGGACGACATCTTCGCCGGTCACTCCTCGACTGGCTGGCCGAGCCGATGCGATCCGCCCTCGCCCTTCGGCATCTAATGGAGCCGGGAACCGCTTCGCGGGCCGCGGCTGCCGCCCCATCCTTCTCGATCATCGTCCCCGCCTTCGACGCGGAGACCACGCTGGCGAAAACCCTCGACTCGGTGCTCGCGCAGACCGAAGCCGGGTGGGAACTCATCGTCGTCGACGACGGGTCGAGAGACGGGACAGGAATCGTAGCCGCTGAGTACGCCGCGAAGGATCCGCGAATCCGCCTGATTCACCAGCGGCGGCAAGGTCCATCGGCTGCGCGGAATGCCGGGATTCGAGAAACGTCGGGCGAATGGATTCTGTTTCTCGATGCCGACGATTGGATCGCACCCTCGCTGCTCGAGCGGGCGCGAGACGCCCTCGCGGGCGACCTGTCCTTGGATGGGGTCCATTGCGGATGGGAGGCCGTCGAGGCCGGGGGCGGCGTGCTCGAGCGGCGGCGCTGCACTGAAACCGGCGAGCTGTTTCCGAGCCTCGCACGCCAATGTCTCTTTCCGATTCACGCCTGCGTCGTCCGTCGCCGCTTCGTGGTCGACGCCGGGGGATTCCCGGTGGGCCAGGATCGCGGCGAGGATTGGCTCCTCTGGCAGAGAGTCGCCCGTCTCGGCGCACGCTTTGGTGCCGTGCCGGAGCATCTGGTCTCCTACCGGGTGAGAGCGGGCTCATTGAGCGCCGACCCTGTCAAGCTCTTCGACGAGGCAGAACGAATCATCCGTATCGGCCACGAGCACGACCCCGGGCTCCCGAATTCCGTGCGAGGCCCGGCGGGAACATTGCAGGACGCGGAAGAGGCGTGGATCCTTTACTTGTACTGGGCGGCGGCAACGATGATTCTCGCTGGGAACGACCCGGCTCCGCTGCTCGAGCGAAAGGGCCGAATCGTCGCTCACCCAGGTTCCGAGGCGGCCGCAGACGCGCTATTCCAGCCAGTATTACCGAGCCTTCGGCTGGAGACGACCGATCCGTTAGGCCGTTGCCGGGCTGTCTGGAAGCAGCTCGACCAGTTCTTGGCCGACATTGCCCGTGTAGCGGAGATGCCTGGGCTCGACCGTTCGATCCGTGTCAGGCTGGACCGCCGTCTCGCCAAATCCGGCCTGTTGGCGAGGCCGTACCGCCTGGGCCTGACACAGGCGATCGAGATCGACGTCTCCGAGCCGCTCGAGGATCTGCCCGTCGAGCCCGGGGTCGAACGACTGCACGCCGCGATCTCCATCGACGGAGAACCGCTCGGTGCGATCGAGCTTCCCGTCTGCGAGGGATCGGTTCCGGCATGGCTGTTGGCGGACGCCATCGCCGACCGATTCGCGTGGACGATCCTGGGGAGGTTCTTCGAACGGGGGCGATACCGTAGCGCCGTGTTTCGCGAGGAGCGGGACGGCACGTCTTCGGCCTACCTCGACAACCGGCTGGCCGCGACCAGGCTTCCGCCGAAAGAGCCCGAGCGGACGCAGGCCCTTCACGACCAGGCCGGATGGCAGATCTTCCTCGACGAGCTCTGGCATCCCGACCAGGGCCCGGTGATCGCGATGGCCCAGGCGGCCGGACCGATTCCGGTCGAGGTGACGGCCGCCACTCCAAGTCTCAATCTCGCAGGGCGCGTCGCGGTCGAACCACGAATCGGCGGATGGCCGGTTGGCGTGTTCGAGGTTCCCGGATCCCTCGAGGCCGGCGCGCTTCGCGAGTTGGTGACCGTCACGCTTGGATACGAACTGTGCCGGGTGGCCACTCGCGAGTCGATCATCGGCCGCCCGTTAGGTAACGACCACTCGCTCCGCGAGCGCCTGACCGAGTCGGCCACCGGCCGGTCTTCGTCGAGCGGAAATCGCGGGGCGTTGGCGTCGCCCGGCGCGTCCTCGATCACGATCGACAAGGCATTCGGCTCGGGAATCGGCGGCGTCGCCCTCGGCCGCCGGCCCGCGAGTCCCCGGGGAACCGCCGCAGATCGGCGGGCGCTCCTTCCCTACTCGCTCGCGGACTGGATCGTGCCACTCGAACAGCGGTCGGGAACACCGTCGGTTTCGATCGACGCGCCGCTCCCCGGCAGGCTGGCGTATCTGCCCGAGCTGAGGATCCGGCCCGAACCCGAGGCGGCCCACGACGATGCGACCGGCTCGCTCGGGTGGCCGGGATCGACGTTCCGATTCGACTTCGAGTCCACGTTCGTCCTGAAACCGGACCCGTGGCGATACGGCTCCGAATACGAGCAGGTCAAATACCGGCAGACGCTCGACATCCTGCCTAACGAACCGATCGGGCGCGCCCTCGAGCTCGCCTGCGCGGAGGGACATTTCACCGTTCGGCTGGCCGGGAAGGTGTCCCACCTCGTCGCGACCGACATTTCCGAGATCGCGCTCGCGCGCGCCGCGGGTCGCTGCCGGGAGTTGTCGAACGTCGACTTCCAGCGTCTCGATCTCCGCCGCGATCCGCTTCCCACCGGGTTCGATCTCGTGGTCTGCAGCGAAGTCCTCTACTACCTCGCGGACGAAGCCGAGCTGCGCGCGGTGGCCGCAAAATTGGCCGGAGCGCTGGCTCCCGGCGGCTACCTCCTCACCACCCATGCCAAGACGGTGGTGGATGAGCCCGACCATACCGGGTTCCAGTGGACCGTCCCATTCGGATCCGCGACCATCGCCAGGGTCCTTCGCGAGACGCCTTCGATCAGGACGGTCGTGGAGTTCGAAACGCCGCTCTACCGCATTCTTCTTTACCGGGACGCGGCGGTGGAGGGTCCGGTGCCGAAGTCTATCGTCTCGGATGACTACGTCCTGCCGCGCGAGGAGGTCGCCGCTCAAATCCGGTGGACTCCGGTGGCAGCGAAACACACACCGCGGAAGCGGGAGGTTGAATCGGACCGCCTGCCCATCCTGATGTACCACCGGATCGCCGAGTCGGGCGAGCCCAGCCGGGACCGGTATCGGGTGACGCCGGCCGCGTTTGCGGGTCAACTCGAATTCCTGCGCGACTGCGGCTTCCGAACTATTTCCCTGGAGGAATGGCGCCGGGCGACACTCGCCAAACGGCCGATTCCCGGGCGGCCGATCATAATCACGTTCGACGACGGCTTCGCCGATTTCGAAGAACAGGCTTGGCCGCTGCTCGAGCGATTCGGCTTCAGAGCGCTGGTGTTCCTGGTCACCGGAAGCGTCGGGCGCTGGAACGAATGGGACAACCGCGGGACTGAAGAGCGCCTCTTGGATTGGCCGGCCATCGAGCGACTCCACTCCTGCGGAGTCGAGTTCGGGGCGCACGGAGTAACGCATCGGCGCTCCACCGGCTTGACGCCGCACGATCTCGTCCGCGAGGCGATCGGCTCTCGGGCGGCGATCGAGGAGCATCTCGGAAGCGCGATACGCGCGTTCGCGTACCCTTACGGAGACGAGGACGAGGCCGCCCAGCATCTCGTCGGCGGATGCGGGTTCAGTTACGGGTTGACCACGCGGTCGGGCAGCGCGTCGCTCCGAGCCCCGCTGCTCGCGTTGCCGCGAATCGAGATTGCAGGCGATGCCGACCTGGCCGCGTTCGTCGCCGGCATCGCCGACGCGAGGTCGTCATGATCCCGTTGGCCTACCTGCCACCTCCGGTCGGACTCTTCGAAGTAGATCTCGCCGATTCCCCGCGACCGTTTACTGGATATGGGGGCATCCGAGTCGTCCGCGTGTTGATCCGCCACCGCGGACGCCCTCTGGGCTGGATCACGGTCGAGGAGCCGCCCGATCCGATTCCGCACGAGCGGATCACGCGAGAAGTCTCGTGCCAACTCGGTCGGCCCCTGGAAGAGGCTGCGCTCCTGGATTCGCTCGCCGCACCGCGGGAGCGAACCGACCTTCCCGCCATCAGCGTGGTCGTGTGCACCCGCAACCGGGCGGCGTCACTGCGCCGTTGCCTCGAGTCGCTCCGCGATCTCGACTACCCGACGTACGAAGTGATCGTGGTCGACAATGCCTCGGTTACCCGCGAGACCGCCGAGATAACGGCCCGATTCCCGTTCCGCTCTGTCCGAGAAGAGCGACCCGGGCTCGATTGGGCCCGCAATCGCGGCATCGCCGAGGCACGGCACGAGATCGTCGCGTTCACCGACGACGACGTTCAGGTCGATCGTTTATGGCTCCGGGGTGTCGCCGAAGGGTTCGAGGAACCGGACGTGATGCTGGTGACTGGGTTCACTGCGCCGGCGGAGCTCGTCACCGAGGCGCAGGTCATGTTCGAATTCTGCTACGGCGGAATGTCGAAGGGGTTTCGGTCGAACCGGTGGAATCCGGCGGAGCTGCGGCCTGATCAGATCATCGGCGCCCACCGTCTCGGCGTCGGCGCCAACATGGCGTTTCGCCGGGCGGTATTCGAGCAGGTGGGGACCTTCGACACGTCACTCGACGTCGGCACGCCTTCGCACGGTGGAGGGGACTTGGATATGTTCCACCGGGTGCTGGCCGGCGGCCAGGTCGCGCGCTATAACCCCTCGGCTTTGGTCCGGCATTGCCACCGCCGCGACCTGGCGGCCCTGCACCGGCAACTTCGCGACAACGGCCGTGCGTTCGGCGTCTATCTGTTGAGCCAGTCGTTCCCGGGCGATGTGAGGCAGACGGGCATCGGCAAGGGCAACCTCCTCCGCTACGCGCTCCGGATCTGGCTCGGCTGGCTCGGGGGACGGGTACTGCGCCGCTTGGCGCGAAAAGAGACGATGAGTCTTCCGCTTCAGGCGAGCGAGCTGCTCGGCGTGCTCCAAGCGCCGTGGGCCTTCATCGCGACGAGACGTTCCGACTGCCAAATTCGACGACGGGCGTCCGCCCCCATCATCCAGTCCCGAGTCGCAGGGTGATCGAGCCGCGAGGCAAAACGTGAAACCGCTCCGGGAGCGATGACCGGCCCGGCGCCGAGCAGACGGTGGTCATCAGTCACCGGCTCTGGCTGAGCCGCTTCGGCGGCGACCCGCAGATCGTCGGCCGCGCGGTGACGGTCAACGACAAGCGCTGCACCGTGATCGGCGTGCTGCTCTCGCGGTTCTGGTTCTACATCTCGGCGGACGTCTTCCTGCCGATCGGCCTGGTCCGCGAGATGTGGACCACCGAGCGCGAGTTGCGATCGGGCATGTACGTCGTCGGGCGCGTGAAGCGCGGCGTGCCGCGCGAGCAGGCCGACGCGGACATGAACGCCGTCGCACGGGCGCTGGCCACGGCCTATCCGGACGATAGGCCGTATTAAGGCCATGCCTCCCGCGATGAACCCTGTGCCAGCGCTGCGTTGGGCGCACCTCCGGGGGGCGCCCGAGTGAACAGAACGGGCCTTATGCGACTCGAGACCCGCCACGTGCTCCACGAGATCCTGGAACTTCGCGCCAACGGCGCCACGGACCACGAGACACAGCGCGGATTACCGACGATGCCTGCCTGACCACCGTTCAACGGCTCTCGACAACTCGCCGGCTCGATCCCTGGAACACGTTAGGCGCGAACGGCGGA
Organism: Acidobacteriota bacterium; assembly: GCA_003170135.1. Classification (GTDB taxonomy): domain Bacteria; phylum Acidobacteriota; class Vicinamibacteria; order Vicinamibacterales; family Fen-181; genus Fen-181. The sequence goes on from PMZR01000141.1 coordinate 23,049, forward strand.
CCGGTCAAGCCGTTTCAAGCGCAGGCAGTCACGCGCAGGTGTCGAAAACGGGCGCGTCGGCGCCGAGGTCGGCGAACTCCTGGTCCGGCGGCGCCCGTGCCCGCCTCGGCGTTGGAAGCTCGCTCGGCAGTCCGAGGTGGCGGAGGATGCGCTCAATCACTGCCCGCTGCTCGATCGTGGCGACCAGGTGCATCCGGTTCCCACAGCGCGGGCACTCCAGGACGTCGAAGCCGAACGTCCGGCGCATCAGGTCCGCCCAGAGCCGCCCGCCGCCTTCGAGCGCTCGCGTCTCGCGATCCGCACGCGTGAATTCCGCGGCGGCTTGCACGTCGGCCAAACCCGTCGCCCGTGCGGTTCCTTCGCCGGCGTCGCAAGGCGGCTCACAAGGGCCGGCGCGGTCTGTACCGCCGAGCCTGGCGGCAGACGCGAGCGCGACGACGCGCGGACGGCAACGCGCGCGGGCCCCGAGCACGCCATAGTACAGCGCGGTGTCAGCGCCGCCAGGCGCTCTAATAGCTCGATCGGGTCGAAGAGCAGATGCGTGGTGCCGTCCGACCAGCGCCTGCGTAGCTGCAAGACGACCTGGCCGTCGGCGGTGAGCTGGAGCCGGTCGTGGGCGATCGCCGGACGCAGCGCATAGCGACAAAGGCGCTCGAGCCGTTCTCGATTGCTGGCCGGGGCGCTGACGTTTTCGTGGAGGTCGAAGCCCTCCAGTCGCGCGTGCCGGCGGCCGAGTAGTGGCGCCTCCACTGGGTCGCAGAGTTCGCCGCACCGCCGCACCTGAGCTCCCGCGCGCGGGCCCAGCGCGATTGAGCCGACGACAGAGGCGGCGGTGATGCCGGCCAGGACCGGCGCCTCCTTTGCCAGCGCGTCACCGGCATCCGCCGGTCCGTCACGTCCGGCGAGGGTGCCGGTTGATGTAGCCGCGTGCGCGTGCGACCTGCGCGCCATCGTGCAGAATCGATTCATAGTACCCGCGCTGTCGGACCGGGACTGCTTGGTCATGCAGTAGTCGGCTGACCGCTGCCTTGTAGGTACGAACGATTTGCGGCAGTGAACCCGCAGCCAACGGTCCGAAACGACGCAGACATGCGTCGGATTGTCGTAGGGGCGCAACATGTTGCGCCCCTACCGGCCGGACGATGACAATGCCATGCAGGTGATCCGGCTGGACGGTGTGCAGGTCCAGATCGACGTGCGGGAAATGGATCGAAATCGCCTTCCAGCAGACATCCGCGACCAAGCCCGCGGCTGAGAGATGAATCGCGCCGTCGCGCGGGCAACCGAACAACGGACGTCTCCCGGCGACACAAATCGTGACCAGACATGTGAACGCCCCGCCATAATCGAAGCGCTTCAGCCTGATTGATCGTCGATGGTGGCGGACGGAAGGTACGGCCACGGCCCAGAACCCACGCGGGCCGCGTGCCAGCCCGGCAAAAGTCGGGAATCCGCGATCATTCGCGTGGCGGCAGCGAAGACCGGTCTGCGCGTGGCAGGAATTGCACGCGCGAGAAGTGGGCGGGTCGGCAGATTCTGCGCGCGAGTGAACGAGCGCTGACCCGAGGGGACGGCCCCGTTCAACCGCGCGATCGGTTCGCGCGCGGTTCGACGCCGCCGGGCGCCGGCCGACGCCGACGGTTGGTCAAGAGCTCGCAACGCCGCGCGCTGCGGCTGTGTGGCTGCTCGCCGCGCGGTGGCCAGATGCCTCTAGCCCGATTGGCGCGGCGCGCACGAGGCTGTTTGTCCATGAGACCGCTCGAAACGAAAAAGGGCGGCAGGACCAATCGATCCTGCCGCCCTCGATGTCATCGACGCGTTGTTCGCGGGGCTGAGGCCCCGCCCTGACAAGCCCGAAAGCCCAAGGCCGAAAGCCCAGGGCCGGCGCGGGCGCAACGTGTTGCGCCCCTACTCCGCGGGTTCCACGCCCCGCGGCAGCACCGCTTCCTCCGGCTCGACGAAGTACTCCATCTCGCGCTCGAGCTCGAGCTCCTCCTCGGTCGGCGGTGGCGGCGGTGGCGGTTCGTCCGCCGGGATCGTCACCGACCGGTAGTACTCGAAGCCGGTGCCCGCCGGGATCAGCCGGCCCATCGTCACGTTCTCCTTCAGGCCGCGCAGGAAGTCCACCTTGCCGCTGATCGACGCTTCGGTCAGCACGCGCGTGGTCTCCTGGAACGACGCCGCGGAGATGAACGACTCGGTCGAGAGCGACGCCTTCGTGATCCCGAGCAGCACCGGGCGGCCCGTCGCCGGCCGGCCGCCGTCGGTCAGCACCCGCTCGTTCTCTTCCATGAACCGGAACTTGTCCACCACCTCTTCGATCAGGAACTCCGTGTCGCCCACATCCTCGACCTTCACCCACCGCATCATCTGCCGCGTGATCGTCTCGATGTGCTTGTCGTTGATGTTGACGCCCTGCAGCCGGTAGACCTCCTGGATCTCGTTCACCAGGTACGCCTGCAGCGCCTTCTCGCCCAGGACCGCCAGGATGTCGTGCGGATTGGACGGCCCGTCCATCAGCGGCTCGCCCGCCCGGACCCGGTCGCCTTCCTGCACGTTCACGTGCACGCCGCGCGGCAGCGCGTACTCGCGCGGCTCCGCGCCCGGCTCGTCCGGCACGATGATGATCTTGCGCTGCCCCTTCACGATGCCGCCGTGCTTGACGATGCCGTCGATCTCGCTGATGACGGCCGTCTCGCGCGGCTTGCGCGCCTCGAACAGTTCCACCACGCGCGGCAGGCCGCCCGTGATGTCCTTGGTCTTGGTCGTCTCGCGCGGGATCTTCGCCAGCACTTCGCCCGCCGTCACCTGCTCGCCGTCGTTCACCATCAAGTGCGCGCGCGATGGCATGTGGTACTTGCGCGTCACCTTGCCGTCCTTGCCGCGGATCTCGATGGTCGGCTGCTTCTTCTCGTCCGGCGAATCCACGATGATGTAGCGCGACAGCCCCGTGACCTCGTCCACTTCCTCGTGGACCGTGACGCCCTCGATGATGTCGCGGAAGCGGATCTGCCCCGCCTCTTCCGTCAGGATCGAGAACGTGTACGGATCCCACTCGACCAGCACCTGGCCCGGTTCCACGTGCTGCCCGTCCTTCACCTTCAGCCGCGCGCCATACACGATCGGATAGCGCTCGCGGTCGCGGCCCTTGGCGTCATGGATCACCAGCGACCCGGTGCGGTTCATGACCACCAGGTTGCCTTCCTTCGACGAGACCGCCTGGATCGCCTGGAACCGCACGGAGCCGGCGTTCTTCGCCTCGAGGGTCGACTGCTCGGAGATGCGCGACGCCGTGCCGCCGATGTGGAACGNNGTGCCCGGCTCGCCGATCGACTGCGCGGCGATGACGCCCACCGCCTGGCCGAGTTCGACCAGCCGCCCGGTGGCCAGGTCGCGGCCGTAGCACCGCGCGCACACGCCGCGGCGCGAGGCGCAGGTGAGCACCGACCGGATCTTGACCTTCTCCACGCCGCCGTCCTGGATGGCCGACGCGAGGTCCTCGGTGATCTCCTCGTTCAGGTCGATGATCGTCTCGTTGCTGAACGGGTCGGTGATCCGCTCCAGGGTGACGCGGCCGACGATGCGGTCGCGCAGCGGTTCGATGATCTCGCCGCTCTCGACGATGGCCCGCGCCTCGATGCCGTCCAGCGTGCCGCAGTCCGGCTCCGAGATGATGACGTCCTGCGCCACATCCACNNCCGTGCGTCGAGATGAAGTACTGCAGCACCGTGAGCCCTTCACGGAAGTTCGACGTGATGGGCGTCTCGATGATCTCGCCCGACGGCTTCGCCATCAGGCCGCGCATGCCGGCCAGCTGGCGGATCTGCTGCTTGCTGCCGCGCGCGCCGGAGTCGGCCATGACGTAGACGGGGTTGAACGCCCGGCCGTCGTGGTCGATCGCCTCCATCTCGCCGAACATCTCGTCGGCGATCTTCTCGGTGACGTCCGACCAGATGGCGATGACCTTGTTGTAGCGCTCGCCGTTGGTGATCGCGCCTTCCAGGTACTGCTGCTCGACCTTGATCACCTCGTCGCGCGCCCGGTCGACCAGCGTGACCTTCTCGGACGGGATGATCAGGTCGTCGATGCCGATCGACAGCCCCGACTTGGTCGCGTACAGGAAGCCCAGGTCCTTCAGGCTGTCGAGCATCGCGACGGTTTTCTCGAGGCCGAACTTCAGGTAGCAGGACTGCACGAGCTGCTGCAGCCCCTTCTTCTTGAGCAGGCCGTTGACGTAGGGCATGCCCTCGGGCAGCTCGTTGTTGAAGATCACCCGGCCGACGGTCGTGTTGATGATCTTGCCGGCAACCGCCTGCACCTCGGTGTGCAGCACGTCCTGGTCGTCGCGCGCCGCCGTCAGGTCCTGCATGTCGCCGGTGTAGCGCAGCCGGATGGGTGTGAGCGTTTCCACCTCGCCCGCTTCCCGCGCCAGCAGCACGTCGTCGATGTTGGCGAAGGCGCGGCCCTCACCCTTCGCGCCCGAGCGCGCCTTGGTCAGGTAGTAGCACCCGAGGACGATGTCCTGCGACGGGATGGCGATCGGCGTGCCATTGGCCGGCGACAGGATGTTGTTGGCCGACATCATCAGCACCGACGCCTCGATCTGCGCTTCGGGCGACAGCGGGATGTGGACGGCCATCTGGTCGCCNNTCGGCGTTGAACGCCGTGCACACGAGCGGGTGGATGCGGATGGCCTTGCCCTCGACCAGCACCGGTTCGAACGCCTGGATGCCGAGCCGGTGCAGCGTGGGCGCGCGGTTGAGGAGCACCGGGTGCTCGCGGATCACCTCTTCGAGGATGTCCCACACCTCGGGCCGCTGCTGTTCGACCATCTCCTTGGCCTGCTTGATGGTCGCCACCAGGCCGCGTTCCTCGAGCTTGTTGTAGATGAACGGCTTGAACAGCTCGAGCGCCATCTTCTTCGGCAGGCCGCACTG
>PMZR01000057.1 GCA_003170135.1 Acidobacteriota bacterium
TCAGGCTCCGGGCTCCAGGCTCCCGCTGACTAACGACCAACGACCGAGACCAACAACCGACAACCAACAACTAACGACCAACGACCATGTCGAGCGTGCGGACCAGAAACGCCCACGCGTCCGCCTGCTCCTGGATTTGCTTGCCCGTCGGCTTGCCGGCGCCGTGTCCCGCCTTCGTCTCGATGCGAATCAGGACCGGCGCGTCACAACCCTGCGCCGCCTGTAACGCCGCCGCGAACTTGAAGCTGTGCAGCGGGACGACGCGGTCATCGTGATCGGCGGTGGTGATGAGGGTCGCGGGGTAGCAGCTGCCGGGCCGGATGTTGTGCAGCGGCGAATATCGGATGAGCGTGTCGAAATCCTCCTGGCTGTCCGCGCTCCCGTAATCGGACGTCCACGCCCAGCCGATCGTGAACTTGTGGAAGCGCAGCATGTCGAACACCCCGACGGCCGCCAGCGCGGCGCCGAACAGGTCCGGACGCTGCGTAATGCACGTCCCGACCAGCAGGCCGCCGTTGCTGCCGCCGCCGATCGCCAGCTTCGGCGTTGACGTGTATCGCTCGCGAATCAGGTACTCGGCGGCCGCGATGAAGTCGTCGAACACGTTCTGCTTGTTCTTCAGGCGCCCGGCGTCGTGCCACGGCTTGCCATACTCGCCGCCGCCGCGCAGGTTGGCGACGGCGTAGATGCCGCCAAGTTCGAGCCACGCGGCCACCGCGGGTGAGAAGCCGGGCGTCAGCGAGATGTTGAACCCGCCGTAGCCGTAGAGGTACGTCGCGTTGCGGCCATCGAGCACGAGGCCCTTGCGGCAGGTGATGAACATCGACACGCGCGTGCCGTCCTTCGACTCGTAGAACACCTGCCTCGTGTCGTACCCCGCCTGGTCGAAGGGCACCTGCGGCCGTTTGAACACCTCGCTCGTGGCCGTCGCGAAGTCGTACCGGAAAATCGTGGCCGGACACGTGTACGACGTGAACGCGTAGAAGGCCTCGGTGTGCTCCCGGCGGCCCGTGAGGCCGGGGACGCTGCCGATACCCGGAAGATGAATGTCGCGCTCCAGCCGGCCGCCGAGGTCGTACACCGTCACGCGCTGGTGCGCGTGGGTCTGCCAGATCGCCGCGAAGCGGTTGGCCACCATCGTCACCGACGACAGAACGTCGCGATCGGGTCCTTCGGCGACGATCTCCTGCCATCGATCCGGTGCGGGTCCGTGATGCTCGATGGCGACCAGGCGACCGCGCGGAGCGTCCTTGTCGGTCCTGACGTAGAACCGATCGGCATCGTTGCCGGCGATTGCGTACTCCGCGTCGAAGGCGTCGAGGAACGGCGTCACGGCAGGCGCAGGCTCGGCCAGGTCCATGACGAAGATGCGATTGCGCGGCTCGGTGCCCTCGAACTGATAGATGAGCAGGAACCGGCCGTCGTCTGTGACGTCCGCGCTGAAGCTCCAGTCCGGCTGGTCCGGTCGCTCGTAGACCAGCACGTCCGCGTCCTGAGGCGTGCCGAGCGCGTGAAAGTACAGCTTCTGGTTCTTGTTGAGACCCTGGAACGCCTCGCCTTCGCGGGGCGCGGCGTAGCGACTGTAGTAGAAGCCGCGCGCGTCCTTCGTCCATGCGGCGCTGCTGAACTTCGACCACTTCACGACGTCCGGCAGATCCGCCAGCGTCGCGACATCGCGCACATGCCACTCGATCCAGTCGGACCCGCTCTGCGACAGCCCGTACGCCAGGAACCGGCCGTCGTCGGTGAACGAGGTGGCGGACAGCGCGACCGTGCCGTCCGGGGAGAGCGCGTTCGGATCGAGGAGCACGTCCGGCGCGGCCTCGAGCGACGCCGCCCGGTAGATGACCGCCTGGTTCTGCAACCCGTTGTTGCGGCCGTAGATGTAGTACGGGCCTTCCTTCGACGGCACACCGTAGCGCTCGTAGTTCCACAGCCGGGTGAGCAGCCTCTCGATGGCCGGCCGTTCGGCGATTTGCCCGAGCCGGGAGAAGGTCACCGCGTTCTCGGCGTCGATCCACGCGCGCGTCTCGGGACTGTCGGCGTCTTCGAGCCACCGATACGGGTCGGCGATGCGGGTGCCGAAGAAATCGTCGACGTCCGTGCCCGTTCGCGCCACGGGGTAGTGAAGACGCGGCAAGATCGCCTCCTTATGTCCGATCTTTGACTTTAGCCGGTGCCGGACTGAACGCGGCGATCTTTTTCGGCGCTCGACGGCAGCGCCGCTCGTGAAACAACCGGCAAATCGAGACCTGCCCCCGGCGGCCATTTACAATGGGTGCATGGCCAAGAAGAAGGTCGTGCGCCGACGGAAGAAGGTCCAGCCGGCCTCGGTGGGACTGGCCGCGACCGACACGAAGACGACGCCGTCCGGCGAGCTGCAGGCGCTGGCTGAACAGGTCGAGCAGGATGGCGGCGCGGTGCTGGCCGCGTATCGCGATCCGTTCGGCGGCAAGGACGTGCTTCTCGTGGCGTTGCCGATCGATCGGATCGATCCGACGCCATACCAGCGCGACCCGTCCGACCCGCACGTCAAGCGCCTGATGGCCGTCATCGAGAAGATCGGCCAGTTCCTCGACCCGGTCATCGCGATTCACGAGCACGATCGCTACTGGACGCCGAACGGCAACCACCGCCTGCAGGCGCTCAAACGGCTCGGCGTCCGATCGGTCGTCGCGCTGCTGCTGCCCGATCCGCAGGTCGCGTTCAAGATTCTCGCGCTGAACACCGAGAAGGCGCACAACCTGCGGGAGAAATCGCTCGAGACGATCCGGATGGCGCGTGAACTCGCGCGAGCGGGCAAGGCGGCTGAGAGCGATTTCGCCTTCGAGTTCGAGCAGGCGCCGTACCTGACGCTCGGCCTCGCCTATGAACAGCGGCCGCGCCTCGGTGGCGGCGCCTATCACCCGCTCCTGCGCCGCATCGACGATTTCCTGGACGAGCCTCTCGCCAGGGCGCTCGAGGAGCGCCAGTCGCGCGCGTCGAAGCTGCTCGCCATCGACGACCGCGTGGCGGCCATCGTCAATCGCCTCAAGGCGCGCGGCTTCACCAGCCCCTACCTGAAACCCTTCGTGGTGGCCCGCATCAACCCGATCCGCTTCTCGAAGGCCACGTCGTTCGACGTCGACCAGGTGCTCGACAAGATGCTGGCGTCGGCAGGCAAGTTCAACGTCGACAAGATCAAGCACGAAGAGATCGCTCGCACCGGCGGGGCCGCGGAGGAGGAGGGGTAAGGGTGCGGGGTGCGGGGTGCGAAGTGCGGCGTGCGACGTGCGTGGTGCGAAGTGCTTCGTGCTGGTGCTCAGTGCTTGTCAGTGCTTGGTGCGCGCGGTCTCCCGCCGCGCGAACATCTTACGCGCGCGCTCCAGAACTTCGTCGCGTCCGCTGGTTATGCCACCCGCCGTGGGCGTCACCAACTGCGTTGGGCGGATCCCCACACCATGATGTTGACGCCCATCGTTCTTGGTTGTCCTCATCCCGGTCCAGAGCATGTAGTAGCCGCCCGGCAGCTCCGTTCGATTCCTGTTGCCGTCGGCGCCCGCGGTGGGTGTGCCAACAAAATCGGCGAGGCCGCTGGTCTCGAGAAGGCCTGCCCACGTCTTTCCGGCACTGACGGTACCAGGCCCGATCGACGCAACGACCTTCGCATGCAAACGGCAGGAACGCTCGCGGGCGCCCGCTTCGTCTCTAGCCGGGCACTCTGACCGTCAGGATGCCGTGCGGAACCTTCGCCGGGTTGACGTTCCGCTGCCCGACGGTGCGCCGGCCCTGCCGCGTGAAGTAGGTCACCTCCACGTCCACGGTTTTCACCTCGCCCAGCCCGAAGTGCACGGGCGCAGCGTTCTGGGACGTGTAACCGCTGCCCGTGTCCACGATGCGGCTCCCCACCGCCATGCGCGAGCCCGCGACGTACAGCCTCACCTCCGACCCTGCGCGCGTGAAGTGCCCTTTCGCGTCCAGGACGATCACCTGCAGTGCCTTATGTGCCTGCGCGGGCGACAGCAGATTGCGCGCGATCGAGTTGCGGCCGTCCGGGTTGTTGTTGCACAAGGCGAGATCGACGGCGCCGTCCCTGTCGAAGTCGGCGAACTGCACGCCGTGCGTCGCGCCGTGCTTCAGGAAGAGCTCCGGCGTGCGATCGACGAAACGCGTGCCCTCGTTGTGGAAGAAGAAATCGCGCTCGTTCACCGGTTTGTCGATGTAGGACGACACGTAGAGATCCGGCCGGCCGTCGTTGTCGTAGTCGCCCCAGGCCGACGGCGTCGCGCGGTCGCCGCCCTCCACGCCCATCTGCCCGGCCACCTCGGTGAACCCGCCGTGGCCGTCGTTCTTGTAGAGAAAGTTTCGGCCGTAGCCGGCCACGAAGAGATCCAGCAGGCCGTCGTTGTCGAAGTCGATCACGCTGGGTCCGTTGCTCCCCAGCCGCCCCGGGGCGATGCCTTCGAGCCCCAGGTCCGCCGCAACGTCGGTGAACTTCGTACCGTCGTTCCTCCACAGGCCGTTCTTGTCGCCGTCCTGGTTCGCCACGAACAGATCGATCCGGCCGTCCTGGTTGTAGTCGAACCACACCGCCCCGACGGTCTTGCGCGGGTCGTCTACGCCCATCTCCTTCGCGACGTTGCGATAGTGAGCGCCCTCGTTGTGGAACAGGTTGTTCGGCGCGTCGCGCTCGGCGACGAACAGATCCGGCCGGCCGTCGTTGTCGTAGTCCACGAACGCGATCTGGCGCGACTCCATGCCTGACAAGTTGACGCCCCACGCCGCGGCCACGTCCGTGAAGTGCCGGGCATTGCCGTCGTTGCGATACAGCTTGTTCATCGCGCCGGATCGTTTCGTGAAGGCCACGTACAGATCCACGTGGCCGTCGCCGTCGAAGTCACCGCACGCCACGCCGCGCGTGTCGATGGTGTCTGCAAGGCCGGCGTCGGCGGCGACCTCCTTGAACGTGCCGGTCGCGGAACCGACGTACAGCTTGTTTGGGCTCTTGCCGTTCATCCCGACGAACAGATCCAGGAAGCCGTCGTTGTTGAAGTCGGCCCAGCAGCTCGGTTGCCCGCCCGACACGCCGACGAGATCCGACTGCACGAGCGCAAACGCCGGCCCTGTCTGTCCGACTCCGGGCTGCACGTGCGCCATGGCCATGGGCACGACGATGAGCAGCGCGAACGGAACGACGTATTTCGTCTTCATATCGCTCCTCGACCCGGCGCATTGTGACACATCGCTTCCCTGCCGACCATCGCGTCGAACCTCCCCGCGCTCCCGCTGGTATGTCCCCTGCACCGGCACTCAGCACCGGCACTGAGCACCTAGCACCCAGCACGTAGCACCACCTACTCGTGTATCTCGATCACATCCCCCTCGTACAGCACGTGATCGCGTTGGACCGTCTGGCCGTCGAAGACGTGCGCGCCCCACACGCGCGCGAATTTCATGTTCGCGAGCAGGTCCTTGTGAATGTGCACCGCCAGGTCGGCGACGGTGCCACCGCGCGGCAGCGTGAACGGCTTGTCGTGGTCGGGAGGCTTGCCGGGCTGCTTCGCGTAGACGCGGATAATCCCAAGCGCGTCGAACGTCCGGCGCGCGACGAGGTCCAGGCCAGTCCGGGCCGTTGCCGACACCGCCACGAGCGGCCAGCGGTGGGCGTACAGGTCATTGACGACGTCCACGGCGTCGGCAACCTCGGCGCGGTCGGCCCCGGTGAGCACGACGAGCGCGGGCGTGGCGCGGCGCGTGGCCGCAGCGGCGCTGGAGCACGCGGGTTCCACCTCGACGTGATGCTGGCCGAGCAGCCGCAGCGTGTCGTCCATCCCCTCGAGCGCATAGCGGCCGTCAAGCACGAGCCACAGCAGGTCGGCCGACCGAATCAGGTCGAACACCCACGGGTCGATGTGCTCGTCGGAGAGCGGCGGCAGGTCGACCAGTTGGATGGCGATGTCCTCGAAGGGCATCATGCCCGGCGTCGCTTCGCGCGTGGTGAACGGGTAGTCAGCCACGGCGGGCGTCGCGTGCGTGAGCGCGGCGACCAGGGCCGACTTGCCGGTGTTGGGCGGTCCCACGAGCGCCACCTGGCCGGCGCCCTCGCGCGGCACCATGTGGCTGAAGGTGCTCTTGCCGACCTTGGAGACCGGTTGCTTGCGAAGCTTCGAGATGCGCGCCTTGATGTCCGCCTGCAGGGCGTCGGTGCCCTTGTGCTTGGGCATCACCCGCAGCATCTCTTCGAGCGCCGCGAGCTTCTCCTCGGGGTCCTTCGCCGCCCGCAGGCGTTCCTCGGCCCGCTTGTATTCCGGCGTCAGGTTGGCAGGCACGTTCGCACCTCCCGGTCCTTCACGCCCTACCGGTTGGCCTGGCCCGCGCGTATCCGTTCGATCTTCGCGTCGCGGTCCGCGGCGAGGTGCTCGCGATCGCGCCGGTATGCCGTCTCGATTTCCTCGCGCGCCGCGGGCTCGAGCGGGCGCATCAACGCCGACTGGCGCATCACCTCGAGTTGCGCAACGCCCGCTTCATAGACGTTGCGCGCTTCGGCGATGGCCGCCTTCTGGACGTCGGTCAGCGCCTGCTGCACGACGCCCGCTTCCTCGTCTTTGCGGCGCAGCCGTTCCATCGCCAGTTCGACCGCACTTTTCGGACCTGTGTCTGACATTGACCACTCCATGTCCCGACCCGATGCCCCCGCGACAACGACCCGTACGGCTCTGCTCTGCCAACCTACGCAGTCGGCTTTCCCGTGTCAAGGCCAGCCCGGCGGCCAAAAGTACGGTTCTTGCAGCAGCATGATGGAGAACCCCATGACACAGCGAGCAGATTCGAAGGCCAAGCGGGCCGCCGCCCATGCGGCGCTCATCGACTGGAACGACCCGGCACACGAGCTTGCACTGCTCGACTGGCGGCATCGCGCGCACGAGTGGGGGCTGGTTCCGGCCCGGCAGGCCCGGCTGCCACTCAACGCCAATCCGGGGGCGGGTGACGTCCAGTCCCTTGCGCTCGACAGCGACAGCGTCCGGGCGGCGAATGCGACGGGCGATGTCGAGAAGAGCCGCGAGCTGCTGCTCCACGAAGACGACCCCGAGGCGTTCGTCGAACAGCGCCTGTCTCCCGAGGAAGCGGAACAGGAGGAGGACGGGTTCGGTTCGCAGGCACTCGCGTTGGGCGAAGAGGCGCCCGAAGAAGGCCTCGTCGGCGAAGAGGTGGATCTCGTCCGTTCCTATCTCAGGCAAATCGGGCGGCGCAAACTGCTCAAGGCCTGGCAGGAGGCGGAAATCGGGCGGCAGATCGAAGCAGCCCGCGAGCGCCTGCAGGCGGCCCTTGCGGGGATCCCCGTGGCGCTCGACAGCCTGCTGGCGCTGGCCGACCGCGTTTGCAAGGGCGACATACCGCCAGCCGATCTGATCCTGTTTCCGGACGGCGGAGAGTTGGAGCCCACGAGAGTCGAGCCGGTGCTGCGTGCGTTCGCGCGCATGCGGCGCCGGGCGCGGGACGCGCGCCGTCCCCGCCGCCGGGTCGAGCATCGGTCGTTGCGGACCTCCGCCAGGCGCCGGCAGCAGTCCGCCGACGGGCGTGTGCGAGCGCTCCAGACGCTGGAAGCGACGCTCGCGGCACAACCGATCCGCCCGGCGCTGGTCGATCACGTCGTCGTCGAGCTTCGCCGGCTCGGCCAGCGGCTGGGTGCCGCCGATCGCGAACGCCAGAGGACGGGCAAGACGGATGTGGTGCGCGGGCTCGAAAGCGAAATCGGGCTGCGGGCCGACACGTTCAGGAAGCGGCTGGCGCGCGTCGACGAACGCGAGCAGGAGATCGTCGAAGCGAAGCGCGAGTTGCTCGAGGCGAACCTGCGCCTGGTCGTGTCGATCGCCAAGCGGTACCGCAATCGCGGGCTCTCGTTCCTGGACTTGATCCAGGAAGGCAACATCGGCCTGATGAAGGCGGTCGACAGGTTCCAGTACCGGCGCGGGTTCAAGTTCTCGACCTACGCGACGTGGTGGGTCCGCCAGGCAATCACGCGTGCCATCGCGGATTACGGCCGGACCATCCGCCTGCCCGTGCACGTCATCGATTCCCTCAACCGCCTCTCGCGTGCGCGCCATGCGCTCGCCGGGGAACTCGGCCGGGAGCCGTTGCCCGAAGAGCTCGCGCGGCGGATGGAGGTGCCGGTCGGCAAGGTGCAGCTGCTGCTGCAGTCGGTCAAGACGCCGTACTCGCTGGAGATGCCCGTCGGCGAGGACACGGAGCTGGGCGCGCTCATCGAGGACCAGAACGTCCGGACGCCCGAGGAGATGGTGCTGCGCGGCGACCTCGCGTTGCAGGTCGAGCGGGCGATGGCGCCGCTCAACGATCGCGAGCGCGAGATCCTGCGCCTCCGCTACGGCATCGGCCAGGACCGCGCGCACACGCTCGAGGAAATCGGCCGCCGGCTCTCGCTCACGCGCGAGCGGGTCCGCCAGCTGGAAGCCCGGGCGCTCGCCAAGTTGCGCCACGCGCAGGAAGAGACCACACGCGCCCACCAGCGCAGCGCGTGAGCGGGCCTGTTTCCCCCCCCACGGTTCAGGTAAGATCAGGGTCCGCTGCACAGCCCCTTCACGGAGGCACTCATATGCTTCGAAAAGCCCTTCTCTTCGTCATCTGTGCCGTCATCGTCGTCTTCGCCGCAACGACCGCCGCGCAAAGTCCTGCACCGATCAAACTGCCCGCCCCGAAGATGGATGGCGGCAAACCACTGATGGACGTGCTGAAGGCGCGGCAGTCGGCCCGCGAGTTCGGCGACGAGAAGCTGTCGCGGCAGACGCTGTCGAACCTGCTGTGGGCGGCGTGGGGCGTCAACCGGCCGGACGGCCGGCGCACGGCGCCCTCGGCCAGCAACAAGCAGGAAGTGGACATCTACGTGACCCTGCCGGAAGGCGCATATGTCTATGACGCAAAGGCTCATGCGCTGAACCCGGTCGTGGCGGGCGATCTGCGCGGGGGCACCGGCACGCAGCCGTTTCCGGCGACCGCCGCCCTGAACCTGGTCTACGTCGCGGACATGGCGAAGGCCGGCAGGCCGGCCACCGATCCGCAGCAGCAGCTGAACGTGGGCGCCGACGTCGGCTTCATCGCCGAGAACGCGTACCTGTTCTGCGCGTCGGAAGGCCTCGCGACAGTGGTGCGCGCGTCGGTGCCGAAGCCGGAACTCGCGAAACAGCTGAAGCTGCGCGCGGATCAGCAGATCGTGCTGGCGCAATCGGTCGGGTATCCGAAGAAGTAGACAGTAGCACGCGCGTCCAAATTGGCAGCCGTCATCGCGGTCCGGTCCCCATAGCGGCCGGTGACGCTGGAAGTGGCGGAGTCGACGATGCCCGGCGATCGGCCAAGGCTGTTCCCGCTGCGTCCCGAATCGACCGCCCGGAAAAACGTCTCGGCGGCACGGGCGGCCGCCAGCCGCGATGGTCGCGGGCACGGCCACAGGCCGTGCATCCGCTCAACCTCGCTGGTCCCCTGAGCCGGCGAGCCGTTTTGCTTCCTAACGATCATCGGGCGGTCTCCACGGTCCGCTGCGGGAACAGCCTTGACCGATCGCCTACTGTAGCCGGTCGCCAGTGACTTTCCAGGGCAGCTCAACTAAGATTTGCGCGCAGCTGAACGGGAGTCTGCACCAGCTTCTCGCTCGCTGGCACGTACCTCTGCACATGAGCAATAAACCTGCCGCCATCGGAGTCACGTCGCGCGGTGTTGCCCCGCGACGCGGCCCGTCGTCAAACCGCTGGCGATGCTGCGCCGTTCTCGTCCTGCTGTTCGGCCTTGCGCACGCTGCCGACGCACAGACAGATCCCGGCCGTACAGTGCCTGCGGGCCCCGCTGGAGTTCAGCCGGCTCCCGCGGGAGTATCGGTCGGCGCCGATGATCGCACGGCGACACCGGCCCGCGAGGACCCTCTCGATCCGGGTGTGCATCAGGTTGTCGCGCCGCATCCTCTCGTGATCGCACCCGCCAACTGGCTGGCTGGGCCGGAGCGCATGCAGGCGGAGCGCATGCAGGACGCCCGCCGGTGGCTCATCGACAGCCCGTTCGAAATTGCATCACGCGGATTCGCCGTGCGCCGCAACGCGAATACCGCGAGAGGGCCGCGCAGACTGAACCACACGTTCGTGCACATCCCGCTCCTGCAATGGCAGCGACATTCTCAGATCTTCAGCCCGCGCGGCCTGGTGACCGTCAACCCGGCACTCGTCCTCGGCAGGCGGCAGACGTTCATGCCGGAACTGGCCCGCGGCGGGCGCACGTTCGGCGTGGCGCTGGAGATGACGATCAGGCTGGACGGCGCGGGGGGATCGACGTTCGGGACGGACGCGACTCGGTCGGGCGGCGCGGTGCTCTCCGGGTTACGGACCGTCCTCGACAGAGACGCCAGGTAGCCTCTCCTGGCGGCGTGACGTGTGCCGACGTGACCCGGTCACGCGCTGCGCAATTGCTCGATTGCCGACTGCGCCCATGTCGGGTCGTTGAGCATCGCGCGGCCGACGCCGATCAGGTCGGCCCGGCCTTCGCGGACGATGCGGTCGGCGTGGCCAGGATCGGTGATGCCGCCGGTCACGAGCACAGGCACGCGAACGGCCGCCTTGATTGCCTCCGCGTACGGCACGAACCAACCCGGGCCGCGTGCGACGACGACCGGCGGACGCGATCCCTGCAGCCCGCCCGACACGTCGACGAGATCGACGCCGCGATCGACCAGGACCTGCGCCGCCCGCACCGCCTCGTTGATCTGCAACCCACCCAGGGCCTCGTCGTGCACCCCGAGACGCAGGAACACCGGGAACGTCGGGCCGACCCGTTCGCGCACGGCGGCAAGGACATCGACGTGCAGGCGGCGGCGATTCTCGTCGTTGCCGCCGTACTCGTCTTCGCGATGGTTCGTCAACGGTGAGAGGAACTGCGACAGCAGGTAGCCGTGCGCGGAGTGGATTTCGACCGCGTCAAAGCCCGCGTCACGCGCCCGCGCGGCGGCATCGCCAAACGCCGCGACGACCTGCCTGATCTCGGCTGGGGTCGTCGCCTGCGCGGGATCGACATCCTTCTCGAACGGGTGGAGCATGCTGGACGGACCGAGCGGTGCGCGACCGATCACGGCGACCGTCGTGCTCGCCCCGGCGTGAGCCAGCTGCAGGCACGCGACGGCGCCTTCACGCTTGATCGCCGCAGCCAGGCGCGCCAGGCCGGGGATCGTCGCGTCCTCGTGCACGCCCATCTGCGTGTCGCTGATGCGGCCCCACGGGTGCACGTAGGTGTGCTCGACGATGATGAGCGACGTCCCGGCTGCGGCGCGCACGCGGTGGTATTCGACGATGCGGTCGGTCACCTCGCCGCGCGGCGTCGCAAAGCCCGAGAACATCGGCGGCATCACGATGCGGTTGCGCAGCGTGAGACCGGCGAAGGAGAGCGGAGAAAGCAGTGTGGACATGGAGAAAAGGCTCAAGGCTTATGGCTTATGGCGTGACTAGGCTCAGGGCTCCGGATTGTACGGCAGCCACACGGCCATTTCGCCCTTGCCGCGATTCGCCCAGGCGAAATACGGGATCGCCATCACCTGGACCTTGTGGGCACCGCGATCGTCCACCGCGGTCCCCGGCCCGGTGACGACGCCGATACCGCCGAGCAACGACGGGCGGAATTCGTGCTGCAACACGACCGACAGCGGCAGCACGAGATTGCTCACGCGCCCGTTGTTGTCGGCCGCTTCGACCGCGTACACGATCGGGCCGCGTTCGATCGCGGCGCGTGCGCGGTCGGCCTTCACGCCGGCATGCGCCACGAGGCGGCGGACCGGCATCGGCAAGTCGAGTTCGACGACATCGCCCGGCGACCAGCGGCGGCGGATGCGGGCGAAGCCGGCTTCCAGAACGACCGGCACGCCCTTGCCGTTCACGCGCAGCGCCACCTCGTCGTGTCGCCGGTCCACGAAGCGGTACAGATCGCTCGGCACCGGCTGCTCCCGCGCCCACCCGGGCACGCGCACGTGCAGCGCAAACTCCGCGGCCTTTTCCGGCTTCACCGTGATGCGCACCCTGCCGTCCCACGGGTACTGCGTCTGCTGGACGAGCGTCACCTTCGTGGACGACAGCGCGACCTGCGCGGTGCTGCCAACCAACAGGTTCACGTACAGGATGTCGCCGCTGCCGGCGGCCCGATCGGGACCAGTGGCGTAGATCAGGCCGGGGAACTGCGCCAGCAGCCGCGCGAGGTTCGACGGGCAGCAGGCGACCTCGAAGTACTCGCTGCGCTCGACGTCGCCGGCCGACTCGAGCGGGTTCTGGTAGAAGAACCGATCGCCGCTCGCCGACACGCCCGAGAGCAGCCCGTTGTAGAGCACACGCTCCAGGACGTCCACGTATTTCCCGTCGCCGTGGAGCAGGAACATGCGCTCGTTCCAGAGATCGTTGCCAACCGACGCGCACGTTTCGGTGTACGCCTCTTTGTTGGGCAGCTCGTAATCGTCACCGAACGCCTCGACCACCCCGCGCGATCCGATGCCGCCCGTCACGTACATCCGCTTGGAGACCATGTCGGTCCAGATCCGGTCCACGGCCTCTCGGTAGGCAACATCCTGCGCCAGCCCGGCCACGTCCGTCATCGCGGAATAGAGGTACATCGCACGAACGGCATGACCGATCGCGCGCGTCTGCTCGGTGACGGGCAGGTGATCCTGCATGTACGGACGGTCGTTGTAGATCGCAAACGGCGAGTCGGGCGGGTAGGGCTGCGTGTCGTGCGGCCGGCCGCGCTGGTCGAGGAAGAAACGGGCGAGGGTGAAATAGCGCTCGTCCCCGGTCAGCCGGTACATCTTGACGAGCGCCAGCTCGATCTCTTCGTGTCCGGGGACGGCCTTGCGTGCGGTCGGCCCGAATTCGCGGTTGACGAGATCCGCGTTCTTCGACGCGACCCGCATGAAGTCGTCGCGGCCGGTGGCCAGTTGCCACGCGATCGCCGCTTCGTAGAGGTGGCCAACGTTGTAGAGCTCGTGGCTGCCGTTCAGGTTGATCCAGCGTTCGGCGCCGATGCCCGCCACCGGCGGCTTCGCGCCGAGGGTGCGGGCGGGATACAGGTAGCCGTCCGGCACCTGCGCGCGTGCGATGAGGTCGATTAGGTGCGCGAGCTGCGACTCGAGCGCCGGGTCGGGCCGGGACTTCAGCGTGCAGGCGGCGGCTTCGATCGTCTTGTAGATGTCGCTGTCGTTGAAGCGCCGCCCCTCGTAATCGCCCTTCTTCAGCCCGGCCGCCTTCTCGAAATTCGCAACGCGGCCGGTGCGCTCGTTCTCGCGCATGATGTGCGGGATCGAGACGGTCCGATTCCTCTCCAATCGCGGCGCCCAGAACGCATCGTCCACGGTCACGTCGAAAAACGGCACGGGACGAATCGCGTAATCGCGCGCCGGCGTTCGCGCGGGCATCTGTGCCGCGAGCAGGGCGGCGCACGCGACGATGGGAACGAGCGGCAGCGCGCGGCAAAGGACCGCCAGGATCTTCATGAGCGTCCCGGAAATGTTACTGCCGCGGGCCCCTGGCCAGCCGAATATTCATCGTCACGTCGATCGGGTCGAAGACCACAGGCCGGTTCCCCCGGCCGCCGACCGTGATGCCCCAGCCGGCGCCCCACGGCTGTCCGAACACCGTGGGCGCGATCGGGCCGCCGCGCAGCGGCGCTGTTTCGATCTCCAGCCGCGCCATCTGGCCCGGTTCGATGTTCGGCGCGAACGGATGCTCGGCGCTGTGCATCAGCGGCAGCTTCACCTCGTACACCGTCAGGTCGTCGTGCAGGCCCACGCGAGCCTCGATCCCGCCGGCCTCGTCGATCGGCGCCAGCTGCGCGTCATTCTTGCCGGGTCCGAGGATGCCGATTTCGTCCTGTCCGGGCACCTGGTCGGTCTCACCTTCGGCCCGCTGCGGCGGCGCGGCGGGGCCGTCCCGCCTGGGCACTCGCGGCAGGCCGGCCTGCGGCGGATTCGGCACGGGAAAATGAACGCCGAACCGTCGCTTCTTGCCGCCCTCTCGATCGAGCCAGACCACGAGGCCCATCCTGCCGATCTGCGTCCGCAACCCGAGGTCCTTCGTCGGCAGGCACAAGTACAGCCACTCGCCGTCGTTGACGATGCCCAGCGAGAAGTGTTCTCCCTTGACCGGCAGTTCTTCGCCCCTCCATTCCTCGTCGGATCCGTCGATCCGGATCTCGTGCTGGCGCCACGAACTGGCCCGCTCGGTGGCCGCATACGCAATCGTCCCGATGGCGGCGACGAGCGCGACAACGAGGATGACGGGCTGAAACCGGCATGACAGCGCGGAAACTATGCGAGGCATGGGGTCCTCTCTCTTCTTCGACCGTGCAGGGGAGAGACGGGGGTGCGTCGCCCCTACGATTGGCAACGTGGCGCTGGCAGGCCGCAGGTTGCAGGACGGCACCGGGAAGGCAGGCACCTTCCAGTGTAGCCGAAACCGGGTGCGCGGGCGAAGTTCGGCTGGGCTGGATCCAGGCTGCGGGCTCCGGACTCCAGGCCCCGGTTCTGGCTCCTGACCTTCAGGTCTCCGACTTCGGACTTCCGACTTCGGACTCCGGACTCCCTGGCCCGTCATTCCGCGTGGAGCAACTCCAGGAGGTCCTGCTGGAGCGCGCGGCGCGCGGCCAGGTAGCAGGTGCCTACCGCCGCTGCGGCCACGAGCACGGCCACCGCGGCAAACGTCGCGGGATCGTGAGGGCTCACGCCGTAAAGCAGCGTCGCCAGCATGCGGCCGACGGCGCCCGCCGCCGCCAGCCCGATCACGACGCCGAGCGCCGTCCACTGCGCCCCTTCGCCGACAATCATCCGGAGGTTCCCGCCCGGGGTGGCGCCCAGCGCCCCGCGGATGGCGAGTTCACGCCGGCGTTCGGCCACGGCGCGCGAGCTGACCGCGGAAAGGCCCACGAGCGCGACAGCGAGCGCAAGGATGGCGAAGCTCGCCGCGGGCAACACCCGCAGCCGCCGGTCCGCGATCGAACGCAGGATCTCGTCGTCGAGCGATCGCACCTCCGGCACGGGCATGGATGGATCCGCGTCGCGTATTACACGGCGCAGCGCGGGTGCCAGTGCCAACGGATCCTGGCTGCCGCGCACGACCAGGTACGACGTGCCCGCCGGCAGGTCGTTCCACAGCAAATAGACGGTCCCGCTCGAGGCCGAGTCGAGTCCCGCGTACTTGATATCTCCGACGATGCCGATGATGCGCGGGCGGCGCGCCCGGCCGGCGATCGGCGGCAGCGAGAACGGGAGTGCACGATCGACGAGGTCGTGGTTCGGAAAGAGATGCCGCGCGGCGGACTCGCTCAATACCGCCACCGGCCCGGCGCCGCCGACGTCCCCGTCCGTGAAGGTGCGCCCGCGAACGACGCGCGCGCCGAGCGCGGCGAAGTAGCCGGGCGTCACCGAGGCCAGCGTGAGGACCTGGAAGTTGCTGCGGCCCTTCACTTCGACGTTGATCCCCATCTGCAGCGGCGAGACGCGCGGCGGCAGCGTGCTGCCGATGCCCGCCGACTGCACGCCCGGCAACACGCGGACCCGCTCGAGCACCTGGCTGACATACGGTGCCCGCGCGTTGGCGGCAAACGTCGTGGTGTCGGTCATCACCAGTCGAACGGTGGCGACGTGGCTCGCCTCGATGCCGCCCGCCTGATCGAGCAGGCGCGTCACGGTCCGCATCACCAGGCCGGCGCCGGTGAGGAGCACGATCGACAGCGCGATCTGGCCGGCCACGAGCGCGCCACGCACGCGCCGCGCGCCGCGCGAGGCGGACGCGGTGGCGCCGCGGAAGGCCGGCGCGAAGTCGCCGCGCGCCGCGTTCAGGGCGGGCGCCGCGCCGCACAGCAGCGCGATGACAAAGGCCGTGACCGCGGTGCCCGCGAGCACGGGCAGATCGATCGCGACGCTGTCCAGCCGCGGGAACACCCCGGTGGCGATGCGGACGAACGCGCGGACCAGGACCAGGCCAATCCAGACACCGAGCGCGGAGGCCGCGACGGCAACGACGAGGCTCTCGGCCAGCACGCCGCGGATCAACTGCCAGCAACTGGCGCCCAGCGCGAGCCGCACCGCGAAGTCGCGCGAGCGGGCCACGGCGCGGCCGACGAGCAACGACGCGACGTTGCCGCATGCCACCAGGAGCACGAGGATTGCAGCGGCAACCAGTACGGCGAGCACCGGGCGCACGCGCGCGGTGAGCACGTCGGTGAGCGGCTCCACGGTCAGGCGCACCACGCTGCTTTGCGGACCCCAGATGTCGCGCCGCACGCGGACCGCATCGTCACTGGCCTGCTGCAGCGTCACCCCGGGCTTCAGACGGGCGACGAGGCGAAACGAGCGCCCGTCGGCCTGCGCGCCGCCGATCTGGATGGCCGTGAGCGAGGAGGCCGGCAGCCACGCGACGACATCGTCTGCCGGAAACGCGAATACCTCCGGCATGCTGCCCGACACAACGTAGCTGCCGGTGCCGACGGTCACCGCGCGCCCGACCGTGCCTGAGCCTGGCATCCCGACGAGCTGCGGTGCCGCGCGTTTGACGACGAGCCACGGGTCCGTCTGTGCCCCGGAAGGCACGCGTCCTTCTGCCGCCCGCACGCCGAGCGCCTCGAAGAACTCCCCCTTCACGATCGCCGCGCGCACCACGCGAGGCTCGCCGAGGCCCCTGACCGTGAATTCGGCGTTGGAGTAGGCTGCGACGTGCTCAACCGTCCTGAGGCGTTGCCGCCACTGGTCGAATTCGGCGAGCGGCATCCCGAATTCGTGTCCGCCCGCTTCCTCCCACAGGACGACGACGCGCGAGACCTCGGGATAGGGCAGCGGCCGCAGGAGGATGCCATAGGCGACGGCCAGGACCGACGTGTTCACGCCCGTGCCGAGGGCGAGAATCAGGATCGCAGCGGCCGTGGTCCATCGAGCACCCACGAGCGCCCGGACGGCGATTCGCAGATCGTACAGAAAGGCGCGCGTGGCGTTCAGCATGCACCTGTTTGACACCGGCCGGGCGCGGATGGCTGCAACCTGCCTCCCGGCACGTCAGAAGACACCGGGCACGAGGCGCCTGGTTCGCCGGCAGTACTCCCCGTACGGCTCGCCGAGCGCGTCCAGCAGCGCGGCCTCCTCCTTCCGGATGCGATTGAGGATGGCGAGCGCAATCGGCACGACAAGCGCCAGGATGCTGAGCCAGCTGCCGTAGAAGACGCCCAGGCCGAGAAACGCGAGCAGCAGCCCGGAGTAGGACGGGTGGCGGACGTAGCGATACACGCCCCTGTCGACCAGCGCATGGCCGGTGTGGATCGCGACGTTCACCGTGAACAGCCGGCCGAGCGTGAGGATCGCCACCCACCGGAGCACGAGCCCGGCGAGAACCAGCGACAGGGCGACCGAATCGGTGATTGTCGTCGCAGCCCGGAAGTGCCCCGCATGGACGAATCGGAGCGACACGGCGGCGGTCACGCTGAGGGTGATTACGATCCAGAGAAGCCTCAGCGACCCGCGATCCGCGAGCGCGGTGTCATCCGCCCCGGCACGCTTGAAGATTGCGAGCAGGACCTCGGAGGCCGGGAACGCCATCACGGCGATCCAGACAACGGTGACGAGCATCGGGAAGCAGGATCGACCTTCTGCCGGGTACGCGTCAAGCCCGCTCCCACGTCGGCCGGCAGTGCTGTAGAATCGGGTCGCCTGGAGGACTCATATGAACCGTCATTTTGTCACGACGTGCCTTACGGCGCTCATCCTCTTTGTGGTTGTCGGGTCGGCCGCCGCGCAGCAAATCACCCTGCCGCCACCGAAGACCGACGGCGGCAAACCGCTGATGCAGGTGCTCAACGAGCGGCATTCGACGCGCGAGTTCGGCGCCGAGAAACTGTCGCCCCAGATGCTGTCGAACCTGTTGTGGGCCGCCTTCGGCGTCAACCGCACCGACGGCAAACGCACGGCGCCCTCGGCGGTGAACTGGCAGGAGATGGACATCTACGTGACGCTGCCTGAAGGCGCGTACGTCTACGACGCCAAGGCGAACCGCTTGAACCTCGTGGCCAGCGAGGATCTCCGGGCCGCCACCGGGAGCCAGCCGTTCACGGGCACCGCGCCGCTCAACCTGGTATACGTCGCCGACATGACGAAGGCGAAGACCTCGCCCGAGAACCAGGCGATCTGGGTCCCGGCGGATGCCGGCGTCATCGTCCAGAACGTCTACCTGTTCTGCGCGTCGGAAGGGCTCGTCGCCGTGGTACGAGGCATGATCCCGCGTGACGCGCTGGCGAAGGCGCTCAAGCTGCGACCGGAGCAGAAGATCATGCTGGCGCAGACGGTCGGGTATCCGAAGAAGTAGTGGGTAGTGGGTAGTGGATAGTGGATAGACGCAGGGGCGGAGCTTGCTCCGCCTTTCGGGTAGCGAGTCGCGACTGACGCGACGGAGGGCGAGATGGGCGATGAGCGGACGGATGGCGAACGTATGGAGCGGCTGCGGGTGGCCGCGGTCGACGCCATCCTGGGCGAACCGTTCCGCGTGCTGGACGAAGGGTTCGTCCGTGTCGTCGACTACATGGGCGACGACGCGGCGATCGTGCAGGCGGCGCGGGTGTCCTACGGCAAGGGCACGAAGCGCGTCCACGAAGACCGCGCCCTCATCCGCTACCTGATGCGCCACTCGCACACGACGCCGTTCGAAATGTGCGAACTCAAGCTGCACGTGCGCGTGCCGATGGACGTGTGGCGCCAGTGGATCAGGCATCGCACGGCCAGCGTGAACGAGTACTCGACGCGCTACTCGGAGGCGATCGACGCCGCGCAGGCGACGCCGCGCGACGCGTGGCGGCTGCAGTCGGGCGGCAACCGCCAGGGCAGCAGCGGGCGCCTGCCCGAGGACGTGGGCGCGCGTCTCTCCGAGGAGGAAGCCGCGCTGCAGCGGCGGGCGCGCGAGGTCTACGAGGCGCGCATCGTCGCCGGCGTGGCGCGCGAACAGGCGCGCAAGGATCTGCCGCTCTCGACCTACACCGAGGCCTACTGGAAGATCGACCTGCACAACCTGCTGCACTTCCTCGATCTGCGCATGGACGCCCACGCGCAGCAGGAAATCCGCGAGTACGCAACCCTC
Source organism: Acidobacteriota bacterium (assembly GCA_003170135.1). Taxonomy (GTDB): domain Bacteria; phylum Acidobacteriota; class Vicinamibacteria; order Vicinamibacterales; family Fen-181; genus Fen-181. The sequence continues at coordinate 19,116 of PMZR01000057.1, forward strand.
ATCGGCGACGAGATCGTCGCGCGGTGGGTGCCGATCGCGTGGGAGGCGTTTCTCGAATACCGGCGCGAGGCCACGCGGCTGTCGCGGTTCGAAATCGCGATGGTCGGCGCGCTGGCGTGCGGAGACGAGGCGCGCGCCCGCGCGCTCGCCACCGAGCGCGGCCTGTTGAATGCGACCGACGACGGGCGGCTGAAACCGAGCCGCGAGCGACAGGAGATCGAAGAGAAACTCGCCGCCTTCGGCCTGCGCGCGCCGTGGAGCACGTAGTTCACGTTGGTCGTTGGTCGTTGGTCGTTGGTTCTCGTCGTTGGTTGTTGGTACTCACGGTTGGTCGTTAGTCCGCGCTTCGCGACCAACGCCAACGACGAACGACTGCTGACCAACGACTAACGACCAAGACCAACAACCCATAACCAACGACCAACGACCACCGGCGCCCCCGGACTCCGGGCTAAGATTAGATGTGCCCTCCGACCCCCTCAATCTCTTCCATCCGGCCATTCGCGAGTGGTTCACGGCATCGTTCGGCGCACCGACGCCGCCGCAGACGCTTGGCTGGCCCGCGATCGCCCGCGGCGATTCCACGCTGGTCGTGTCGCCGACCGGGAGCGGCAAGACGCTGGCCGCGTTTCTCTGGTGCATCAACCGGCTGATGTTCGAGCCGGTGCCCGACGCGGCGCGCCGATGCCGCATCCTCTACGTGTCACCGCTCAAGGCGCTGGCGGTGGACGTCGAGCGCAACCTGCGCGCGCCGCTCGCCGGCATCGCCACGCTGGCCGAGTCGCGCGGCGACCGGTTCGTCCGGCCGGTCGTCGCCATCCGCACCGGCGACACGCCGGCCTCGGAACGCGCGCACTTCCGCCGGCAACCATCCGACATCCTGATCACGACACCGGAGTCGCTGTACCTCCTGCTGACCTCGCGTGCCGCGGACGCGCTGCGCCCGATCGAGACGGTCATCGTCGACGAGATTCACGCGCTGGTGCCGACCAAGCGCGGGGCGCATCTCGCCCTTTCGCTCGAGCGTCTGCAGGCCATCTGCGCGCGACCGCTGCAGCGGATCGGACTCTCCGCCACGCAGCGGCCACTCGATGAGGTGGCGAGGTTCCTCGGAGGTACGAAGTCCGGGGTCCGGGGTCCGGAGTCCGACGTCAACGCGCGCACCGCGCCGGATGCCGGGAACGCGCCGTCGCTGGACGGCATCCGCGAGGAGCTGCGCAGCGAGTTCGAATCCACCGATCGGACGATCGACTACCGTCCGGTCACCATCGCCGATGCGCACCAGGCGAAACGCCTGCGGCTGAAGGTCGAGGTGCCCGTCGAGGACATGGCGAAACTGGCGAGGGCGATCGGGACTCCCGGCGATCCCGCCGCGCAGCCGGCCGCGCCGACGTCGATCTGGGCATCCATCCATCCGCGCCTGCTCGACCTCATTCGCCAGCACAAGACCACGCTGATTTTCGCCAACAGCCGCAGGCTGGCCGAGCGCCTGGCCGGCGCGTTGAACGACTTGGCCGGCGAGCAGATCGTGCGCGCGCACCACGGCTCGCTGGCGCGATTGCAGCGGCTGGAGATCGAGGACGCGCTGAAGGCCGGGCGCATCCCCGCGCTCGTGGCGACCTCGTCGCTCGAGCTCGGCATCGACATGGGCGCGGTCGATCTCGTCATCCAGATCGAGGCGCCGCCCTCGGTCGCGAGCGGCCTGCAGCGCATCGGCCGCGCCAGCCACCAGGTCGACGCCGTCAGCGAAGGCACGATCTTCCCGAAATTCCGCGGCGACCTGGTCGCCGCGGCAGCCGTGACAAAGGCGATGCACGAGGGGCGCGTCGAGGCGACCACCTATCCGCGCAATCCGCTCGATGTCCTCGCGCAGCAGATCGTCGCGATGGTCGCCGTCGAGCCCTGGCGGGTGGACGACCTGCTCGCCGTCGTCCGTTCGGCCGCGCCCTTTGCCGCCCTCAGCCGCCAGATGTTCGAAGGCGTGCTCGACATGCTGTCGGGCCGCTACCCGTCAGACGATTTCGCCGAGCTCCGTCCCCGCGTCACCTGGGACCGCGTTGCCGGCGTGCTCACCGCGCGCCAGGGCGCGCAGCGCGTGGCCATCGCCAACGGCGGCACGATCCCGGATCGCGGTCTCTATGGCGTGTTCCTGTCGGGCGCCGCGGCGGGCACGTCGCGCGTCGGCGAGCTGGACGAAGAGATGGTGTTCGAGTCGCGCGTGGGCGAGACGTTCCTGCTCGGCGCCTCGACGTGGCGCATCGAGGAGATCACGCACGACCGCGTGCTGGTGTCGCCCGCCCCCGGCGAGCCGGGCAAGATGCCGTTCTGGCACGGCGACCGGCCGGGGCGGCCGCTCGAACTGGGCCTGGCCATCGGCCGCCTCGTCCGCGAACTGCGCGAGATGCCGCCCGGCGCGGCCATCTCCCGGCTGACACGCGATCACGATCTCGACCAGGCAGCCGCCGAGAACCTGGTGCAGTACCTCGCCGACCAGCAGCGCGCCGCGGGCGCGGTGCCCGACGAACGGACCATCGTCATCGAGCGCAGTCGCGACGAACAGGGCGACTGGCGCATGTGCCTGCTCGCCCCGTTCGGCGCGAAGGTGCTGGCGCCATGGGTGATGGCGGTGGAGGCGCGCATCCGGGAAGAGAAGGATCTCGACGTCGAGTCGCTCTGGTCCGACGACGGGTTCGTCGTGCGGTTCCCGGACACGGACCAACCGCCGGACCCGGCGCTGCTCGTGCCGAGGCCGCAGGACGTGGAGCGGTTGCTCCTCAGAGAGCTCGGCGGCACGGCGCTGTTCGCGGCGAGATTCCGCGAGGTGGCGGCGCGTGCGCTCCTGCTGCCGCGCCGGCGCCCGGGCGCAAGGTCCGCGTTGTGGTTGCAGCGCAAGCGCGCCGCGGACCTGCTGGCAGTCGCCTCCCGCTACGGCTCGTTCCCCGCGGTGCTGGAAACCTACCGCGAGTGCCTGCGTGACGTCTTCGACGTGCCGGCGCTGGTCGACATCCTGGCGCGCGTCGCCGACCGCCGCATCAACGTCACGACCGCCGATACCGAGGCGCCCTCGCCCTTTGCCGCGTCGCTGCTCTTCAGCTACGTCGGCAACTTCATCTACGACGGCGACGCGCCGCTCGCCGAGCGGCGCGCGCAGGCGCTGCTCGTCGACCAGGCGCAGCTGCGCGACCTGCTCGGCGACATCGAGCTGCGCGAACTGCTGGACCCGGCCGTGATAGTCGAGGTCGAGGCGCAACTGCAACACACCGATCCGCACTACCGCGCACGCAGCGCCGACGCGCTTCACGACCTGCTGCTGCGCATCGGCGATCTGGCAGACGCTGAAATCGCCGACAGGGCGGCGTCCCCGGAAGTCGCGCAGACGATGCACACGCTGGTTCGGGCGCGCCGCGCGATTTCGGTCCCGGTCGGCACGGCGACCCGCTTCATCGCCGTCGAGGACGCGGCTCGCTATCGCGACGCGCTCGGCACTCCCCTGCCGCCGGGCCTCCCGGACGCGCTGCTCGCGCCGGCGCGCGACCCGCTTCGCGACCTCGCACTGCGCTACGCGCGCACCCACGGGCCGTTCACGACCGGCATGCTCGCCGCGCGGTACGGCCTCGCGGGGCGCGTGGCCGAGGAGGCGCTCTCGGCCCTGGCTGGGGCAGGACGCCTCGTGCAGGGGGAATTCACGCCGGGCCGCACCGGCCGCGAATGGTGCGAGGCGGACGTGTTGCGGCAGGTTCGCCAGCGATCGCTGGCGCGCCTGCGCCACGAGGTGGAGCCGGTCGATGCCGCGGCGCTCGGCCGGTTCGCGACGACATGGCAGGGCGTCGCCACGAAGCGGAACGGCCTGGACGCGCTGCTCGACGCGATCGAACAGCTGCAGGGTGCGCCGCTGGTCGCGTCACTCGTCGAACGCGAGATCCTGCCGGCGCGCATCGACGCGTACAACCCCGCCGATCTCGATTTCCTGGCCGGTTCAGGGGAAGTCGCCTGGGTGGGCCTCGAGCCGCTCGGCGAGCGCGATGGCCGGATTGCGCTCTACCTCACCGATCACCTGCCACGGCTGCTCGTATCGTCGCCGACGCCGGCCGATCTGTCAGACCGCGCCTGCGCCATCGTCGAACACCTGCGGCGCCAGGGCGCATCGTTCTTCGCGGCGATTCACGACGCGGCGGGCGGCGGCTATCCCGGCGAGACCGTCGGCGTGTTGTGGGATCTCGCCTGGCGGGGCCTCGTCTGCAACGACACGTTCCATGCGCTGCGTGCGTTCACACAGCCCCCGGCGCGACACTCACGCCGCGAAGCGCGCGCGCAGCTGCAGGGATTCCGATCGCGCCGGCTGACGCCGCCCACGGCAGAAGGGCGATGGTCGCTGGTCGAGGCGCGGGCCGCCACCGGAACGCCGGTGTCGCCAACGGAACGCGCGACGGCGTTGGCGTGGCAGCTCTTGAACCGCCACGGCGTGCTGACGCGGGAAGCGATCGCGATCGAACAGGTGCCCGGCGGCTTCAGCGCCGTGTATCCGGTGCTGAAGGCGTTCGAGGAGACCGGCCGAATCCGACGCGGCTACTTCGTCGCAAACCTCGGCGCGGCGCAGTTCGCGGTGCCCGCCGCCGTCGATCTTCTCCGTTCGTTGCGCGACGAACCCGAGACGCCCCAGGCCGTGTACCTGGCGGCGACCGATCCTGCCAACCCGTACGGCGCGGTGTTGCGGTGGCCGGACATCGGACTTCGGACATCGGACGTCGGACGCCAAGCGTCGTCCGAACCTCGCGGGCCGACGCGGTCGGCCGGCACCGGCGTGATCCTGGTCAATGGCGCGCTCGCCGCGTACCTGACCAAAGGCGATCGATCGCTTCTCGTCTTCCTGCCCGAGGACGAGCCGGCATGTAGCGCGATCGCGACCGCGGTCGCGCAGATGCTGTTCGCGCTCGCTACCGGGGGCAGCGAACGGCCGGGACTGCTCGTCGCCGACATCAACGGCGTGTCGGCCCTCGCCCATCCGCTGGCGCCGTTCCTGATGCGGGCCGGCTTCAATCGCCGCCCGACCGGCTTCCAGGCGGCGCCGCCGCGGGAGTGAGAGCGCTAACTCCCCGCGACATGCTGCCGAATCCACGCGGTCATCGTGGGCAGCAGGTCGGGCACGAACTGCTTCGGCAACGACGTGTACTCCGCGACGTCGCCCGTCTTCGCTTCCTGGTACAGGTGGTTCGCGTTCGGCATCACCTTGATCGTCACGTCGCGGTTGCCGGCCTTCGCGAGCGCCTGCTCGAGCGCCGGGCGGTTCACGTCCATCGGCACCTGGAAGTCGAGCCCGCCGAAGAAGGCCAGCACCGGGCAGCGCACCTTCTCGAGCACGGTTGCGGGATCGAAAGTCAGGAAGAAGCGGAACCAGGGCGTCAGCAGTGCCTTGTACTGGACGGCGATCTGCGCGAGCTGCGCGGTGGCCAACTGCTGGGCGGCGGAGTGCTGCGCCTCGGGCAGTTTCGCAATCTGCGCGTCGGCGTCGGCCCGGAACAGCTTCTCGACTTCGTCCCAGGGGGCGTTTTGCTTCGCCCCGTCGAACAGCCGGTGCTGGGTCTCGGCCTGCTTCGCGATCGCGTCCGGACCGAGACCGCGCAGCTTCACCAGGCTCGCGCCCTGCGCCAGCACGACCTGCTCGCCGGTCAGGGCGGGGCCGGAAAGGAGCACGATGAAGGCGACCTGCGGTGACCGCGCGGCCACCATCGGCGCAATGAGGCCGCCTTCACTGTGACCAATCAAACCGATGTGCTTTTTGTCGATGTCGGTCCGCGACTGGAGAAACGCCAGGTCGGCCACGACGTCGGTCGCGAAGTCCTCGCTGGTCGATTGCGGCGTGCTGCCGTTCGATCCGCCCACGCCGCGGTCGTCGCAGCGCAGCACGGCGATCCCCTGGCGCGTCAGATGATCGGCCAGCACGCGGAACACCTTGAACCCGAACACTTCCTCGTCGCGGTTCTCCGCGCCGCTGCCGGTAATGAGGATCACGGCCGGGTGGCGCCCGGGCGTCGGCGGGATCGTCAGCGTGCCCGCGAGCACGATCGCCCCATTCGTAATCTTCACCTCTTCCTGCCTGTATGGTGGCGGCGGCTCGGGCGGTGCCGGCGGCGCGTCCTTGTGGCACGCGAGTTCGAACGTGCCTTTCGCCGGTCCCTGCGCGAACGATCCGGAGATGACCTCGCCCTTGACCGTGCCTTCGAAGATGCACAGGCCGAGACCGGCGGGCAGTTCGAAGTGCACCGCGTCGCCCGTCATCTTGACGCTTGCGAGCGCCAACCCGGTGACGCCCTGGATATCGATGGTCCCCTTGTCCGCCGCGGTGAACGCGACGTGGATCGGCAAATCCTGCCCGGCGACGTGAATCGCGCCGTCCCATGCACCCTGCGCCGGCGATTGCGCGACCGCCGTGCCCGGAACAAGCGCGAGCACGATGGCGAGACAACACATGAGCCTTGTCACTGCATCCTCCTCGGTGCGCCCGGCCGGGCCGGACGCGTCGCAACCACAGCCGCTCCACGCCCGCGCCGTGCGCCCGCCATTTCGACGCAAACGGCCACGAGTGTCAACCAAGAGGATCAGTAGACAGTGGGTAGTGGGTAGTGGGTCGCCTAGGACCTTCGTGAGACCTCTTCCTTGCGGGCGGGACAATCCGACGTGCGCGCAGCACGAGGATCCTGATTCGGCGCCGCGGCGGGCGGTCGCGGGGGCGGCGTGACAATGGGCAGCGCGTGTTCGCCCCAGGTCCGTTCGTCGTTGGTGATCAGGCGCACGCCCGACCTCGAGGCGACGTACGCCCATCCCCATTCGAGCAGCACGATCAGGCGGTTGCGGAACCCGATCAGCTTCAGCAGGTGCACGAACAGCCACGCGATCCATGCGACCCAGCCGGTCAGCTGCACGCGCCCGAAGTCGGCAACCGCGGCCGATCGGCCGATGGTCGCCAGGTTGCCGAGGTTGCGATAGCGGAACGGCACCAGGCTCTGGCCGCCGACGGCGCGACGGATGTTGTGCGCGGTGTGCGTCCCTTCCTGCACGGCGACCGCGGCGAGGCCGGGCAAGGGCTTCCCGTCCGGGCCGGGGGCAACTGCCAGATCGCCGAGCACGAAAATCTCCGGGTGGCCTGGCACGGTCAGCGTCGGCTCCACCGGCACCCGACCCGCGCGATCCAGCGGCACGCCGAGACTCTGCCCCAGCGGCGAAGCTTTCACGCCCGCGGCCCACAGGATGGTCTCGGCGTGGATCTGCTCGCTCGCGGCACCGGGTTGCCCGACCACCACGACGTCCCTGGCGATCGAGGTGACCATCGCACTGGTGCGCACCTCGACGCCCAGCCGGCGGAGCGAGCGTTGGGCGGCTTCACTCAGGTGCTCGGGAAACGTCGGCAGCACGCGCGGGCCGGCCTCGAGCAGCACCACGCGCGCCGACGCAGGATCGATCGAGCGAAAGTCACGCACGAGCGCCTGCCGGGCGATGTCCGAGAGCGCTCCCGCCAGTTCCACGCCGGTCGGACCGCCACCGACGACGACGAACGTAAGCAGGCGAAGCCGCTCGGTGGGGTCGGCCTCGCGCTCGGCCCGTTCGAATGCCAGCAGCACCCGCCGCCTCATCTCGAGCGCATCGTCCAACGTCTTCAGCCCAGGGGCGAGCGGCTCCCAGTCGTCGTGCCCGAAGTAGGTGTGGCTGGCGCCGCTGGCCATGACCAGGTAGTCGTACTGGACGGCGCCCTCGTCCAGCAGCACGCTGCGATTGCTGACGTCAATCGCGCGGGCCTCGGCGAAGAGCACCGTCACGTTGCGTTCCCGGCTGAGGACGGCGCGGATCGGCGACGCGATGTCGCCGGGCGAGAGCACGGCCATCGCCACCTGGTAGAGCAGCGGCTGGAACAGGTGATAGTTGTGCCGATCGACGAGCGTCACGTCGAGGGGCGCTCCGCCAAGGCCGCGGGCGACATTCAGGCCCGCGAATCCGCCGCCGATGATGACAACGCGAGGCCGAACCCCAGGCATGTCAGGCATCAGAGCAAGAAAGGAGCCAGGAGCGCACAAGAACAGAGATGGCTCAAGGCTTATGGCTGATGGCTCAGGGCCTCTTTGTCTCAGGGCTTGAGCCCGCGTCCCGCGATCACCTCCGCGATGTCGCCCGCCGTGCGCTCCGAGTCTTCCCGGAACACGCGTTCGCTGCTGGACCAGTCCGCCACGAACTTCTCATCGCGCGGACCCGTTCCTGATCGTGTTGGGCGGCCGCGCCGGCCCTGGGTGGCGCCGGTGCCAGAACGACAGCGCGAACGCGCAGACCGCGCCGCACGCCAAGGCACCGGCAAAGAACCATTTGAGCGGTGGAAGGCCCGTGAGGATGATGATCACGGAGCCTATCACCGCGATGACGCCACCGATGTCCCCGCCCACACGCACCCGCGAGGTGTTCCACATCACCTCTTGCGGTTTCGGCTCGTCCATGGCTGCCGCGCCACGGCGAGGTACCGGCCGGGCGGCAGGTTCGCGATCTTGAAGCGACCTTGCTGATCCGGACGGGCCGTCGCGAGAAACCGCGACGGGTACCTCCAGCGCGCCGCGTCCTCGGCAAACGCGACAACCGTGTACTCCGGCACCGGCAGGCCTTTGGCGTCGCAGGGCGCTCCGTTGATCTCGGTGACATGCGAGGTCACCACCACCTGCAGGCCGGTGAGGTCCTCGGTCCCCCGGATGTCGACCGGCGTGTCGGCGACGTCGCGCCCGTCGAGCAGCACCGACTTGAGCATGTAGCCGGCGGGAAGCTTCGACGGCCTGAAGAGCATTGTGCCGCCGAGCCCCTTCATCTCGAAAGTCCAGTCGTCGTTCACGATGCCTTGAGTACCGATGTTCTGAATGCGGATTGGCACATCGGTCGGCATGGGGAGCGGATCGACGCGCATGCCGGCGGGCGAGGACGGCAGCGGTGTCCCTTCCTCGCTCACGATCCGGCCCGTCACGTGACTTCCGGCCGTCATCTGCAGGACGAGACCCGCGACGTCGTCCCCGGTGATCGTGATCGGGAGCATGACCTGTTGCAGGTCACCGACCCCTGGCCCGACCACGAGCGCGGCCAGCCCGTACTCGCCCGGGGCGATGTTCGCAAGAACGAAGCTTCCGTCAGGCTTTACCGGCGCGGACAACATGTAGCCGGTCGAAGGGCTGACGATGGACGCGCTCGTCCCCGCCAGTGGACGCCCGGCGGAGTCGATGGCCACGGTAAAATCTTTGAAACAAAATGGGGTCTGGCACCTTTAGGGTCAGACCCCATGTCCACGCCATTTTCCGGCGGTTTCGGGACGCTGGGATGGCGTCAGGCCGCGTCGCGGGGCGCGCTGGCAGTGCTGGCGAGCAGGTAGCTCCCGCACGCGCGGGCGCGATCGAACCAGAAATCGACGATGCGATATCCGCGGGGCAGGTAGGTGGTGAAGACGGCGCGCGTGGCGGCGCGCCACTGCGCCGCGAGCGCGGGTTGTTCGGCCTGGATCGCGGCGAAGCTCGCGGGAATCTCCACCCGCAGCCGCCGGCTGTCATCGTCGAGGTCCGGCTCGCGCGGCGCGATGTGGTTCCCAACGCACGTCGCCTCGAGCACGCACGCGGCCGCGAGCGTGTCGCTGGCCCGCATGATCGGACCGCGCCGCGCAAGCCGCCGCTCGACGTGCGGCTCGCGAAGGTTCCACTGCGCGATGAACCGATCGGACTCGGTGCTCTGCCACAGCGGGCTGCTCGACTCGCCGTAGACATTCACCTCGTAGTCCTCCACGACCGCGCCCAGCCGCACGAGGTTGAAATAGCCGTTGGCCGCCTGCAGCGGATCGAAGGTCCACTCGATCAGATCGATGCCGAGATCGAGGGCGCGTTCCCGTTGCCTCAACTTGACGAGGCGGCCGACCCCGCGGTATCGATAGGGTTCGAGCACGCCGAGCATGTGCGACCAGTGCGTAGCGCGCCCGTCCTTGAGCGCCGGGAACGAGTAGGAGGCGGCCACCAGCGCGCCGCCATCGAACGCGCCGAGCACGATTGCGCCCCGGAGGATCCCCGCGGCGAGCATCGGCAGCGGGATTGCCTCCTCGCCGTCGGCGTAGCCCCAGACATGCTTCTCGAGCGCGATGACCTCGCGCAAGTCGTCCAGGTCTGTCAGGTCACGAATCTCGATCGCGGGCGCGTCGTCCATGGTGTGTCAGCGCGCGTTCAAACCAGTGCCGGCAGGTCGTGCAGGCTGCAGATGACCGGCACATCCTCGAGGTGAGCCTCCGACCAGCGCGGCCGCACGCCGGAGCGGCGCAACAGCACCGCGCGCATGCCCATGCGGACGGCGCCCGCGATGTCGTCCGACGGGCTGTCGCCGACCATGGTCGATTCGCCCGCGATGACGCCGAGCAGGTCGAGTGCCGCCTGGAAGATGCTCGGGTGCGGTTTCATGTAGCCATGGTCGCAGGAGGAAATGGCGCCCGACACGAAATCGTCCAGCTCGAAGTGGCTCTGGAACGAAGCCAGGCTCCGATGGGTGTTCGAGATGAGCCCGATGCGGATCCCGCGCCCCGCCAGTTCCCGGAACACCGGCTCGACGTCGTCGTAGAGCGAGAAGTGCTGGCAGGCGGCCCACTCGTCGTACATCTCCCGTGTGCACGCGTCGAGGCCCGGACCGCAACCACCCATGCCTTCGATGATGCGCCGCGTGTAATCGAAGAACAGCTGCGGATCGTACCGCTGGCCCCGGGCATCCTCGAGCAGCGACGACGCCGCGGCGACCGCGCGGTTGAAGGCGCCGGCATCGACCTGCATCCCGTGCTTCGCGCAGAAGCGCTGGTACCCCTCGCCCTGGAACGTCGGGCCGGGATAGATGAGGGTGAAATCGACGTCGAAGAAGACCGCGCGGGTGGGCATGTATGGGCACGGCACGGCGTGCCCATACATGTGTACTCCCCCGCCGCCGCCGGCGTCAACGGTCGGCCGTCGCGTGCGCGGCCGATTCGCCGTCCTCGTACGGTCCCGCAATCGCGAGGGCCGCGCGTTCGGGCACGAGGAACCGGCGCGCCTCGGCGTTGACCTGTTCAAGGGTGACGTCGTTGATGAGCCGTGGCAGGCGCAGGTCGTGGTCGAGACCGAGGCCGAAGAACTCGACGCTCTGCAGGAACGCGGCGATGCCGGCGTTGGTCTCGAGCGTCCGCGGCATCGATCCGACCAGGTACTGTTTCGACTCGGCCAGCTCGCGCGGCGTGACGCCGTCGGTCGCCATCCGCCGCAGCTCCTCGTCGATCGAGGCGACGGCGCGGTCAACGTTCCCTGCTTCCACGCCGGCGCGGATGAGGAACGGGCCCTCGCCGACATTCGCCTCGAACCCGCTGAACACGTAGTAGGCCATCCCCTGCCGCTCGCGGATGCTGTCGCCCAGCCGCCCGCCGAGCGCGTACTGGCCCAGCACGTTGTTCATCACGAGCAACGCGTAGTAGGCCGGGTCCGTCCGGCGGATGCTGACGAAGCCGTACGCGATGTCCGCCTGCGCCTTGTTCATCATCGGCACGACCAGGCGCCGCCGCGCGCCGGCAACGGGCCGCGTGGGCACGGCGGGGTCGGGGACCGCGCGTCCCGGCCAATCGCAGAACACGCGCGCCGCCTGCGTTGTGACGCGTGGCGCCGGCACGTCGCCGACCACCACCAGCGACAGCGACGACGGTGTGAAGGTGTCCCGGTGGAACGCCTGGAGATCGGCGCGTGTAATCGCCTCGACGGTGTCGATGGTGCCTTTCGTGCGCCGCCCGTACGCATGCCCGTCCGGGTAGAGCAGCCCCATCAGCCCTTCGACCGCCATCACGGCCGGGTTGTCCTCGTCCTGCCGGATGGAGGTGACGATTTCGCCGCGCCGCGTGTCGACCTCGTGCCCGGGAAACGCCGGCCGCATGCAGATGTCGCCCACGAGTTCGAGCATCGGCTCGAAGTCCTCGGACAAACACGTGCACGAGAGCGCCAGATGGTGGCGCGTCTCGACGACCATCAGCGACACGCCGCGGCCGTCCAGCGCCTCGGCGATCTCGTCGGCGGACCGGGACTCGGTCCCCCGGTCGACGACACGCGACAGGAAGTGCGCCAACCCGACGCGCGAAGGCGGGTCGTAGAGGCTGCCCGCGCGAAACGTGGCGCTGATCGTCACCGCCGGCGTGGCGTGCGTCTCTTTTGCAAGCACGACCGCGCCGTTCGATAGCGTCTCGCGACTGGGCGCCAGTCCCGGATGCACAGCCGTTGTCATATGGAACCTCGCTCCTGCCGCGAGATGGGCCCGCTCGTCGGGGGCTCATCGGGTGTCACCACTGCGCCGCTGCCCGGCGCGACCGGTTCGAACCGACCGATCGTGCGATTGGCCGGCCGCAGGTACGTCGCGGCGGCCTCGTTCACCTGCTCGAGCGACACCGACGCGATTCGCGCCGGCAGATCGCGATACATCTCGGCATTCGCCACCGTTTCGAAGAAGCCGATCTGGTGGGCGATGTTCGTCACGCTGTCGTTCTCGAACACCAGCCGGGCGCCGAGCTGCCGTTTCGCTTTCACCAGTTCGGGCTCCGTGATGCCCTGCCGCGCGATTCGGTCGAGCTGCTCGAGCGCCGCCTGCTCGACCTCGGCGGCGCTGACGCCGTCCGCCACGGTCGCGGAGATCGAATACAGGAAGGGATCCTGCGTGGGCAGGATGGCGCCGCCGACGGCCGACGCCAGGCGCGAGTCCACGAGCGCACGGTAGAGCCGCGCGCTGCGCTGCGGGGGAGGCGTGCGGAACCCGGACCAGAGGTTGACACCCTTGGCTCCGGTCAGCACCGCGTCCGCCATGAGCATCGCCACGAAGCCCGCCTCGGCGACGGCAGGGGCGTGATACGCGATCTTCACGTAGGCGGTCGTGCCCTCCCGCGAGATCGTCACGCGGCGCTCGCCGATCTGCTCCGGTTCGCTCGAATAGATACGCGGCGGGATGGCACCGGGCTGGATGCCGCCGAAATGGTGCGCCGCCCCGCGGAACACCTCTTCGGCCTCCACGTCGCCGACGACGACCAGCGTCGCGTTGTTGGGAACGTAGTACCGCCGGTAGTAGGCGTAGAGTTCGTCGCGCGTCATGCGCCGCAGGTCACTCAGCCACCCGATCGTCGGATGCCCGTACGGGTGCGCCTTGAAGGCGGCGGCCGTGACTTCGGTGTCGAGCAACTGGTCCGGGTCGTTCTCGCCGCCCTGCAGCTCGGAGATGATGACGGTGCGCTCCGATTCGCAGTCGTCGGGATCGTAGAGGCAGTTCGCCATGCGCTCGGACTCGATGAAGAGCATGCGGTCGAGCGCGTCGCGGGTGGCCGTCTCGAGGTAGGTCGTCTGATCGATCCAGGTGTACCCGTTCCAGCTTCCGCCGAACTGCTCGATGATGCCCTTCACCTGGTCGCGCGGAATGTTGGTCGTCCCCTTGAAGTTCATGTGCTCGACCCAATGCGACACGCCGGTGAGGCCGGGCATCTCGTCCTTCGATCCGACTTTGTACCAGCACCACACCGATGCAAGCGGCGCCGTGTGCTCTTCCTGCACCAGCACCCTGAGGCCGTTGTCCAGAACGCGGGCAGCCAGGTGCCCGTTCGATGCCTGTCCGCTGATTGTGCCCATACCGCCATTATATCGGCCGTCCTGTTGAGTTCGCGGGCCGTTGCCTTTTTGATTCGACGTCGGGCGGATCGGCTGAGAAACCCGGCCGTGAGGCCGGCCCCGCCACGCTCCGCGATCGGGGTGCCGCCTCATGCATCGCAATCGAATGCGGCACATCGACTAGAATAAGGGGATCGCTTTTCTGCCGCTTCGCTGAATAACACCACATATGGCCGACTGGAAAGACACGCTCAACCTCCCCCGCACCGGCTTTCCGATGAAAGCCAACCTGCCGACGAGCGAACCGGAGACGATCGCGCGCTGGGACGCGATGGACCTCTACGGCCGGCTCCGCGCCGCCCGCCAAGGCTCGCCGAAATACATCCTGCACGACGGTCCGCCGTACGCGAACGGCCATATCCACCTCGGCACCGCGCTGAACAAGGTGCTCAAGGACTTCGTCGTGCGGGCGCGGTCCATGGCGGGCTACGACGCGCCGTACGTGCCCGGATGGGATTGCCACGGCCTGCCGATCGAGCTGCGCGTGGACCGGGAACTGGGCCCGCGGCGACGGGACATGAACATCGGGGCGTTCCGCCTCGCCTGCCGCCAGTACGCCGAGAAGTTCGTCGACATCATGCGCGACGAGTTCAAGCGACTGGGCGGCATCGGCGACTGGGCCCATCCGTACCTGACGATGGACAACCGGTACGTGGCGACCATCGTGCGCGCGCTCGGGACGTTCGCCGAGCAGGGGTGCGTGTACAAGGGCAAGAAGCCGGTTCACTGGTGCATCCACTGCCGGACGGCGCTGGCCGAGGCCGAGGTCGAGTACGAGGACCATGCGTCGCCGTCGATCTACGTGGAATTCCCGCTGTCGCCATCGAGCGCAGGAGATCTCGCGGCGCGTGTGCCCGAGCTGCGTGGCCGGCCGGTGTCGGTCCTCATCTGGACGACGACCCCGTGGACGATCCCGTCGAACCTGGCCGTCGCCTTTCAGCCGACGTTCATGTACGGCGTCTATCCCACGGGCGACACCAACGTCATCGTCGCCGAGGACCTGCTGGCGCAGGTGCAACGCGTGACCGGGCGCACGTTCGGTGCGCCCATCGCCCGCGCCGACGGCCGGGCGTTCGAGGGAATCCGCTTCCGGCACCCGCTTTACGATCGCGACTCCGTCGGCGTGCTGGCCGACTACGTCACGCTCGACCAGGGCACCGGCGCCGTCCACACCGCGCCGGGCCACGGGGCGGACGACTTCACGACCGGCGTGCGGTACGGCCTCGAAGTGTACGCGCCGGTCGGCCCCGGCGGCCACTTCGACGACACGGTCGGGATCTTCGCCGGACAGCGGGTGTTCGACGCGAACCCGCACATCGAGGAAGCGCTCGCCAGCCGCGGCCGATTGTGGCACCGCGAGAGTTTCTCGCACGCGTATCCGCACTGCTGGCGCTGCCACAACCCGGTCATCTTCCTCGCGACGCCGCAGTGGTTCATCGCGATGGACGGCAACGACCTGCGCGCGCGGGCGCTCGATGCCGTGAAGCGCGTCTCGTGGGTGCCGTCGTGGGGCGAGGAGCGAATCGCCAGCATGGTGGCGAACCGGCCCGACTGGTGCATCTCGCGCCAGCGCTACTGGGGCGTGCCGATTCCCGCGGTGGACTGCCTCGATTGTCACGAGGCGCTGCTGACGCAGCCACTGGCGGAGCGCGCCGCGGACGTGTTCGGCCGCGACGGGGCGGATGCCTGGTACGAGCGGCCCATCGACGAGTTCCTGCCCGCCGGGTTCGCGTGCCCGACGTGCGGCGGCCACCGCTTCGAACGCGAGCGCAACATTCTGGATGTCTGGTTCGACTCCGGCTCCAGCCACGAGGCAGTGCTCGAATCGTGGCCCGACCTCCGGTGGCCGGCCGACCTCTACCTGGAAGGCTCCGACCAGTATCGCGGCTGGTTCCAGAGCTCGCTGCTCGTGGCGCTGGGCACGCGCGGCGCGGCGCCGTACCGCCAGGTCGTCACGCATGGCTTCTTCGTGGACGAGCAGGGACGCAAGATGTCCAAGTCGCTCGGCAACACGATCGAGCCGGAGGAAATCATCGCGAAGAACGGCGCGGAAACCCTGCGCCTGTGGTCGGCGATGGTGGACTTTCGCGAGGAGGTGCGCGTCGGCCCCGAGATCCTCGCGCGCGTCGTCGAGGGCTACCGGAAGCTGCGCAACACGTGCCGCATGCTGGTCGGAAACCTGTACGATTTCGACCCCGCTACCGACGCGGTCGCTCTCGCGGAGCTGGCGGAGATCGATCGCTACGCGCTTGCGCGCTACGCGTCGGCCGGCCAGCGGATCGTCGCGGCGTACGAGACGTACGAGTTCCCCACGATTTTCCACGCGCTGAATACGCTCGCGACGGTCGATCTCAGCGCCTTCTACATCGACGTGTTGAAGGACCGGCTCTACACCCTCGCGCCGGCATCGCGCTCGCGGCGCGCGGCGCAGACGGCGCTGTTCACGATCGTCGACGGCATCGCGCGGCTCATGGCGCCGATCCTGCCGATGACCGCCGACGAGTTGTGGCGCGTCCTGCCCGGCGCGCGAGACGACTCGGTGCACCTGGCGCGGTTCCCCGAGGGGCTCGACGCGCTGGCGGACGACGACCTCGTCGCGCGCTGGTCGGCGCTCATCAGGATCCGCGAGCAGGTGAACGTCGCCATCGAGGCGAAGCGCAAGGACAAGGTGATCGGCAACTCGCTGGCGGCGAAGGTCACGCTCGAGGCGTCGGGGACGGCCGCCCAGCTCCTCGCGCGCTATCGCGACGACCTCCCAGCCATCTTCATCGTCTCGCAGGTGGCTCTCAACGACGCCCCTTCGGCAGGCTCAGGGCCGCCGACCTCCGACGGCGAGGTCAGCGTCAAGGTGGACCGCGCCGACGGCCAGCGCTGCGATCGGTGCTGGCGGTACGTGCCGAGCGTGTCGAAGGATCCCGCGCATCCGGGCGTCTGCGATCGCTGTGAGCAGGCGCTCGCCGAAGCCGGCACACCGCCGCGCGGCGGCGGCGCCGGCAAGGGTGCCGAGGCGGAACGGGCGTAGCGCATGGACGATGCCCGCACGCCGACGTTCGACGCGACGGATGCGACGCCGGACCGCCGGCCACTGGTCGGCGGCGTCGAAATCTGGATTGCCGTCGCCATCGTCGTCTGCGACCAGGCGACCAAGGCGATGGTGCGCGCGCGGATCCCGCTGCACGACGAGGTGTCGCTCATCGCCGGGCTGCTCGACCTGACGCACGTCCGGAACACCGGGGCGGCATTCGGCATGCTGAACGGGATCGACTTCCCGTTCAAGGCGGCCATCATTGCCGTCGTCGCGGCCATCGCCCTGGTCGCGATTGCCGCCTACGCCGCGCGGCTCGCGCCCGCGCAGAAGATGGCGCGCATCGGCCTGGCGCTGATTCTGGGCGGCGCCATCGGCAACCTCATCGATCGGATCGCCTTCGGCTACGTGCTGGATTTCGTGGACGTCTACTGGCGCGCGTACCATTTCTGGGCGTTCAATGTCGCCGATTCCGCCATCACCGTCGGCGTCTGCGTGATGGTGCTCGACATGCTGGGACTCGGATCTCATGTATCCAAGACTGCTTGAGCTCGGTCCGTTCACAATCTACACCTACGGCGTGCTGCTGGCGGCCGCCTTTCTGCTCGGCCTGAAGCTGGCGACGGCGCGGGCGAAGCGGCGGGGGCTCGATGCGGCGCGCGTCCTCGATCTCGGCATCTACATCATCGTCGCCGCGATCGTCGGCGGGAAACTGCTGCTCATCGTCACCGACTTCTCGTCGTTCCGCGCGAACCCGGCCGAGATCATGTCGCTGGCCCGATCGGGCGGCGTCTTCTACGGCGGCCTGATCCTCGCCGTGATCGTCGCCTTCTGGTACATGCGCCGCCACGCGATGCCGCTCTGGCCCACCTTCGACGTCTTCGCGCCCGGCATCGCGCTCGGGCACGCGGTCGGGCGTCTCGGGTGCCTGATGGCAGGATGCTGCTACGGGCTCGAAACGCACGCGCCCTGGGCGATTACCTTCAGCGACCCGTTCACCGGCAGCTACGTGGGCACGCCGCTCGGTGTGCCGCTGCACCCGACGCAACTCTACGAAACGCTGGCCGAGACGGCGATCCTGCTGTTCCTGTTGTGGCTGGAGCGGACGCGGACCCGCACGTTCGCGGGACGCACGTTCTGGACCTACATCCTGCTGTACGGGCTGTCGCGCTACATCATCGAGTTCTTCCGCGGCGACCCGCGCGGGACCATCTGGATCTTCTCGACGTCGCAGTTCATCTCGGTGATCCTCGTACCGCTCAGCGTGATCATGCTCGCCTGGCTGGCCAGCCGCGGACCGGCACCCGCCGGCGGCGATGCCAGGCTGCGCGCACGGTCGGCGCGCGCGTGACGGACGCGAACACGGACGGCGCGCCGGGTCGTCCTGAAGACGAGCGAAGCGTGGCGGACACGATCCGTCGGTTCAGTGTGACCCCTGACCAGGCCGGCCAGCGACTGGATCTGTTCCTCGTCAATCTGCTTCCCGATCAATCCCGGTCATCGATCCAGCGGCTCATCAAGGACGGCCACGTCCAGCTCGGTGATGGCCGGCCGGTGCGCGCCAACGCCAGCGTGCGCGCCGGCGACGAGGTGACGATCGACGTTCCCGCGCCGGTGGCCGCCACGCCCGAGGCGGAACCGCTGCCGCTGCCGATCGTGTACGAGGACGGCGACCTCGTGGTCGTGAACAAGCCGGCAGGCATGGTCGTGCACCCGGCGGCCGGCCACGCCAGCGGCACGCTGGTGAACGCATTGCTGCACCACGTGCGGGACCTCAGCGGCATCGGAGGCGAACTGCGGCCGGGCATCGTCCATCGGCTCGATCGGGGCACCTCCGGGCTGCTCGTGGTCGCCAAGCACGACGTCGCGCATCGCGCGCTGGTGACCCAGTTCCAGGAGCGCGCGATCGAAAAGGAATACATCGCGCTCGCCTGGGGCGTCGTGCACGCGGGCCGCCGCATCGAGGAACCGATCGGCCGGCATCCCGGCAACCGGAAGAAGATGACGACGCGAGCCCGGCGGTCGCGAGACGCGGTCACGCGGGTGAAGTCGGCCGAGGACTTCAACGGGGTCTCGCTTCTGCACCTCGCCATCGCGACCGGACGCACGCACCAGATTCGCGTCCACCTGAGCGCCATCGGGCATCCCGTCGTCGGCGATCCGCTGTACGGCGGCCTGCGCCGCCGCGTGGCGCCGCACCTGCGGGCCGTCATGCGCCTGGACCGGCCGTTCCTGCACGCGGCGCGGCTCGCCTTCACGCACCCCGGAGACCTCCGGCGCATGGAGTTCGAATCGCCGCTGCCCGAGGATCTGCAGGGGGTGCTCGACGATCTGCGGAAGAGCCGGGAAGAAGGGTTGTAGGGATCGGAGTGTAGGAATCAGGAATCAGGAATCAGGGGGCAGGAGCGGCGGAGAACAAGAATGCACGCGCCGAAGGCCGAAGTGAAGTCGAAGCAGGCGATCTACACCGGCAGGATCATCACGGTCGAAGTCGCCGATGTGCGCCTGCCGCACGGTGCAACGACCCGAATGGAAGTGGTTCGCCACCCCGGATCGTGCGTCATCGTCCCGATGCCGGATCGTGAGCACGTCATCCTGGTGCGCCAGTACCGGTTTCCAGTCGATCGCTTCCTGTGGGAACTGCCGGCCGGCACCTTGAAACCGGGCGAGGATCCGGAGGCGGGCGCCGTGCGCGAATGCGCAGAAGAAATCGGCCTGGTGCCGACCGTTGTCGAACCGATCGGCAAGTTCTTCCCGAGCCCGGGTTACTGCGACGAGTTCATGATGCTCTTCCGCATGAGCGGACTGCGGCCGCCGGGCCCCGGCGATCCCGTCGCGCACCAGGACGAGGACGAGCACATCGAGGTCCGGACGTTCCCGCTCGACGAGGCACGCGCGATGGTGACGTCGGGCGAGATCGCCGACATGAAGACGGCGATGGCGCTGGCGATGCTCTCAGGACTCCCCCGCTGATTCTCCATCCGGCGACGAGTCGAGTGCGGCCCTTGCCTCCTCGATCGTCGCCACGTGGATGTCCACCGTGTCGTCGATCTGACGCGCGTACCCGCCCGCCAGGGTGACAACGACGGGCACGCCGGCGTCGCGCGCCGCCTCGAACACGAGCCGATCCCGCCTGCGCAGACCCTCCTTGGTGAGCCGCAGCCCGCCCAGCTGATCGTCGGCGTACGGATCCGCGCCGGCCAGGTAGAACACGATTTGCGCGCGGCTTGCGAACACTCTGGGCAGCGCGTGCCGCAGTTCCGCGAGGTACTCCTCGTCGGTCGTCTGATCGTCGAGCGCGATGTCCAGCGAGCCGGGTGGCTTGACGGCCGGGTAGTTGTGCAGCTGGTGCATCGAGAAAGTGAAGACCGACCGGTCGCCGGCGAAGATGGAGGCCGTGCCGTTGCCGTGATGCACGTCGCAATCGACGATCGCCGCCCGCGCGACCTGCCCGTCGCGCTTCAGGCACCGGATGGCGACGGCCACGTCGTTGAACATGCAGAATCCCTCGCCGCGGCTGCGAAAGGCGTGATGAAAACCGCCGCCGATGTGTAGCACGACGCTCCACGGTCGGCGCGCGCGGGCGGCGGGCGCCTCACGGCTGGCGTCGCGCTCGTTTGCGACCGCCTCGACGTCCTGCGCCACCCCGTCGCCGTCGAGGACCAGTCGGGCCGCGACGAGGGTGCCGCCGACCATCAGCCGAAAGCCCTCGACAATCGCCATCGACCACGGAATCTCCATCTGCGCGATCTCCTCGCGCGACAGGCGTCCCTGCTGCAGTTTCTCGAGGTAATCGGGCGCGTGCACGAGACCGAGATCTTCCCAGGTCGCGGGCGACGGTTCGAGGAAGTCGTCCGGTTGCGCCACCCCGCCGTCGAGCAGCCGGTGTCGGACGCGCGGGTACTTCACCGTCGGGAAGACGTGCGCGCCAAGATCCAGGTGATAGCGATCCGAATAGACGATCTTCATGGCCGTACGAAGAACAAGGCCGGAAAGCGTTTCGACATTCTCGATCGAAACGGCCTCCCGGCCCTGCATATTTTCTCGCTATCCCGGGCGCCGCGGTCGGCAAGGCTGAAGCCTCGCCCTGCCGATGTGAGACGCCCGGGCGCGGCGCTTACGGCTGCAACGCGGGCTCGATCGGGCCGGCGCTCCCGGCGCCTGGCTGGACCGTCGCCACGGCCGGCTTGAGAGCCAGCCGCAGCACCTCGTCTATGGTCGAGACCAGGTGGATCCGCATGTCCTGCCGCAGCTCCTCGCTCAGGTCTTCCTTGATGTTCTTCTCGTTCTGGCGCGGCAGGATCACTTCGCGGATGCCCACACGGCGGGCCGCCAGGACCTTCTCCTTGACGCCGCCGATCGGCAGCACGCGCCCCGACAACGTAATCTCGCCCGTCATCGCCAGGTCGCCGCGCACCGGCCGGCCGGTCAACTCCGACACCAGCGCCGACACCATGGTCACGCCGGCGGACGGGCCATCCTTCGGAATGGCGCCGGACGGCACGTGCAGGTGCACTTCAGCCGTCTTGTAGAAGTCGGGGTCGATGCCGTACGCCTTCGCGTTGGCGCGGATCCAGGACAGCGCGGCGCGCGCCGACTCCTTCATCACGTCGCCCAGGTGACCGGTCAGGGTCAGGCTGCCGCCGCCGGCCATGCGCGACGCCTCGACGAAGAGCACCTCCCCGCCCGCGGGCGTCCACGCCAGGCCGACCGCAACGCCGGGGTTCTTCGTGCGCTCCTCCATCTCCTCGTCCATGAACCGCGGTGCGCCGAGCATGTCGACGACGACATCGGGCGTGATGGTGACGGCCTCCTCGGAACCCTCGGCCCGGCGACGCGCGACCTTGCGGCACAGCGACGCGATCTCGCGCTCCAGGTTGCGCACGCCCGCCTCGCGCGTGTAGCCGCGAATGACCGCGCGGATGGAGTCCGCCGTGAACGCCACCTGCTCTGGCGTGAGCCCGTGGTTCTTGATCTGCTTGTCGACCAGGTGCTCGACGGCGATCTTGAGCTTCTCTTCCTCGGTGTAACCGGGAAGTTCGAGCACCTCCATGCGATCGCGTAGCGCCGGCGGCACGGGGTCGAGCACGTTCGCCGTCGTGATGAAGAGCACCTCGGACAGGTCGAAGGGCACGTCCAGGTAGTGGTCCCGGAACGTGTTGTTCTGTTCCGGGTCGAGCACCTCGAGCAGCGCCGATGCCGGGTCGCCGCGGAAGTCGGACCCGAGCTTGTCGATTTCATCGAGGATGAAGACTGGGTTCTTCGACTCGGCGCGGCGCAGTCCCTGGATGACCTGCCCGGGCAGCGCCCCGATGTAGGTGCGCCGGTGACCGCGGATCTCGGCCTCGTCGCGCATGCCGCCGAGCGAGACACGCACGAACTTGCGGTCGAGCGACGTGGCGATCGATCGGGCCAGCGAGGTCTTGCCGACGCCGGGAGGGCCGACGAAGCAGAGGATCGGGCCCTTCACGTCGGGATTGAGCTTGCGCACCGCCAGGTACTCGAGGATGCGGTCCTTCGCCTTCTCGAGGTCCGAATGGTCCGCGTCCAGCACGGACTTGGTGCGCTTCAGGTCGATGACCTCCTCGGTCCGCTTCGACCAGGGCAGGGCGACCAGCCAGTCGAGATACGTACGCGAGACGGTGTACTCGGCCGCGGCCACGGGCATCTTCGCCAGCCGATCGAGTTCGCGAATCGCCTCTTTCTTCACCTGCTCGGGCATGCCGGCGGCTTCGATCTTCTCGCGCAGTTCCTCGACTTCCTTGGCCTGCTCGTCGCCCTCGCCCAGTTCGCGCTGGATCGCCTTCATCTGCTCGCGCAGGAAGTACTCGCGCTGGTTCTTGCCCACTTCCGACTGCACCTGCGATTGGATCTTCGAGCCCAGTTCGAGGACCTCGAGCTCCTTGATCAGGATGCGGTTGAGGCTGTCCATGCGGGCCCGGACATCGAGCGTTTCGAGGATCTCCTGCTTGACGGGGGTGGTGATCGTCGTCAGGCTCGACGCGATGAAATCGGCGAGCTTGCTCGGCTCGGTGATGCTCATCGCGAGGGTCTGCAAGTCGTCGGAGAGCAGCGGCGACAGAGACACGACCTGCTGGAAATTGCTCTTGATGTTGCGCTGGAGCGCGTCGATTTCCAGCCGGTCCTCGTCTTTGAGCGCCTCGGGAGCGGGCTTCACGGTGCCGCGCAGGTAGGGCCGCGTCATGAGCACCGACTCGAGCTGCAGCCGGGCGAGGCCCTGCACGATCAGGCGCAGGCTGCCGTCGGGCAGCTTGAACATCTTGTGGACGTGCGTGGCGGTGCCGACCGGGTACAAATCCGCCTGCGTCGGCTCTTCGACGCCCGCCTCGCGCTGGGTGAAGACGGCGATCATCTTGCCGCCCGAGATGGCATCGTCGATGAGGCGCACCGAGCTCTCGCGCGCCACGGCCAGCGGCATGAAGGAATTCGGAAAGAGAACCGTGTCCCGCAGGGGCAGGATGGTCAATTCCTCGGGAATCGTGACCGGTTCGCCCGAAACCAGATCGTCGAAATTCGGTGCCTGCTGGTCGCTCATGAGCGCCTCCCGAGACCGACAGCCGCCAGAAGCACGACGGGCCCCGCTGCACGCGCGCAGACCGGGGCCCTGCGGTCGACCGGGTGCCGATCTCAGATGTCGAAGAACATCGTCGAGGACTGCTGCCGCTGCGCCAGCATGCGCTCGCGCTTGGCCGCGATCTCGCGCGCTTCCTCGCAGTCCTTGCAGCGAACGGCGAACGGGAGCGCGCGCAAGCGCCGCTCGGCGATCTCCTCGCCGCACTCGAAGCAGTTACCGTAGGCGCCCTCCTCGAGCCGGGCGAGCGCCTCGTTGATCTTGCTGAGGGTCTCGGCCTTCATCTGGATGAGCGCGAACTCGATGTCTTCCTGGATGTCCGCCTCGGAGCTCTCGCCCGAATCGAGCACCTCGTTCATCTTGCCGCTGCTGCTCTCGGTGCGCACGTCGCGGATCTTCTCCTGCACTTCGCTGAGAATCTCCCGCTTGCGGTCGTCGAGCATTTTCTTCAGCTCGTCGTGGCGGGTGCTGTCCATGATCTGCGGCTTCGGGTTGGTCGTCATGGCACCTGACGCTCCTTCTGCGTCGGCCCTTCAGGGGCGAATTAGCACGTGTCGCCTTGCAATTCGTATGCCAATTCAGGCACAAGCGCAAAGGCGACGTATCTCAAAGCCCATCTGGGCTTTTCTGTTCAGATGACCGGGAGGAGTGCGTCAGGCGGGTGTCACATTCGATGCGGCGGCCGAGGCCGCGAACTCGCAGGTTTCAGCCTGATCTGCTTGATCCTCTTGCACTTACATGCCTGTCAGACCCGTCAACCTCCCTGTCTGGCAACCCGTCGGTCTTTTAGACGCTGTCACTCGCCTCGCGGTTTCGCACCCCGCTCAGACTGTCCGCCCGGGAGGACGCAGCCCCGAACACCGCTACTGGGCTTAACAGTATGCCAGAAAAGCCGGGCTAATGCTCGGAAGATCGTGCACGAAATGCGAGGACCACCCCCCGCTGGACCTCGGGTTCGGTCCGGGTGAACTCGTCGAGCAGGCGGCGGAACCGAGGCGCGCAGACGATCTCGTAGGTCTGCTCGCCGTCGGGGAACAAGTCCAGAATGCGCTGGCGTGCCGCGTCCACCAGGCGCTCGGCGTCCCGCCGCGCCAGTTGCCCCTGCGCGATCATCGCGCAGGTGAAGTCCACGATCTGGCGCACGCGGCGTGCCCGCCGCAGTTCATCCTCGATTTCATCGCGCGTCGCCACGTCGGGCTCTCCTACTGCAGGCACCGGTCGCCGATCGAGGGGTTGGGCACGATGCCCCGCTCGGCGAGCAACTCGCCGTCGCGGCGGCTGCCCGTGCGAAGCCATTTCTCGTAGAGCCGCAGCAGGTCGTTGTTGGACATCAAGGCGCTTCGTTCGCTCACTTCCGCGAGCACGTCGACGAAACTGACGACCCGGCGGCCGAGTTCGGCGAAGGCCGGCCGCAGGTCATCGTCTTCCTCCTCGCTGAGCGCGTAGTAGGCGTACGCGCCGAGCGCCACGTAATAGTTGATGTCGGCCAGCGACCGCTTGAGGCTGTCGGAGAAGAAGCCCGAGATGAACAGGGAACGGTCCGCTACGTCCCGCAGCCGCGCGCTGCGCGAACTGCCTCCCCGGTCGAGCGCCTCGATGAGCTGCAGGCCGAGCGGTTGGTCACCGGCTTGCGCGACGGGCCGTTTGGCGAATGCAAAGCCCGCAAGCAGATTGACCTGGAGGAGCTGCAAGAGCTATTCCTCGCGATTGACGACTTGAAGCGGGCTATGTCAAGCTGCCTCGATGCTTTGCACGGTCTGCAGCCAGCGCCCGTCCCGGCGCGCGTGCCCGGCTCTGCGGTCGGACATCTGTTCAGTCTGTTGCGGAACGAAGCGGCAGCGCGAGATCGACTGCCCGCTCGATTGTCCGTACCTCGTCACGGCGCAGGCCCATCCGGCAGCCGTCGTGCGCCGGCAACACGAAGACGACCTGAAGATGTTTCTTCCCACCGTGCGTGACCTCACCGAGCCGCAGGCGGATCTGCTGAGGCAGGTGCTGTCGTTCATCCGCACGTACCGCGGTGACGCGTTGATGAAGACGATCGATGCCGACGTGGAAGCGGCGGCATCCGCCCTGGCAGCCACCTACGACACCGCAGCGCGCGGCCTCATCTACGAGCAGCGGCCGAACACGCTGCCCGCGCAGCGGCTCGCCGGCGATCTGAAAGTGTTCGTCTCGCAGGCTGGCGGTGACCGCGGGACCTCGCTCGATCGAGACCTGGCGGCCGTCTTCCACGCCGTCGAAGTCGGCGCGCGGGACGCGCAAAAGACGCTGCCGGGCAAGGACTCGGCCTACCTGGAGTTGATTCGGCGCCTGATCGTGCCCGGCGACCCGCCAGGCCACGACGACGCCTCCGCGACCGGTGCGCCCGGGCAGGGCGGATCGCTGCTCGTCCGCCCATGATCGGATGCGCGGGCCGGAAACGACGCAGGCGGCACGCCCCGCGTCCAGCGGTACGGGTCCGCGTGATATAATCTCGGGTTTGTGTCCATCGGATGAGGGCTACGATTATGGCAAGAGATTGTGAAGTGTGCGGAAAGGGCCCGTCAGTGGGCCGCCAGGTGAGCCACGCGCACAACGTCAGCGCGCGCCGCTTCAAACCCAACCTCCAGGAGGTCCGGGTGTCGGTCAATGGCGGCACCAAGCGGATGCGCGTGTGCACGCGCTGCCTGCGTTCAGGCAAGGTCAGCAAGGCCGCGTAATCTGCCGCAGATTCCGCAAGATGCACGGATCCGCAGATTCACGCAGATTTTCGCTGATTTGGCGGGGTCCGCAGATTTATGCAGATTTTCGCTGATTTGGCCGGATCCGCAGAATTTCGCAGATTCCCGCCGATTTGAAGGGACGAGATGCGTCAGGCCGTTTCCACCTCGGCGGCCCCGCAGGCCGTTGGTCCGTATTCGCAGGCGATCCGTGCCGGATCGCTCCTGTTCGTGTCAGGGCAAATCGCTCTTGATCCAGCGACCGGCCAGGTGATCGCCGGCGACGCGGCGGCGCAGACCAGGCGTGTCATGGAGAATCTCAGGCAGATTCTCGAGGCCGCGGGCAGCTCGTTCGACCAGGTGGTGCGAACCACCGTGTACCTGGCCGACATCGCCGAGTTCGGCGTCGTCAACGACGTGTACACCCAGTACTTCGCGGCGCCCGCGCCGGCCCGATCCACCATTCAGGCGGCGCGGCTCCCGCGCGATGCACGGGTGGAGATCGACGTCATCGCAGTCCTGGAGCGCTGACACCCGTCCCGCCGTCGCGACTCCGGACTCCGGACACCGGACACCGGACTCCGGACTTTGGACGATCTCCCGTCCTATTTGCTCGCCCGCTCCACTGCCAGCACCCCTGTCACACCCCGAAGCGACTTGATCACCTTCTCCAGGTGTTTCAGATCCGCGATCTCGACGGTCATGTCGATGCGGCCTTCGTGGTTCTCGGGCGGAACGTGCGCCTCGACGTTGGTGATGTTGGTGTTGATGCCGGCGATCTTCGCGCTGATCTCGGCCAGGACACCCTTGCGGTTCTCTACTTCGATGGCCAGCCGTACCGTGTAGCGGCCGGGCTCGCCGCCCTTCTCCCACTCGACCTCGATGCGGCGTTCGGGATCGTAGAGCAGGCTCGTCACGTTCGAACACGTGACCGCGTGGACCGAGACGCCCTTGCCGCGCGTGATGTAGCCGACGATCTTCTCGCCGCGAATCGGGTTGCAGCACCGGGCGCGGAACACCAGCATGTCGTCGATGCCGCGGACCTTGATGCTGTCGTTGCCGCCGCCGAACGCGCGCTTGACGACCGACGCCACCCGCGACTCGACCTTCTCGTGCAGCTGGTCGGCCGGCACCATCTTGTCGATCACCTGGCGCGCCTGGATCTTGCCGTAGCCGACCGCGGCGAGCAGATCGTCGGTCTTCGGCAGGCCGCATTCGTTCGCGGCGCGCACCAGGCCCTCTCCGTCGAGCAGTGTCTTGATGTTCAGATCGAAGCGCCGGAGCTCCTTCTCCATCAGCTTCCGGCCGATCTCGATGCTGCGCGCCTTTTCCTCGGCCTGGAGAAAGTGCCGGATCTTGTTGCGCGCCCGCGAGGTCGTCGCGAAGTTCAGCCAGTCGCGGCTCGGCTTGTGCTTCGTCCCCGTGACGATCTCGACGATGTCGCCGTGTTTGAGCGGCGTGCGCAGCGGCACCATCTTGCCGTTGACGCGCGCGCCCACGCAGTTGTTCCCGACGTCGGTGTGCACGGTATACGCGAAGTCGATGGGCGTCGAACCGCGCGGCAGCGTCTTCACCTCGCCTTTCGGCGTGAAGATGTAGACCTCCTCGGGATACAGATCGATCTTGAGGTTCTGCAGGAACTCCTGCGGGTCGCGCACCTCCTGCTGGACCTCCAGCAGCTGGCGCAGCCACAAAAAGTACGGCTCGTCGCGCTGCGCGCCCACGCGCCCTTCCTTGTACTTCCAGTGCGACGCGATCCCTTCTTCCGCGCGGTGGTGCATCTCCTCGGTGCGAATCTGCACCTCGAACGGGAACCCGTGCTCGCTGATGACCGACGTGTGCAGCGACTGGTACCCGTTCACGCGCGGCATCGCGATGAAGTCCTTGATGCGGCCCGGCACGGGCGACCACGTCTGGTGGATGATGCCGAGCGCGGCGTAGCAATCCCTGATCGTCTTGGTCACCACGCGCAGGGCGACGAAGTCGTACACCTGGTCGAGGTCGATCTTCTGGCGCTTCAGCTTCAGGTGGATCGAATACAGCCGCTTGACGCGGCCGTCCACCGACACCATCGGGACCTGCGCCTCCTCGAGCTTGGCCACGAGCTGGCGGCGCAGCTCCTCGGTCAGCGGCTCGGTGACCTTGCGCTTGCGCTCGACCCGCTGCCGGAGGGCTTCGTAGGCGTCCGGTTCCAGGAACTTGAACGCAAGTTCCTCGAGCTCGTTCTTGAACTTGCTCATCCCGAGGCGGTTGGCGATCGGCGCGTAGATGTCGAGCGTCTCCTGGGCGATGCGCAGCCGGCGGTCCTCGGGCAGGTGCTTCAGGGTCCGCATGTTGTGCAGCCGGTCGGCGAGCTTGACCAGGATCACGCGGATGTCGTCGACCATCGCCAGCAGCATCTTGCGGAAGTTCTCCGCCTGCCGCTCTTCGCTCGAGGAGAACGAGATGGCGCTGATCTTCGTGACGCCGTCGACGATGTGGGCGACCTCGGCCCCGAAGACCGCGCTCAGCCGTTCCATGCTCGTCAGGGTGTCCTCGACGACGTCATGGAGCAGCCCGGCCGCGATGGTCACCACGTCGAGCTTCATGTCCGAGAGGATGTTGGCGACCTCGAGCGGGTGCACCAGGTAGGGCTCGCCGGAATGGCGCACCTGCCCCTTGTGCTCGAAGGCCGAAAACACGTAGGTTCGGCGGAGCAACTCGACGTCGGCGTCCGGGTTGTACCCCCGGACTTTTTCCAGCACGTCCTCGAATCGGATCACGGTGAGCGGTGTCTAATAGGGGTGGATGGCTGTGGGGATCGGGGAGCCCCGATCCCTGTTGCGTTCATCATAGAGACCGGGTTCAGGGGGGTCAAGGCGCCATCGCGCGTCGGACTGCTTGACTTGCCAATTTTCGGTTCACTATACTGGCGCGACTCAGACCAAGGTCTTCCTCTCGCCTTGGGGAGAGTCGGTGCACTGGCTAAACTTCTTCGCGATCATCATCAGACCGTTGAAGACCGCTCTCCCGCGGTTTCGGGGGCAAGGGGGACGCAATGCAGAGGCGGTTCAAGGCGGCATCGCTGGTCCTGCTGGCAGGCCTGAGCCTGTCGCTGGTCGGCTGTGGCGAGGTCAACAAGCTCAAGGCGAAAAAGGCCTACAAGCAGGCCATCGAGATGTACCGGCAGCAGGACTACAAGCGGGCTGCTGACAAGTACAAGGAAGCCGTGGACCTCGACCCGGAGCTGACGGCGGCCTACTTCTACCTGGCGAACAGCTACGACAACCAGTTCAAGGCCACCAAGCGCGGAGATGCGACCAACGACGCCTACCTGACCTCGGCCATCAAGTACTACCAGGTGGCCGCCGACAGGGATCCGGATCCAAAACTCCGGAAGTGGGCGCTCCAGTACCTCTTCAACGACTACGGGTCGGAGAAGATGAATGACCCGGCGCAGGCCGAAGCGATCATCCAGAAGATGATCCAGATGGAGCCCAACGATACGGGCAACTATTTCGCGCTTGCCAAGCTCTACGACGACGCGGGCGTGTACGACCAGGAAGAGCAGGCGCTCGTGAAGGCGCAGCAGATCAAGCCGAACGATCCGGGCGTCTACGGGCAGCTGGCTGGGTTCTACAACCGCCAGGGCGACTTCGAGAAGACAATGGACGCCTACGAACAGTGGAAGAAGATCGAGCCCAACAACCCCGAGGTCTACTACACCATCGCGAGCTTCTACTGGGACAAGGCCTACCACGACCAGCGACTGAAGGAGGCTGACAAGAGGCGGATGGTCAGCACCGGGCTCGATGAAGTCGACAAGGCCCTGCAGATCAAGTCCGACTACATCGACGCGATCGTGCGCAAGGGATTGCTCCTGCGCGTCCAGGCCGGATTGGAGAAGGACCGGACCAAGTACGACGACCTGATGAAACAGGCGCAGTCCTTGACCGACAAGGCGACCGCGCTGCAGAAGAAGAAGGTTGCGGGCGTCACCAAGTAGTTCGAACGACCGCGCGTCCCGCAGCGCCCTCTTGTGATATCCACCGCTCCGGTCCGGCGAAGAGCCTGGCCGGGGCGGTTTTTTGTGCCCGCTGCCTGCACACCCGCCGCTTGGCCTGTGGCTCTCGATTGACGCGCTCGGCCTTTGCCGCCGTCCACCGCGGGTCCGGCCCCGGCCGCCGCGCTCAACTGCGGAGCTTCGTCCTTGGCCCTCATGCCGCCGATCAACGTGAACAGCCCGGTCGGGCTTGTCCCGCGTGACGCCGCTTCCGCCTGACAAAAATTCAGCCGCAGATTTCCGCAGATTCCCGCCGATTCGGACACAGGACTTCGACCCGCGGCCGGCCTGGGCCGGCCACCGGGAGGCGTGAGGGGGGCGGAGGCAAACGAAGGCTCCCTGGGTCAGGCGGGAGTCTTCGTTTGCCCCGCCATCCTCGCCACCGCCGTCGCAGAGCGACGGCGGTCGAAGTCCTCGCTGCCCACGTGACGCGGAAGCCTGCCGCGCGTACAACGCAAGCCCGCCCATCTGCGTGAATCCGCGGGAATCTGTGGATGATTGATCGTACAAAGGCACAGGCCGACGGCGCCCGCGGCGCCATCGGCCTGTGGTTTCTGCCTGAATCGTCGGTCGGGCGACAAACGCGCCGCCCGGTGCGCTTAGCTGCCGGCTCCCGTCGCGACGCCAGCCGACTGGCGCATGCCTTCGGTCACGATGCCCACCTTCTCGACACCGGCGCCCTTGGCTGCGTCAATCACGTCAACGATCTCACCATACCGGAGCGTGCCCGCGCCGATGATGAACATCGTCTTCTCTTTGCGCTGTTCGAAAATATTACGGAGCCTCGTTCCGAGCTCCGCAATCGCCACGTCCTGCTTGTTCACAGAGATCTTGTGGTCCGCCGACATCTCCAGCACGATTTGATCGCTGGGCGTGTCGGTCTTGTCCGGCCCCTTGGTATCGAGCGGCAGGTTGATGTCGATGCCCTTCTGGGTCATCGGCAATGCCGCCATGAAGATGACGAGCAGGACCAACAGGACGTCGATCAAGGGCGTCACGTTCATGTCGCAGCTCGTGACGAGCTTCTTGCCCTTGACGACCTTTTCGGCACCCAGGTGCTGATGTGCGTGTGCCATTACCTGCCACCTCCCGCGCCGCCGGTCCTGTTCGCCTTCTTCTCGGTGACGAGGCCGATGTTCTCAATCTGCGCGGCCCGCAGCTTGTCCATCGTGGCCATGATCGCCGCGTACGGCGCGTCTTCATCACCCTTGATCAGGACCGTCTTCTCTTTCTTGCTCTCGAGAGACTCGGTGACCTTCTGCGTGAGCTCTTCTTCGCGGACCGGCTTGGAATTCAGGTATATGCGCTTGTCGGCCGTAATCGCAATGACCGTCTGTTCCTGCGTCTCGGGCTTGTCCGCGACGTTGCTCGCCTGGGGCAGCTTGACGTCGACGCCCTTCTGCAGCATCGGCGCCACGATCATCATGATGATGAGGAGCACGAGCATGACGTCGACGAGAGGGGTGACGTTGATGTCCGACTTGACTTCACCCCTGCCGGCGCCGCCAACATCCATTGACATGGTGTATCTCTCCTGCGAACTCCCCCGCCGGAACCGTTAGGCCGTCTTCTTGATGAAGTAGTCCACCAGCTCGGACGATGAGTTGTCCATCTCGACGTTGAAGTACTCGACGCGGCCCGTCAGGTAGTTGTAGAACCAGACCGCCGGGATTGCCACGAGGAGTCCGAGCGCGGTCTCGACGAGCGCTTCCGAGATACCGGCAGACACGGCGCCGATGCCGCCCGAGCCGGTGGCCGCGATGCCGTTGAACGCGTTGATGACGCCGACGACCGTGCCGAGCAGCCCGACGAACGGGGCCGTCGAACCGATGGTCGCCAGGGCCGGCACCATGCGCTTCAGGTCGGACGCGGTCAACGCCGACGCGCGCTGGATGGCGCGGCGCACGGTGTCCATCAGGTCTTCACGGCTCAGGCCCGCGCTGCTCTCCTGCTGGAACTGGTACTCCTGCAAGCCGGCGAGCACGACCTTGGCCAGGTGGCTGTAGCGGTAGTTCTTCGAAGTCGAAATCGCAATGGCGTCCTTCAGCCGGCCGTCCTTGAGGTGCTTGGCCACCTGCGGCGCGTACAGCCTGGACTGCTTGCGGGCCTGCACGAAGGTGTAAATGCGCTCGACGGCGACGCCGATCGACAGCATCGACATGACGAAGAGCACACCGGCAATCGCCTTCGCGAAGAAGCTCATCTGGTTCCACATGTCAAGCAAGTTCATCTGTCCATCCTCCGAATAGTCGCGATACTGCCGGTACCCGGCACTGCCCGGGCACGTTCACGAAGCAGGGACGCGGCCCGCCGCGCTCCCTACAGCTCGGCCCCGCAGCACGTTACTGCAGGGTGAAGTTCACGGTGACGGTCATGATGACCGGGACCGGCACGCCGTTGAGCAAGGTCGGCGAGTATTCCCACTGCTTCACGGCCTCGAGAGCCGCCTGGTCGAGCAGGGGGATGGAGCGAAGCACCTTGGCTTCCTGCACCTTGCCGTTCGACCCGATGATCGCCTCGATAATCACCACGCCCTGTACGCGGGCTGACTGCGCGATCGCCGGATAGACCGGGTTCACGTTCTTGATCCGTGTCGGCTGCTTGATCTGGCCGCCGACGCGGACCGGTGCCTGGGGCGGAGGCGGAGGTGGTGGAGGCGCTTCCGGCAAGCCACCCACGATACCACCGGAGACGCCGCCCGCGATGCCCCCTTCGACGCCGCCCGACACCCCGCCCTCGGGGTTGTTCGCAACGCCGGTTTCGGGCTTGATTTCCTTCGGCGCCTCGACTGGCGCGGCGTTCGGATTCACATCCATCACCGGCTTCGGCGCCGCGGCGGTCTGCGGAGGCGGCGGCGGTGGCGGTGGCGGAGGAGGCGGCGGCGGCGCCGCCACGAACGCGTTCATCATCGCCGGCGGCGTCGGCAGCATGTCAGTCGCCATCAGCGGGATGACGACGAAACAGACGATGACGAAGACGTGCAGAAAGACCGACAGCGGGACTGTATACCATTTCCTGCTCCCGATCTTGATTGTGGGGTTGACCACATCGGTGAACATCTCGCGTGGCACCGCTTCTCCTCCTGCTCTCCCGATGAAGGGACTACCGAGCGGCCGATTATAGCCAGACCGAAAAACGAGTGTCAACGAAACCGGGACGTCCCGGCACTTCGGCTAACGTCTTAGACACCATAATTCGAAAAACGGCTTCAGCACAGGTGTATCGCCGAACCGATGAAAGGGCTGAAGGAGGGGGTCCCTGGGACGTTAGTCGGCGCGCGAACCGGAGCCGCCCGTCCGAAGCGTGACGCCGCGGTCGCCGCCTTCCGGATGAACCGCCAGATTCTAGCGGCCCCCGAGACCGAAGTCAACGAAATGACGAAATGGCGCGGGGCCGCTACGGCCGGCCCGCGAACGTCCCCTCGCCCCGCGCCTGGCGGGTCCGCCTCGGCACGACGGCGGGCGCCGGCGCCAGCGGAATCCTCATCGAGTAAAACGACCGGTAGACGAACACCACGGACACCGCGAAGAACAGGCCCGCCAGCACCTCTGTCAGCCCGGCCCCGTGCGCAATCGTCAGCGACACCGCCAGTTGGACGGCGAGCAGGCCGAACAGCGTCGTGAACTTGATGATCGGGTTNNCGCCGGCGTTGGCCATGAAGATCGCCTGGAAGAGACCGAAGAGCGCGATCGAAATCAGGTAGCCGATGAAGAAGTAGGGCTCGAGGAACGCGAAGGCGAGCGTGGCGAAGAACACGGCCAGGAAGATGTTGAACATGCCGCGCTGCGCGTACTGCGTGCAGATGGCGACGACCTTCTTGCTGTCGGCCACCGAGGCCTTGGTCACGCCGTCCAGCCGGATGTTGGCCTTGATGAACTCGACCGCCCGGTACGCGCCGGTCGTCACGGCCTGCGTGGACGCGCCGCTGAACCAGTAGATCATCGCCCCGCCGGTGATGAGGCCGAGCAGGAACGGCGGATGCAGGATCGACAGCTTCTCGAGGTTCTGCGTGAGGCCGGAGGTCAGCACCACGACGATCGAAAAAATCATCGTCGTCGCGCCGACGACGGCCGTGCCGATCAGCACGGGCTTGGCGGTCGCCTTGAACGTGTTGCCCGCGCCGTCGCCTTCCTCGAGCAGGTCCTTCGCCTCCCGGAAATGGACGTCGAACCCGTAATCGCGCCGGAGTTCCGCCTCAATGCCCGGGATCTGTTCGACGAGCGAGAGCTCGAACACCGACTGCGCGTTGTCGGTCACCGGGCCGTAGGAATCGACCGCGATCGTCACCGGCCCCATGCCGAGGAACCCGAACGCCACCAGGCCGAACGCGAACACCGGCGAGGCGACCATCAGCGCGTCGAAGCCCATGGTGCTCACCAGGTAGGCCGCCCCCATGAGCACCACCATCACGATGCCGAGCCAGTAGCCGCTGAAATTGCCGGCGACCAGGCCGGACAGGATGTTGAGCGAGGCGCCGCCTTCGCGGCTCGACGTGACGATCTCGCGCACGTGCCCCGACTCGGTCGAGGTGAACACCTTCACCAGTTCCGGGATGATCGCGCCGGCGAGCGTCCCGCACGTGATGACGGTCGACAGCTTCCACCACAGCGTGCCGTCGCCCAGCGTCGGGATGAGGACCCAGGACACCGCGTAGGTGACGGCGACCGAGAGAATCGAGGTCAGCCAGACGAGCGAGGTGAGCGGCGCCTCGAAGTTGAAGCGCGGCAGGTCGCGGTACCGGGCGCGGGCCACCGCCGCGTTGACCAGGTACGACACGGCGCTCGTCACGACCATCATGATGCGCATCATGAAAATCCACACGAGCAACTGCACCTGCACCGTCGGGCTCTTCACGGCAAGCAGGATGAACGAGATGAGCGCAACGCCCGTGACGCCGTAGGTTTCGAAGCCGTCGGCGGTCGGGCCGACCGAATCGCCCGCGTTGTCGCCCGTGCA
>PMZR01000018.1 GCA_003170135.1 Acidobacteriota bacterium
GACGTGGTCGATCGGCTGCCGCATCTCGGTTCCAAGGGCGCCTACCTGAAGCAGATGATGCAAGACAAGCTGATTGAGCACAAACACTACATTGACAAACACGGCCAGGACATGCCGGAGATCCGGAATTGGAAGTGGCTACACGGCGACGGGGCGACACAAGCAATCCAATAGAGGTTCAAACATGCCGATCCGACTCAGCGAAGAACACGGCGGCAAGGTGCTGGCCGTTCATATCAGCGGGAATCTGGTCGCGGCGGATTACGAGCACTTCGTACCCGAGTTCGATCGGCTCGTCGAGCAGCACGGACGGTTGCGTGTGCTGTTCGACATGACCGGCTTCCGCGGATGGGACGCCGGCGCAGCGTGGGAGGACATCAAGTTCGACATCAAACACTTCGCCGACATCGAACGGCTCGCGATGGTCGGGGATAAGAAGTGGCAGCACGGCATGGCGATGTTCTGTAAGCCATTCACCCGCGCGACGATCCGCTACTTCGATCACGCGCGGGCCGCCGAGGCATGGGCATGGCTGGACGAAGCGTGACAACGGCACATGCGGTCCGGGAGCGGGGCCACTCCACATGAATGTTCAAGAGATGATCGAGACCGCGAGGGCGCTGGTCGTCGGCGACAGGGGCCTGCTGGCCATTGACGAGAGCACTGGCACCTGCAACAAGCGCTTTGCCCGAGCGGGGATTCCCCAGACCGAGGAGGCCCGGCGCGCCTACCGGGACGTGATTGTGACCACGCCGGATCTAGGTGCGTGCATCAGTGGCGCGATCCTCTATGACGAGACGATCCGCCAGAAGACGATCGGTGGCACCCCCTTCGTCAAGGTCCTCACCGATGCGGGCATCATTCCCGGCATCAAGGTTGACCTCGGCGCCAAGCGCCTCGCCGGCCATCCCGGAGAACGGATCACCGAAGGCCTGGATGGACTCCGTGCCCGCCTCCAGAACTACGTGCAGATGGGCGCCCGTTTCGCCAAGTGGCGCGCGGTGATTGCCGTGGGCCACGGTATTCCCAGCCGAGGTTGCATCGAGGCCAACGCGCAGGCGCTGGCCCGCTATGCCGCGTTGTGCCAGGAAGCCGGGCTGGTCCCCATCGTCGAGCCCGAAGTGCTCATGGCAGGCGACCATACGCAGGAGCGCTGCCGCGTGGTCACGGAGGACGTTCTGCGACGGGTGTTCGATCAGCTCTTTGTCCAACGGGTGACGCTGGAAGCGATGATCCTGAAGCCCAATATGGTGCTTCCGGGATTGACATGCTCCACGCAGGAGACCGCGGACGAGGTGGCCGACGCCACGGTGAGCTGTCTCCTGCGAGTCGTCCCCGCCGCCGTTCCAGGGATTGCGTTCCTGTCGGGCGGACAGTCCGGCGAACTGGCCTCGGCCCGATTGAATGCCATGCACGTCAGATTCAAGGCACCGCTGTCGAGACCGCCCTGGGCATTGACGTTTTCCTTTGGTCGCGCCATCCAGCGACCGGCGTTGGAGATCTGGGGGGGCGACGACGCGCATCGGGTGGCGGCGCAGCAGGCGTTGCTCCACCGAGCCCGGTGTAATCGGGTCGCGCTCCGTGGCGAATACGACGCGGCGATGGAACAGGCCGGCCGGCCCGAGGCCGCCGGATCGGCGACGGTATCGACGCGCACGCGCGGTGACGGTGCGAAGCGCGTGGCCGAGCCTTGACATGGAGCGCGATCACATGACGACCGCCCGGCCCAGGCTCCTGCAGCTGTACTTCATGCGGCACGGCGAAACCGAGTGGACACTGTCCGGCCAGCACACCGGCCGCACGGACATTCCGTTGACCGGGCGCGGCGAGGACGAGGCGCGCGAACTTGGCGCCCGCCTTCGGGAGGTCACGTTTGCTCGTGTCCTGGCCAGCCCCCGGCAACGCGCGCGGCGAACGTGCGAGTTGGCCGGACTGGGGCGGGCCTCCGAGATTGAACCCGACCTGGCGGAATGGGACTACGGCGATTACGAAGGCCAGCGCTCCGTGGATATTCGCCAAGGGCGACCGGACTGGAATGTGTTTCGGGACGGCTGTCCCGGCGGGGAAACGCCCGCGGACGTGTCCGACCGTGCCGATCGGCTTATCGCACGTCTCGGCACGTTGGATGGAAATATCGCGCTGTTCTCGCACGGCCAGTTCGGCTGTGTCCTGGCCGCGCGATGGATCGGATTGCCGACCATCGAAGGGCAGCATTTTGCGCTTGTCCCGGCATCGCTCAGTATTCTCGGCCACGAACCCGGCCACCCCGGGGTGCGGGTCATCAGGCTTTGGAATGCCTGCTGGCCGTCACGATCAGGTGGCCCATGAAACAGCCGGCGAGTCATGGGCTCGCACTCGAGAGCCCAGGGCGGGTGTACGCCGATTCTGCATACGAGGAAAAGATGCGTGCGTTGATCGCCGGCAACTGGAAGATGCATGGGCTGGCGTCGCAGCTTGGTGAAATCGAGGCCATTGCCGCCTCTCTGTCGGCGATGCCGCCACGTGCCGACGTGCTGATCTGTCCGCCGGCGACGCTGCTCGCGCGCGCGGTGCAGACGGCAGCAGGCCGCATCGCCATCGGAGGGCAAGACTGCCACACGGACAGCGCTGGCGCATTCACGGGAGACATCAGCGCGGACATGCTGAAAGATGCGGGCGCCTCCGCGGTCATCGTGGGCCATTCCGAACGCCGGCAGCATCACGGCGAGACCGATGCGATGGTGGCGGCAAAGGCGAACGCCGCGAGGCGGGCTGGGCTTCTGGCGATCATCTGCATCGGCGAGACCCAGTCGCAGCGGAAGGACGGCACGGCGTTGGGCGTCTGCGGCGATCAGATCGCCGGCAGCGTGCCCCTCGGCATCGCCTCTGTCGCGATCGCATACGAGCCCCTTTGGGCCATCGGGAGCGGGCGTACGCCGGACCCGAACGAGATCGCGCAGATGCACGCGCATATCCGCGTGTGCCTGGCCCAGCGGTTGGGCGCGCAGGGGCACACGGTGCGCATCCTCTACGGCGGGTCGGTCAACCCGGCCAACGCGCGCGAGATCCTCGCGCTGCCGGACGTGGGTGGCGCGCTGGTCGGCGGGGCCAGCCTCAAGGCCGCTGATTTCGAGGCCATCGTCAGGGCCGTTGACGCATCGGAGCATCCATGATGCGCGTGGGAGTCGCCGCGGACCATGGCGGGTTCGTCCTGAAGGAAGAGGTGGCAATGTCGTTGCGCGCCGCGGGGTACGAGGTCGTGGACTTCGGCGCGCACCAGCTGGACCCCGCGGATGATTACCCCGACTTCATCATCCCGATGGCCCGAGCCGTTGCCGCCGCACAGGTGGAACGGGGAGTGGCGGTCTGTGGCAGCGGCGTCGGAGCGTCGGTGGCGGCGAACAAAGTGGCGGGTGTGCGCGCTGGGCTCATCCATGACGGGTTCTCCGCCCATTAGGGCGTCGAAGATGACGACATGAATGTGATCTGTCTTGGTGGGAAGGTCATCGGGAGCGCGCTCGCCATGGAACTGATTGAAACGTTTCTGACCGCTCACTTCAGCGGCGCCCTGCGGCACCAACGCCGTCTGGCCAAGGTGCACGCGCTCGAAACAGCGACATCGCCAACACGAAACGAGAACCCATCATGACGTCGAAAGCCGACCAGTTGCGCGCGCCCGCATCAACGTCGGCCTCGAAGCGGGATGATGAAGATGACCATTCATTCAATCGTGTCCCAGATCGTGCTCGACACACTCGAGACGCTGCACATGGCCTATCCCAAGATGGATGCCGCCAGGCGGCACGAGCTGCGCGCGATCCGGAAACAGCCCGCGAAGTGATCGACCGGGCAGGAGATCAATGAACATCAGCCCATTGGCGGGAAAACCACCAGCGCCCGGAACGCTCGTCGACGTGCCGACGCTCATCACGGCGTACTACACCGACGTGCCCGATCCGTCGGTCCCGGCGCAACGGGTGGCCTTCGGCACCTCCGGGCACCGCGGTTCGTCATTCGACAAGGCGTTCAACGAATGGCATATCCTGGCCATCAGCCAGGCGATTTGCCTGTACCGAGCGCAGCATCAGATCGACGGCCCGCTGTTTCTTGGGATGGACACCCATGCGCTCTCGGTGCCGGCGCTCGCGAGCGCACTCGAGGTCCTGGCGGCCAACGGCGTGGACGTCATGCTCGCCGAGCGGGACGCCTACACGCCGACACCCGTTATCTCACATGCGATTCTCACGTACAACCGCGGGCGTCAGAGCGGACTCGCCGACGGCATCGTGATCACGCCGTCGCACAACCCGCCCCATGACGGCGGCTTCAAGTACAACCCGCCCAACGGCGGCCCGGCGGACTCCGACGTCACTGACTGGATTGGAGCCAGGGCGAACGAGTTCCTCACCGCCGGTCTTCGGGGAGTGCGCCGGACCCCGTATGAGAAGGCGCTTCGCGCCGGCACGACGCATCGACACGACTACCAGGCGGCTTACATCGGCGACCTGGGCCAGGTGATCGACATGGACGCCATTCGGGGCGCGAAGGTCAGCCTCGGTGTGGACCCGCTCGGAGGGGCCGGGGTCCACTACTGGGGGCCTCTTGCCGAACGCTACGGGCTGAACCTGACCATCGTCAACGACGTCGTCGATCCGACNNCCTCGCCCTATGCGATGCAGCGGCTGATCGACATCAAGGATCGCTTCGATGTCGCCTGGGCCTGCGACACCGACCACGATCGGCACGGTATCGTGACACGAAGCGCTGGATTGCTGCCGCCCAACCATTACCTGTCGGTGGCCATCTCTTACCTCCTCCAGCACCGGCCACAGTGGCGCCTGCACGCGGCGATCGGCAAGACGATGGTGAGCAGCCAGATGATCGATCGCGTGACCGCGAAGCTGGGCCGGACGCTCTACGAGGTGCCGGTGGGCTTCAAGTGGTTCGTCAATGGCCTGCTCGACGGTTCGCTGGGTTTCGGGGGCGAAGAGAGCGCGGGGGGGTCCTTTGCGCGTCTCGACGGCTCGGTGTGGACGACGGACAAAGATGGCATCGTTCCGGCGTTGCTGGCCGCGGAGATCACCGCCCGGCTGGGCCGTGATCCCGGCGACATCTACCACGACCTCACGCACGAGTTCGGTGAGCCGGCCTATGACCGCGTCGAGGCGCCAGCCACTCCGGATCAAAAGGCCCTGTTGGCAAAGCTCTCACCCCAGCAGGTCACGCTCACTGAGCTGGCGGGCGAAACGATCCAGACGGTCCTCACCCACGCGCCGGGCAACGGCGCGCCCCTCGGCGGGGTGAAGGTCATCGCCCAGAGCGGATGGTTCGCAGCGCGTCCGTCAGGGACCGAGGACATCTACAAGATCTATGCGGAGAGCTTCCGGGGAGCGGCTCATCTGCGCCGCATCCTGGAGGAAGCGCAGACGATCGTCACCGCGGCGCTGGCGACGTCGTCCGGGAAGGATGGAAGCGTCGGCTCATGACCGAGCGCCTCAGCGGACAGATGGGGACGCGGCCGACGCCGAGCACGCCGTCGCCAGACCCAGCGATCACACACAAAGGAGGACACCATGCAGGTCCAAGTCAACACAGACCATCACATCAAGGGCCACGAGGCGCTGGCGACCAGCGTCCGTGCCACAGTCGAGAGCGCCCTGCGCCGGTCTAGCGATCACATCACGCGGGTGGAAGTCCACCTGAGCGACGAAGACGGCGACAAGCGAGGACAGAACGACAAACGCTGCGTGATGGAGGCCCGCCTTGAAGGCCGCCAGCCCGTGGCCGTCACGTACCAGGCAGCGACCGTGGACGAGGCCGTCGACGGCGCGGCGGGCGAGTTGACCAGATTGATTGAGAACACGCTTGGGCGTCTGCACGATCACAACATCCGCAGGACAGACCCTCCGCTGCCGGCGTCGACACTCACCGAGAAGCTATGAGCGACAGCACCGCATGGAGGTTCGGCATGACGCGATCGCCTTGGGTAGGGCAAATTGCCGTCGTCGTGCTGGGACTGTGTGCAGCGTCCTGTGCGACCAATGGAGCACCCGTCCCGGAGGCGGAATACTCGACGGCCATCGTCGGGCGCTGGCAAGGCACGGTTGGCGATTCCAAAGAGGTGCTGACGATCGATGGCGATGGCGCGTTCGTCTGCCAATTGCACCCGACGGGGTTCATTGCGAACACGCTTTCTCAAAGTGTGACCGGTACGATTCGCGGCACGTGGAAGATCACCGGCACGACAATCACTCTGAGAGTCACCAGCGCGGAACACGAGCACTTGAGGAATCGGATTGCCTCGAGCACCATTGTGGCGTTCAGGGCGGACGCCCTTGTCTTGAAGACTGACCGTGGTGAAAGCTCGACCTTCCGGCGGGCGAGGGCTTTTTGAACCAAGGCCTATCCACCAGCGTGACGCTCGTGTCTCCGCCTCAACGGAAAGATCGGGTGCGCTGTGCGCTCTTGCACAGCCCTGCACTCGCGTTCGGACCGATGATGAATTGATGGAGGTAACGAGATGGAGAAGGATCCCGTGTGCGGCATGCAGGTTGACCCGGCAAAGACCGCCGGATCGAGCGAGTACAACGGCAAGACCTACTACTTCTGCTCGGCGTCCTGCAAGCAGAAGTTCGACCGTGACCCGAAGCAGTATGCGAAGTGAACGAGAAGGGATCATCCCGTGAAGAAGAACAACACGGTCCTGGTCGTCATCGGGACCGTGATCATCGTGCTCCTGGTCTTTCTGGTCTTCGGCGGCGGCAGGATGATGGGAATCGGAGGATCGTCAGGAGCTGGCGGAATGATGGGCTGGTGGAGGTAACGCGTGGGCGCGCCAGGCGAACCCGAGGACACCTGCCCGATGCATCCCGACATCGTGCGAGATGCACCCGGCACATGCCCCATCTGCGGGATGGCGCTCGAGCCCCGCACGATCGCGGCGCCGGACCAGGGGGAAGAGAATCCCGAACTGGCGGCCATGACCAGGCGCTTCTGGGTCAGCGCGGTGCTCACGGCCCCGTTGATCCTGATGGCCATAGCCCACGATCTCCCAGGGCACGTCAATGACAATGTCGCAGCCTCGACGACGCTGCGCTGGGTTGAACTGGCCCTGGCCACGCCGGTCGTGCTCTGGGGCGGCTGGCCCTTCTTCGTGCGCGCCTGGCAGTCGCTCGTCCATCGCAGCCTGAACATGTTCACGCTCATCGGCCTCGGCGTGTCCGTGGCGTTCCTCGACAGCCTGGTCGCCACCCTGTTCCCTGGTCTGTTCCCCGCCTCCTACGCCGCTGAGGCGCGGACGTGGTTGGGCGAAGCGTAGCAGCGACGGCCGAGACCGGCAGAAATGAGCACACCCTCCAGAGATCGGCAACCGACGGCGCCTGACAAGGAGAGCAGGCGGACGAACGCCGGCGCGGTCGTCTCAGTGCGCGGCAGCGTCGTGGATGTGCGGTTCGATGAGCATTTGCCACCGATCTATTCGGTACTGCGCGCGGGAGCGGAGAAGCAGATCGTCATCGAAGTGGCGGCGCAGCGTGATGCGCATTGCGTGCGCGGAATTGCGTTGACGCCCACGCAAGGTCTCGCTCGCGGCATGGCGGTGGAGGACACGGGCGGGCCGCTCAAAGCGCCGGTGGGCAACGGGGTGCTCTCGCGCATGTTCGACGTCTTTGGCAACGCCATCGACCGCGGAGCGGCGTTGGCCGATGTCCAATGGCGTTCTGTGCATCGGGCCCCGCCGCCGCTGGCACGACGATCCACCAAGTCTGAAGTCTTTGAAACGGGCATCAAGGTCATCGA
>PMZR01000135.1 GCA_003170135.1 Acidobacteriota bacterium
TACCCGCCCCAACCCGCGTGCGTCTTGCCGTCGCGGGCCTCAACCCGCATGCGGGCGAACACGGGCTGATGGGCGAGGAAGACGACCGCGTGCTGCGGCCGGCGATCGACGCGCTGGCGGCAGACGGCATCGACGTGCGCGGGCCGTTCCCGGCCGACACGGTCTTTGTGCGGGCGATGCGCGGGGAATTCGACGCGGTCGTCGCCTGCTACCACGACCAGGGGCTGATTGCGATCAAGATGGCCGCCTTCGGGACCGCGGTCAACGTGACGCTCGGCCTGCCCATCATCCGGACCTCGGTCGATCACGGCACGGCGTTCGACATCGCGGGCCGGGGCATTGCGGATCCCGGCAGCCTCGTCGAAGCGATCCTGCTTGCCGCGCGGCTGGCGTAACTCCGGTCCTCGTTTCTGCCTCCACACCCGGGCGCAGGCGTCGAGTGGCGCTGCCAAGAAATGCGACCCTGCGTCCGCACAGCCGGTCACAGCGCGCCCCGGCGCGTTCACCGCGGAAAAACGCCTGCGCGTCACTTGCGCCCGCTGGCCGCTCGGGTCGCGGTCACGGCCACAGGCCGTGACTCCGCTCAACCTCGCTGAACCCGATGGCCGCTCGGCGTTTTACTGTTGACGCTTGTCGCGGTGCCGCGACGGGGCGCGCTGTGACCGGCCATGCAGACGCCGGTGACGTTCCGTCGCTGGTGGGCGCGCCTGGCCACCCGCCCGTAAGCATCGCGTTTCAGCCGCGTTGCCACTCGGAAATTCGGCGCTGGTCCCGCAGCGCAGCCGGCGGGCTGACCCGCAGCGGGCCGTGCGGAGCACTCCGACGTGGGATCGAAGAAAACGGAGCGCAGGAAGCGCCGTTTTTCCGGCCGCCGCGCGCTTTAGCGCGCCAGGCCGCTCATGAACCTGAAAAACGGTGCGGACGGAGCGCAGTGGCGGGGTCCCCGACGCGGCAGCCGCGTTGGGGTGCCTTTTCCGGAGTGCGGAGCCCGGCACGCGGAGCGGCAGACTGACGGCTGCGGTGCCTTCGGAACTCACGGCGAGGGGCCCCCAATGAGGACTCTGCGTGGCCGCTACTCCCGCCGGCGCTCTTTCATCGCGGCGCGCGCGTCGCGCTCGCCTTCGCGGCGCTTGACGGTCTCGCGCCGGTCGTGCTCCTTCTTGCCTTTCGCGAGGCTGATGGCGATCTTCACGCGGCCGTTCTTGAAATACATGCGGACCGGGACCAGCGTCATGCCGCGTTCGACGGTCTTGCCGATCAGTTTGCGGATCTCGCTCTTGTGCAGCAGCAGCTTGCGGCGCCGGGTTGCCTCGTGGTCCGAGTAGCCGCGGTTGCTGTAGGCGCCGATGTGCAGGTTGTGCACGAAGATCTCGCCGTCCTCGACGCGGCCGAAGCTGTCGCGCAGGTTCACGCTCCCCTCGCGGATCGCCTTCACCTCGGTGCCCACCAGCGCGATGCCCGCCTCGAAGGTCTCGATGAGCAGGTAATCGTGCGACGCCTTGCGGTTCTCGGCGATGATCTTCTCCGCCTTCTGCCGCTCGGTCTTCTCGGCCATGGGGCGAGTATAGCGTGCTATCCTTCCGCTCGAGGAACCGCCATGGAGATTCGTGTCGAGCCGACCAGGCTCGATGGCGTGGTCGTCGTCGAAACCGACTTCGTCCGCGACGAACGCGGCTTCTTCGTCGAGACGTGGCACGCGCGGCGCTTCGCCGAGCACGGTCTGGCGTACGAGTTCGTCCAGGACAACCACTCGCGCTCGGGCCGTGGCGTGCTGCGCGGCATCCACTACCAGGATCTGACCGCGCCGATGACCAAGCTCGTCCGCTGCACGGCCGGGTGTGTCTTCGACGCGGTG
This sequence comes from Acidobacteriota bacterium, assembly GCA_003170135.1. GTDB lineage: Bacteria > Acidobacteriota > Vicinamibacteria > Vicinamibacterales > Fen-181 > Fen-181. The sequence continues at coordinate 1,856 of PMZR01000135.1, forward strand.
GTCGACCTGCGCGTCGGATCGCCGACCTTCGCGCAGTGGATCGGCGTGGATCTGTCGGCCGCGAACATGCGGCAACTGCTCGTTCCTGTCGGGTTCGGCCACGCGTTCCTGACGCTGACGGACGGCGCCGAAGTGCAATACAAGTGCACCAACTACTACACACCGGCGGCCGAGGCCGGCCTCGCCTGGAACGACCCCGATATCGGGATCGAATGGCCGATCGGCGCCGCCCCGATCCTGTCGCCCCGCGATCGGCGGGCGCCGAGCCTGGCGCAGTATCTCCGCCAGCCCGTCTTCACCTATCCGGCTCCCGATGCCCGCCCCCGCTGAGGCCATTCACGCAGGAAATCAAGACCTGACGCCGTCCCGTGCTACGATAACACCCCCGCGGAGCAAGCCCCTGGCGGGCGCAATCAAGCAGAGGCAACATGACGCGAAATCGATGGATTCTGACCGCGTGCGCCGTGGTGCTGGTCGTCCTGGCCGGCGTCTGGTACATGAGACGCGGGGGACAGCCGGTGGCGGTGATCGACCTCGTGCAGACGCTCCCGGAAGCGGTCAAGAAGCCCGTGGGGGCCGGCGCCGACCTCTTCGCGGTGAAGGACGAACGGATCGGCGGCGACCTGTTGCGCGCCATCTATGCGCACCCGCCCACTCGAATCACGTGGACGGTCGTGGTGCCCAACGACGCCTGGCTGCGGACATCGCTCGGCGTGGATGAGCAGGCGTGGGACAAGGACGGCGACGGGGTCCTGTTCCTCATCGGCGTGCGCGCCGTGGACGGTGGCAACTACGAGACCCTGCTCACCGAGCACGTCGATCCACACGGCCGGAGCGGCGATCGGCGCTGGGTGCCGGTGGCCATCGACCTGTCGGCCTACGGCGGCCGCAAGATCGAGATCATCTTCAACACCAGGACCAGCCTCAAGGGCGATGATTCGCGCAATGACTTCGCGTACTGGGGTGCCCCGGCGGTCTGTCTCCGTCCCTGATTCCATATTCCACATTCCATATTCCGTATTGCATATTCCACGTTCCATTCGGACCGCATCTCGATGACCACCACCGTGACATCCGTGCCGCTGCTCGACCTCCAGGCCCAATACGCCCCCATTCGCGACGAGATCCTGGCCACCATCACCCGGGTGTGCGACAGCCAGCGTTTCATCGGCGGTCCCGAGGTGGACGCGCTCGAGCGCGAGCTGGCCGCCATGCTCCGGGTGCAGGCAGCCGTCGGCGTGTCATCGGGCACCGACGCCCTGCTCGCCGCGCTGATGGCCCTCAACATCGGACCAGGCGACGAGGTGGTGACCACCACCTATTCGTTCTTCGCGACGGCCGGCACGATCTGGCGCGTGGGCGCGCGGCCGGTGTTCGTCGACATCGACCCCGTCACCTGCAACATCGACCCGGACGCGGTGGCCCGCGCCATCACGCCCCGCACCCGCGCGATTCTTCCCGTGCACCTCTACGGGCAGAGCGCCGAGATGGATCCAATCGTCGACCTCGCGACCACACATTCCATCGCCATCATCGAGGACGCGGCGCAGGCCATCGGCGCGCTCTACAAGGGCCGGCCCGTCGGCGGCATCGGGACGATCGGGTGCTTCTCGTTCTTCCCGAGCAAGAACCTGGGCGCACTGGGCGACGGCGGGCTGCTCGTGACCAACGACGCGGCGCTGGCGCACCGCCTGCGCCTGATGCGCAACCACGGGGCCGAGCCGAAGTACCTGCACCAGTTCGTCGGCGGCAACTTCCGGCTCGACGCGCTGCAAGCCGCGGTGCTGCGCGTCAAGGCCAGGCACCTTTCTGCGTGGACCGACGCCAGGCGCCGCAATGCCGCGCGTTACGTGAAGATGTTCGAGCAGGCGGGCCTCACCTCGGCCGGCCCCACCGGTGCGCCCGCGATCGTCCTGCCCGTCGAGGTGCCCGACCGGTACCACATCTACAACCAGTTCACCATTCGCGTGCGCGACACGCCGGGCCCGGCAGGCGTCGGGCGGGAGGCGGCAGGCGGGCCAGCCTCGCCGAAGCCGAAAGGCGAACGCGGGCTTGCCTCGCCGAAGCCGACAGGCGAAGGCGGGTCGATGCGTGACCGGCTCCGGGCGCATCTCGAGGCGCGCCGGGTCGGCGTCGAAATCTATTACCCGGTTCCATTCCATCTGCAGGAGTGCTTCGCCGCGCTGGGCCACCGGGAGGGCGATTTCCCGCACGCGGAGAAGATGGCGCGCGAGACGCTGGCGCTGCCGATCTACGGCGAGTTGACCGAGGCGCAGCAGCAGTACGTCGTGGCAACGATTGCGGAATTCATGAGGCAGTAGTCGACAGTCGACAGTTTACGGTCAACCGCTGCGGTCAACGGTCAACGGTCAACGGTGAACTGTTAACTGTGAACTGTTAACTGTGAACTGTTAACTGTGAACTATTAACTGTCATCGCCTTTGCATCCTATGTCCATAAAAGTCGACACTGCCCCGATCGCGGCTGTCCCGGGTCGTCGCTCGCGCATGCCGGGCATCACGACGCAGATCTTCATCGGCCTCGTCGCCGGCATCATCATCGGCTACCTCTGGCCCTCCTCGGACGTGAACGGCCAGCACATCACGGGCGCCGCCGAGAGCATCAAGCCGATCGCCGACACGTTCCTGCGCATGATCAAGATGATCATCGCGCCGCTGCTGTTCTCGACGCTCGTCGTCGGCATCGCGGGCACCGGCGACATCAAGGCCATGGGACGCATCGGCGTGAAGGCCATCATCTATTTCGAGGTGGCGACGACCATCGCGCTCTTCCTGGGCCTGGGCCTGGTGAACCTGTTCCAGCCGGGCGTGGGCGTGCACGTGCCGATGAGTCCGCAGAACGTGGCGGACCTGGCCAGCACGAAGCCGCTCACCGGGTGGGAGCTGCTGACGCACCTCTTTCCGACGTCGGTCATCGACGCGATGGCCCGGGGCGAGATCCTGCAGCTGGTCGTCTTCTCGATCTTCTTCGGCATTGCCGTCGCGGCGATCGGCAAGCGCGGACAGCCGATCATCGACGTTCTCGAGGCCACCGCGCAGGCGATGTTCAAGTTCACCGGCTACGTGATGATGTTCGCGCCCATCGGCGTCATGGCGGCCATCGCGGCGACGGTGGGGAAGATGGGCCTGGCGATCCTGCTCACGCTCGGCAAGCTGGTGCTGCTGATGTACGGCGGCCTGCTGGTCTTCGCGGTCGTCGTCATCGGCGTCGTCTCGTACCTGATTCGCGTGCCGTTCTTCGCCTTCGTCCGCGCGGTGCGCGAGCCGTTCCTGATTGCCTTCACCACGGCGAGCAGCGAGGCCGCGCTGCCCAAGGCGCTCGAGGTGATGGAACGGTTCGGCTGCCCCAAGAACATCGTCGGCCTCGTCCTGCCGACCGGCTACAGCTTCAACCTCGACGGGACGACGCTGTACCTGTCGCTCGCGAGCGTGTTCGTGGCGCAGTTGTTCGGGGTGCAGATGAGCTTCGGGCAGCAGCTGGTGATGATGCTCACGCTGATGCTCACGAGCAAGGGCGTGGCCGGGGTGCCGCGCGCGGCGCTGGTGGTGCTGACGGCGACGCTCGGGCAGTTCAAGCTGCCGCTGGAAGGGGCGGCGATCCTGCTGGCGATCGACCAGATCATGGACATGGGCCGCACGGCGGTCAACGTGATGGGCAATTGCATCTCGACCGCGGTCGTCGCCCGCTGGGAAGGCGTCTTCGACGATGCGCAGATGCGGAGGTTCGCTGCCGGCGAGAACGCGGCAGGCTCCAGTTGATAGTCAGTAGTTGACAGTCAACCGTCGAGGCGGCGAACGCTCGGCAACGGCCAGCCAGCAACTGTCGAACTGTCGAACTGTCAACTGTCAACTATCGACCATCAACGCGACACAGCATGAAGGTTCTTGTCACCGGCGCAACGGGGCAGCTGGGATCGGCGATCGTGCACGAGTTCGGCGCCGCGCACGAGGTCGTCGCCTTCGCGTCCGAGGACTTCGACATCACGTCGCGTGAGGTCGCCGAACGCGTCCGCTCGGTCCGTCCGGCCGTCATCGTCAACTGCGCCGCGTACAACGACGTGGACGGAGCCGAGGATCACGCGGTCACGGCGCTCGCGGTGAACGGGTTCGCGGTGCTGTCGCTCTCGCGCGCCGCGGCCGAGGTCGACGCCGCCTTTGTCCACTACAGCACGGACTTCGTCTTCGCCGGCGACGCCCGGCAGCCCTACACCGAGGACGTCGCGCCGCGACCAGGCAGCTTCTACGCCATGTCGAAGCTGCTCGGCGAGTGGTTCGCAGCCGAAGCGCGCCGCTGGTACGTGCTGCGGGTGGAAAGCCTGTTCGGCGGCCTGGCGCTCGGGTCGCAACACCGGAGCAGCGTCGATCGCATCGCGGACGCGATCTTCGACGGCCGGGAGGCGACCGTCTTCACGGATCGCACGGTGTCGCCGACCTTCGTGATGGACGCCGCGCGCGCCACGCGCGCGCTTCTCGACCGCGGCGCGCCTGCCGGCCTCTACCACTGCGTGAATTCGGGGTCGTGCACCTGGCACGAACTCGCGCGCGAGGTGGGGCGCCAGGCGGGCGTGGAGCCGATTTTGCGGCCGTGCTCAGTCGCTGACATGCCGTTGCGCGCGGCGCGCCCCGTCTACTCGCCGTTGTCGAATGCCAAGCTCGCCGCCGCGGGTGTCGGCATGCCTGCCTGGCAGGACGCGCTCGCCCGGTACCTCGCCGCGCGCCAGGGCGGGTAGGGCTGGCAGGGCAGGTCGGGCGGGTGGGCACGGAGGTGCACGCCGCACGTCGCACCGCACGCCGCACCGCGCACTTCGCACCACGCACATCAGGGCGCGGCGCCCCTTCCATTCAGACCCTCTCGACCAGCAACTCCGACACGCGCCGCGCGATCGCCAGGCACGAGGTGAGGCCGGGCGAGTCGATACCGGCGACCTGGAGCAGGCGTTCGCACTGCGTGTCCCACGCAATCAGGAAATCGGCGAACGATTCTTCGGGGGGGTGGAACTTCGCGCGAATGCCGCTTCCGCCCGCGCACAAGTCCGCCGGGCGGATCTCCGGCAGCAGTTTCTGCGTCGGGGCGACAAACGCCTCGACCGGTTCGCGGTCGTTCTCGTAGTCGTCTTTGCGCGCCTGGTAACGGATCGTCGGCCCGATGAGGACGTTGCCCCAGGTCGTCGGCGTCACGTGCACGCCGAGGCCGTGGCCGGTGGGATGGGGCAGCGGATAGACGGGCCCCCGCACGAGGCCACGCCTGGCCGGGACGAGTTCCGCGTACTCGCCGCGGCACGGATAGATCGTGAACGCCTGCCCCCCGAGCGCCGCTGATACCTCGTCCGCGTAGAGGCCGGCCGCGTTGACCACGACGTGCGCGCGAATACGTTCGCGTTCGGTCGCGATCTCGATCGCGTCCCCGCTCGCCGATCCTCCCCCGACGCGCGTGCCGGGAAGCAGGAACACGTCGCGGTCGCTGCAGAGACCGGCAAGCGCTTTCACCAGGCTCTCGGGTTCGATGATGCCGGTCGATGGCGAAAACAGGGCCGCGACGGCGCGGACGTGGGGCTCGCGTTCGCGGACGAATGCCTGGTCCACCAGTTCGATCTCGACGCCGTTCGCGCGGGCGCGTCTTGCGATCGCCTGCAACTCGTCGATCTCCGCCTCTTCGGTCGCGACGATCAGCTTGCCCGACCGCCGGTGCGGCACGCCGTGGCGCGGGCAGAACTCGTAGAGGCGCTGCCGGCCTTCGACGCAGAGCCGCGCCTTCAGCGAGCCGGCCGGGTAATAGATGCCGGCGTGAATGACGCTGCTGTTGTGCGTGCTCGTCTCCATCCCCATTTTCGGATGACGTTCGATGACGCACACGGTGCGCCCGGGGGCTGCGATCTCCTGTGCGATGGCGAGGCCGACGACGCCTCCGCCGACGATGACGACATCAACGGTTTCCACGGCCCGCGATTATATCTGCTTCGCAGGGGGGCCGGCGACGTGCGGAGTGCGCGGTGCGGGGTGCGACGTGCGGTGCTCGGTGCCGGGTGCGACGAGGCGTGCAAAGTGGCGACGTGCGCCTCTCGCCGGCGTGTCACGCCGACATCCGGCTGCCCGCCTGTTGACGCCCCCGCATGCGTCCGTTAGGATGCGGCCCACTCTGTGATGGCAACCTTCATCAGCGAATTGGCGTCACTCGTGCCGCGACGACACCTCATCCTGGCGCGCGCCCCACGCGTGGCCGGGGTCGTGGCTCGACTTCTGCTGGCTCTGCTTCTCGTCCTGCCGATCTATGCATTTGTCACCGCGGGGGTCCCGCTCGGCGCCGCGCCCGCGATCGTCGTCGGCCTGTTCGTGCTCGCGCTCGTTCGTCCTGGCGCCGGGTTGCTCGTATGCGCCGGCCTGCTCGTGCTCTCCGGGCCGATCGCCGCGATCGTGCGCTGCGAGCCGCATCTGACCGAGCCGTTGATGATCGCCTTTCTCGCCGGCTGGGTGCTGCACGACACGTTACGCCCCCAGGCGCCCGTGGACGCCGCTACGCGGCGGATCGTGATGCCCGCGCTGCTGCTGGCATCTGTCGTCGCCGCCTCGGTCCTGGTCCAGCTGTCGGTTCAGCAGGTGTCGGTCGACTATCCGTGGCCGTTCGTTCGGCAGGTCGTCGCGCATCTGGGGAGCGACTACATCGTGTTTGGCAGCCGGTTCGAAGGCCTGGACCGGGGTGCCGCGATGCTGGAGGGCATCGGGTTGTTCGTGGCAGTGCTCGTGCTATCGCGGCGGTTCACGCACCTCGGCCCCCGCGCCGCTGTGATGATGGCCGCCGGCGGGACCGGGGTCGCGGTTCTCAACGGCGTCCGCTTCATGATCGTATGCTTGAGAACCGCCAGCCCGCTGCACGCGTTCGTCGCGAACCTGCGCGGCCTGCGGATCAGTGCCGCATTTGCGGACTACAATGCCGCGGGTTCGTACCTGGCGATGATGACGCTCGTGGCACTCGGGTTCGCCGCCGCGAGCCGGCGCACGCGCCTCGTGTGGATCGCGGTGAGCTTCCTGATGGTTGGCGCACTGTGGCTCACCGGATCACGAAGCGCGCTCATCGCCATGCCGGCCTGCGGCGTGCTTCTGCTTGCCTGGATATTCTGCGCCGGCGGGCGGCCGGGTCTGTCCTGGCGAAAGCCGGTGCTGGGCGCCGCGGTCGGGATCGCCTGCCTGTTGCTGCTCGTCGGGCGGTACTTTCCACCCGACGTGGGGGCCCGGCCTCTCGGCAACATGCTGCAAGGGCGCGTCGTTCTCGCGCACGCCGCTCTCAAGGTGTCAGCGGCGTACCCCCTGTTTGGTGTCGGGATCGGTCGGTTCTCGACGGTCGCGGGCGCCTACCTCTCCCCGGAGATGCGACAGCCCCTCGAGCACGAGAACGCCCACAACAACTTCCTCCAACTACTCGCGGAACTGGGGCTCGCCGGATTCCTCCCATTTGCGTGGATCCTTGGCCTGCTCGGCTGGCGCGTCCTGGTCGCGGTGCGAATCGGCAACGCTGTGCTCGCCGGCGTCGCCACCGGCCTGCTGGCCTTTCTCGTCACGTGCCTCGTTGGCCATCCGTTGCTCATCCGCGAAGTGGCGTTCTCGTTCTGGCTCATGCTCGGCATCCTTGCCGCCCTCGCCTGGCCAGCGCTCACGGTCGACGATCCGCCCGCGCGACGTCCTTCCTGGAAACGCACGGCGGCCCACGCGGTCATCCTCGCGCTCGCGATCTCCGTGCCGGTTCGGGCGCAGCAATTCATCGACCGGGAAGCGGATCTCCGAGGCGCTGCGATCGGCTTCTCCAGATGGCAGATGGACGCCGAGGTGGGCCGGTACCGGACCATGGTCGGGCGGGCGGAGTTCTACGTGGCGGCCAACGCGTGCGTCTTGACGCTGCCGATGCGGGCGGAGGCCAACGGCCGACCGGAGGTCGTGGATGTTGACATCAGCGTAGAGGGTACGACACTCGCCCACGTTCGCGCGATCACCGAAATGTGGAAGAGCGCCCGCATAATGCTGCCTGCGGTCACGGGACGGCGGTTCGCGAAGATTGAGTTCCGGACGCCGAACGATTCGGGCACCATCGTGCGCGTAGCCCGGCCGCAGGTCGCCTACTGCGGGCGTGTACTTCGTGATCGGTGACTGGCCTCGGCGTTCCGCGGTTGTCCGTGGCGATTGACTGGGCGCAGTCATCCGCATAGAATCAACCGGTTCGACCTTTCAACGGACCTCCCACATGCCAAAAACCGCGGTGATCACCGGTATTACCGGTCAAGACGGGTCTTATCTCGCGGAACTGCTGCTCAGCCACGGCTACCGCGTGGTGGGGGTCGTACGACGATCGAGCGCGCCGAACCTGGACCGTGTCGAGCATCTCCTCGACCGTATCGAATTGCGTCCGGGCGATCTGCTGGACCAGCTCTCACTCGTCCGCCTGATCGACGATGTGCGGCCGCAGGAGCTGTATAACCTGGCGGCGATGTCGTTCGTGCCGGCCTCCTGGGACCAGCCGTTGCTCACCGGGGAATTCAACTCGCTCGGCGTGATGCGCGTCCTCGAGGCGATTCGCCAGGTGGACCCCGGCATTCGTCTCTACCAGGCTTCGTCGAGCGAAATGTACGGCAAGGTGCGCGAGGTGCCGCAGACCGAAGGGACGCCGTTCTATCCGCGCAGCCCGTACGGCGTCTCAAAGGTGTTCGGGCACTACATCACGGTGAACTACCGCGAAAGTTACGGCCTGTTCGCGTGTTCGGGGATCCTGTTCAACCATGAGTCCCCGCGCCGCGGTCTCGAATTCGTCACGCGCAAGGTCACCGACGGCGTTGCCCGGATCAAGCTCGGGCTTGCCCAGGCCCTGTCGCTCGGCAACCTCGAGGCGTGCCGCGACTGGGGCTTCGCCGGCGATTACGTGCGTGCCATGTGGCTGATGTTGCAGCAGGACAGGCCCGACGACTACGTGATTGCTACGGGCATCAGTCATTCCGTGCGAGACCTGGTGGAGGCTGCGTTCGGTCACGTGGGGCTCGAGTGGCAGGAGTACGTGCGGACGGACCCGAAGCTGTTTCGGCCAGCCGAAGTCGATCACCTGATCGGCGATCCCGCGAAGGCGCGCGCGGTGCTCGGCTGGGAACCGACCGTGGATTTCAAAGGGCTGGTCGGCATGATGGTGGAAGCCGATCTTGCCAGACTGTCGTCCGCCGGGCATGTCGCGGCATCCTTCGTCGGCCGGATTGCGGGATGCTAATCGCGTCACCGTTCACATAGAGGGCGCGTCGTCGTCATCCATCGGGGCTTGGTGCGAGGTCGCGCTCGATTACGCCTCATGTCGCGCTGGCTGATTGCCGCCGACGTGCGCTCTGACACGCGCGCTCTGGCGCCTTGACATCCCCGCGCAAGCCAGCGAGAATCTTGCCGGCGTTCACTCTGTGAACGCGGTCGCTTTCCCTGATGTGACGTCGATTTGTGTCCCGACACGTAAGTCACGGGCACGAAGTGTGTCCATAGACGACCACCACCTGCACACGCATCGCATCCTGGAGCAGCTCCAGGCGTGTGACTCGATTTCCCAGCGGTCGCTCTCGCGCGATCTCGGCATCGCCCTCGGGTTGGCGAACCGGTTGCTGCGCCGGATGGTCAAGTGCGGCTGGGTGGAAGTCGTACGGCAGTCACCGAATCGGGTTCGCTACGTCACCACCGCTGCGGGCATCGAGCAGGCAGCGATCATGTCGTGCGACTACTTCGAGGACGCGGTCGGGCGGTATCGGGAGATGCGCGGCCGGATTGCGGAATCGCTGCGGCTCGTCTCGGGCGACTGGCCGGTTGGGGCACCCGAGGCAAACCGCGAGAAACGCGTCGTGTTCTACGGAACCGGCGAGGTGGCCGAGATTGCGTTTGTCAGCCTCCAGGAGAGCGACCTTCGGCTGGTCGGTGTGGTCGATCAGCGCTCCTCCGGCAGGTTCTTCGGACTGCCTGTCCGTCCGGTCGAGTGCCTCACCACCACCGCGCTGGACGGCGTGCCCTTCGATCGCCTCATCGTGACGTCATTCGATGGAACCAGGCGACTGCCGGCCCAGCTGGCGGCACGCGGCTTTCTGAGGGAGCGCGTCGGATGGCTGTGACCGCCACTCGTTCGACGGCCATGTCCGAAGACCGGACGTCGGAGAGCGCGGTGCGCTCTTCCTACGGCTATACGGTACCGCGGCGTTTTCTCTGGTTCGTGGATCTTGCAATCCTCTGCGCGGCGTTCCTGGTGGCCCGGCTGCTTGCCCCGCTTGCCCAGGCGCTTGTGGCCGCGGGTGGTCCGCTTCAGCGTTCCTTCTCCTGGCTGTCACCGCGGGGCACCCCCGACGGGGTCAACCTGCTCGGGGACGTCGTCTGGATCCTGCTCGTCATGGGCCCCGCGACGTTGCTGTTCATGCAGTTGGCCGGTGGGTACCGCCCGTTGCTCGAGCAATCGCGAGCGCAAGTAGCTCTGGCCAGCTTCGCCTCGCCGCTGCTGGGCCTGAGCTTGGTCAGCCTCGTGCTCATGGCGCTCAAGATCGAGCAGACGAGCCGTGCCTTCGTCTTCCTGCTGGCGCTGCTGACCGCGGTCGGATTCTTCGGCTACCGATCGGCGCTGCGGCGTTATAAGCGGAAGCGGCTGAACGCCGGGTTCTATGCCCGCAACGTCGTCGTGATCGGGTCTGCGCACGCCGCCGCGCTGATATATGAGCACTTCGACCGCGTCGGCTCGCCGCACTTCCACCGCCTGTGCGGGCACCTGTCGGTGCCCGGCCAGTCGGGCGCGTCACCGGCCTCGGTCGCGGCGTCCGGCCGGCTCCTCGACCTCGACAATCGCTGCCTCGGGTCCGTCGCCGCGCTCGGCGACATCCTCGTCCACCGGCCGATCCACGAGGTCGTGGCGGTCGAATCGGCGGGGTCGGCCGGCTGGCTGCATGACGTCGCCGATCAGTGCAGGTATTTCCGGACCACGCTGCGCATCGTGCCGGAGGATCTGTTGGCGTGGAGTGACGAGGCGCTTCCGTTCGTGTTCCGATCTCGTTCGCTGCGGCTTCCGGAGATCGTGCTCGAGCCCCCGGACTTCGACAGCGATGTGCTCTTTGTCAAGCGCGTCATCGACATCGTTGTCTCCAGCACACTGCTCGTGCTCCTGTCGCCGCTGTTCCTACTCCTGGCCATCGCGATCAAGCTGACGACGCCCCATCTGCCGGTCCTCTATCCATGGCGCGTCGTGGGGTACAAGGGCCGCGCGTTCACCGGTTACAAGTTCACGACCATGGAAGCGGATGCTGACGACCGCAAGGCCGCGTTGATGCACCTGAACGAGATGAGCGGGCCGGTGTTCAAGATCAAGGACGATCCGCGCATCACGCCGCTCGGCCGATACCTGCGGAAGTTCAGCATCAACGAGCTCCCGCAGCTGTGGAGCGTGCTGAAGGGCGACATGAGCCTCGTGGGGCCGCGCCCGGCGTACCCGAACGAGCTGGCGCGCTACGAGTTGTGGCACAAGCGCAAGTTGTGTGTGCAGCCGGGCATCACCTGCCTGTGGCAGATTCGCGGGCGCAACGCGATCAGCAACTTCGACGACTGGGTGCGGATGGACCTCGAGTACATCGACAGGTGGTCGCTGTGGCTGGATCTGAAGATCATGGCGTGCACCGTCTGGGCCATTGCCGCAGGAACGGGGAGCTGATGCCTGTGACGAAGATCCGGGACGACGAAATCCTCGCCGGGAATCGCGCGGTGCATGCGATCGAGGCGCAGTACTACGACCGGATCCACCCGGACATTTTCAATTTCTGGGAGCAGCGGATGCTGCGCCGTGACTTGGCGCGCGCGCTCGCGCTGTTGCCCGCGCGGACGTTGCGGGTCCTCGACGTCGGCTGTGGCACCGGAAACCTTGCCCTCCCGCTCTGGCGACTCGGCCACTCGGTTGACGCTGTAGACCTGTCTGAGGAGATGCTGGCGAGGTTGCGCGGCAAGCAGCGCGAGCATGAACGGTTGCGGCTGCACTGCGCTGACGCCGACACCTTCCTGCGGTCCGCGGGGTCGTACGATCTCATTGCCATCAGCTCGGTCCTGCACCACCTGCCCGATTACACGGCGACGTTGAAGCGCTGCGCCCACCTGCTCGTTGAGGGAGGCGCGCTGCTGGTCATCCACGAGCCGCTGCCCAGGACCGAGATGACCTCACTCACGGCGTCGCAGGCGGCCGTCAGCAGCACCGCGGCGTTCATCGACCGCGTTCGCCAGCGGCTGAGTGGTATCAAGCTGCCAGCCATCGATTACAGCATCAGCGACGTCCACGTGGAGAAGGGCATTGCGTTGGACGCCTTGCTGACGGGCCTGAACGCAGCGGGTATGTCCGTCGTCGGCCTCCGCCGCTACCGCCCCGAACGGGTCGGCCTGGCGGCGATGCTGAACAACGCCGTGCTGGGCGCTCCGCCGATCTTGTTCTCGCTGGTTGCGCAGCGCGTGAAATGACGTCGAACCTGATCCATCGAAGCGGCGGGCTGAAGACCCAGGTCGCCTACCTGTTCGGGTCGAACCTCGTCGATCGCCTGCTCGGCCTGGCCGGCTCGATCGTGATTGCGCGATACCTGGGGGCGTCCGAGTTCGGGCGCGTGGGGCCCGCCCTGGTCCTCGGGGCGCTCGTCGCCCGGCTGACGGATGTGGGCGTCTCAGTGACCCTGCAACGCGACGTCGCTCGGGAGCCCGCGAACGCCGCACCTCTGCTGGCCAGGGCGTTCGGCTTCCGCGCCCTCTCGAGCGGCTTCGGCCTGGCGGTCGTCATCGTCTACGCGCTGGCGGGCGAGGGGGCGACGGTTCGTGCGTGGCTCCCGATTCTGGCCGGCGCCGGGGCGCTGTGCGCGGGCTGGTTCCAGATGTTCGCTTCAGTCTGGATCGGCTGCCTGCGCACGGAGTACCTCGCCATCGCACAGGCGACCTACCGCCTCCTGTCCCTGGCCCTCATCGGCGTCGCGATCCTGGTTGGCGGGGGCAGCAACGCGATCATGCTCATGCTTCTCGTCGCCAGCGCCACGCAGCTGCTCGCCGGCGCGTTCATCACGCGGCGCGCCTTCTTCGCGCCGTCTGTCGCCGTTTCGGTATCCTCGTGCGTCGCGCTGGTGCGGGACAGCTGGCCGATTGGCGTCTCTGCGTTCAGCGTGATGGCCTACGATCGGGTCGATACGCTGGTGGCGTCGTGGTTCCTGGCGGCCGCGGCGGTCGGAAATTATTTCGCCGCCTATGCGCTCTACTCAGGCGCCTTGACGGTGTCGAACGCGATCACCTCCGTCGTGTTCTCTGTATTTTCGAAGCAGGCAAACGACCCGGCGGCGCTGCGTTGCGCGTACAGGAGAACCGCGCTCCTCATCGCGGCCCTCGGCCTCGCCATCGCCGCCTGCCTGGCGTTCTTCGCGCCGCTGATCGTGCGGCTCGTCTACGGGGCCAGGTACCAGATGGCGGCAGGCTGCCTGCGGATCCTGGCGATTGCGATCGTCTTCCTGTTCCTGAACAACCTGGCGGGTGTCACGCTGAACGCGATGGGGAGACAGCGGACGACGATGATCCTGGTGTGCAGTGCGATGGCGCTGAACCTGGGGTTGAACCTGCTGACGATCCCGCGTTTTGGCATCGAGGCCGCAGCCTGGTCGACGGTGCTGACGGAGCTGGCCGTCGTCGTGGCGGCGGGTGCGGCCGTCGAGTACTTCCTGCGGCAGGACACGGTGATTGTTCACCGTACCGCCGCGGTCCCCGAAGCGCCGTTCGCGGGCTGATCGGCGACCACATGGAGCGTGATGCGATGAATGCGTCCGAAGGTGCCTTCTGGCCGGGCACTCGCGTTCTTGTGACCGGCGGCCGGGGGTTTCTCGGCGGGTGGGTGGTGCGTCGCCTGCNNCGTGCGGGTGGCGGATCGCGACCATTACGATCTGCGGCTCGTCGAACAGATCAGGCGGGCGCTCGCGGAGCATTCGCCCGACATCGTGATCCACCTCGCGGCGCGCGTCGGCGGTATCGGCGCGAACCAGGAGCACCCGGCGGAGTTCTTCTACGACAACCTGATCATGAGCGTGCCTCTGCTTCACGAAAGCTGGATGGCGGGCGTGAAGAAGTTCGTCGGACTCGGCACCATCTGCTGCTACCCGAAGCACACGCCGGTCCCGTTCCGCGAAGAGGATCTCTGGTCGGGATACCCCGAGGAGACCAACGCGCC
>PMZR01000085.1 GCA_003170135.1 Acidobacteriota bacterium
GCCGACACGCCGACGAACACGTCCGCGCCCTTGAGCGCATCCGCCAGCGTCCGCGCCTTCGTCTTGACCGCGTACCGCTGCTTGTACGGGTTCATCTTCTCGGTGCGGCCCTCGTAGATGACGCCGACCGTGTCGATGAACAGGATGTTCTCCTTGCGAACACCGAGCTTCAGGTACATGTTCGCGCAGGCGATGCCGGCCGCGCCCGCGCCGCTGAAGACCACCCGCACGTCCTCGATCCGCTTGCCCACGATTTCGACCGCGTTGATCATCGCGGCGCCGGAAATGATGGCGGTCCCGTGCTGGTCNNGCCTTGATGTCCTCGAGGTTGATCCCGCCGAAGGTCGGTTCGAGCGCCTTGACGATGCGAACGATTTCCTCGGGATCCTTCGTGTTCAGCTCGATGTCGAACACGTCCACGTCGGCAAACCGCTTGAAGAGCACCCCCTTGCCTTCCATCACGGGCTTGCCGGCCAGCGCGCCGATGTCACCCAGGCCGAGCACCGCGGTGCCGTTGGAGACGACGGCCACGAGGTTGCCCTTCCCGGTGTAGCGGTACGCCAGCTCCGGGTCCTTCTCGATCGCCAGGCAGGGCCGGGCGACGCCGGGGGTGTAGGCAATCGACAGGTCGAGCTGTGTGAGACACGGCTTCGACGTGACTACCTCGAGTTTCCCGGGCCTGGGCTTCTCGTGATAGTCGAAGATGTCGTCATCACGAATAATCATGGCGTTCACACTCCCTGGAAAACAGCGGTCGCGTAACGAGTAAGAACAGTGGTGTGTGGCAACGGGATGCGGCCCGCCCGCCGCACGATCGGCAAGGTGCACAGTGTAACCGTACCGCGCGGTTGCGCAAGAACAACCTCGGCGACCCCACTCCAGGAAGCAGATCCGCGGCGATGACGGCGGGAACCCGACTTCCCCTCGAACCGTCGAGGGGTCGCGCACGCCGCCGCTCCGCCGCATGCAGCGTCCGAAACTCCAAGTGTGGACGCGTCGCAACGACGGTACCATGGCCGCATCCCCTGGCCAGGCGCGGCACCGAGCGACGTAAACGGCTGAAAATGATACCCTTATGCGCCGCTGCCGATCGGCGTGGAGGTATCCGGTTGCCCGGCCCCTGCCGGGGGTGCGGCAAAATCCGCCGGCATTCCGCCAGGCGGATCGGGACCGTTGCCGCATAACTCAACAAACACGGAACCTGCAGGCGTACGCTGACGATCGACGCGTCAGCCGGCTGCTTGCCGGCACGCTTGACACTCGGTCCGGACAAGCACAACATTTTGTTTGCACGGTCGCTTCGGTTCCCCCGGCTCTCCCCCCAGGCGGGGCCCTCAACGCGGTTGAGGTGCCAATCCCCCAGGAGATGTCCACACGCAACACGGCGTCGGCACCACATTATTCGGGCCTCCCGGTCCGTTCATACCCCCGGGAGGCACAGCGAGGAATCATGAAGACGTTCTCATTCAAGATCGACCCGTTGACCGGGGAGGAGTACTACGAGGTCTACGTCCGCGGGCAGCAACTGCTGGCCGATCCACTGCTCAACAAGGCATCGGCGTTTTCCTTCGAGGAGCGCCACGCGCTGGATCTGGTCGGTTTGCTGCGTCCCGGCATCTCGGAAATCGATACCCAGATGGAGCGCAGCCTCGAGATGTACCAGCGCAAGCCGGACGATATCGAGCGCTACATCTACCTGCAGGCGCTGCTCGATCGTAACGAGACGCTGTTCTACAAGCTGCTCGCCGACAACCTGACCGAGATGGTGCCGATTGTCTACACGCCGACCGTCGGGACCGCGTGCCAGCAGTTGAGTCACATCACGCGGCGCTACCGCGGCATGTACATCACGCCGGAGAACATCGGCAACATCGATCAGATCTTCCAGAGCCTCTCGCTCCCGCAGGTGTCGCTCATCGTCGTGACCGACGGCGAACGCATCCTCGGCCTGGGCGACCTCGGGTCGGACGGCATGGGGATCCCGGTCGGCAAGGTGAATCTCTACGTCGCCGCCGGCGGCCTGCATCCGGCCTGCTGCCTGCCGGTCTGCCTCGACGTCGGCACGAACAACGAACGGCTGCTGCGCGACCCGCTGTATCTCGGCCACGCCACGCCGCGCATGACCGGCAAGGCGTACGACGCGTTCGTCGAACAGTTCGTGCTCGGCGTGCAGCGCAACTTCCCGGACGCCCTGATCCAGTGGGAGGACTTCTCGAAGCAGAAGGCCTTCATGCTGCTCGAGCGGTACCGCAATCGCGTGCTCTCGTTCGACGACGACATCCAGGGCACCGGCGCGACGGCGCTCGCGGCGTTGATGACGGCGATGCGGATCAAGAAGAGCAGCTTCAAGGAGCAGCGCTTCGTCGTCGTCGGCATGGGACAGGCCGGTTCCGGCATCGCATCGAACATCCGCACGATGCTGCGCGAGGAGGGGCTCTCCGACGACGAGATCCGGCGGCGCATCTTCGCGTTCGACCAGCCGGGACTTCTGTTCGTGGACACGCCGGGCCTCGAAGACCAGCAGCGGCCATTCGCGCAGACGCGCGCGGCGGTGGCCGACTGGAAGCTCGATGCGCCGAACAAGATCGGGTTGCTGGACGTGGTCCGCAACGCCAAGGCCACGGTGCTCGTGGGCGTCACCGCCAGGCCGGGCCTCTTCAGCAAGGAGATCCTCGAACAGATGGCGCAGAACGACGAGCGGCCGATCATCCTTCCGCTGTCGAATCCGACGGCCAAGAGCGAGTGCACGACCGAGGAGGTCGCCCGGGCGACCGAGGGCCGCGGCCTGGTGGCCACCGGCAGCCCGTTCGCGCCGGTGGAGTTCAACGGGCGGCGGATCGTTTCCTCGCAGTGCAACAACACGTTCGTGTTCCCGGGCATCGGCCTGGGTGCGCTCGTGTCGAAGTCGCCGAAGGTGACCGACTCGATGTTCCTCGCGGCGAGCAAGGCCCTGAGCTGCCTCGTCTCCGCGAAGCAGCGGCAGGAGGGCCACCTGCTGCCCGAGTTGAAGGACATCCGGCGCGTGTCGAAGGAGATCGCGAAAGCAGTCGCCATCCAGGCCCGCGAAGATGGCCTCGGGCGGCTCCTCGAAGACGACGAGATCGACGCGGTCGTCGCCAAGGCGCAGTGGCAGCCGCACTACTGCATGTACCGCCCGGGACCGGCGATAGCCCGGCGGTAGACGCTCGACATGGTCGGGAGCGGTTTGTGACACCGCTCCCGACCACCTCCTCGATCCCCGCCCGTCCATCCCCGACGCTCGATCCCCGACCTTGATCCCTGCTCGCTGGTCACCAGTCCCTGCGTCCCCGGGCACGCCTCTTGCGCCCGGTGCGGTGATGGGCAAGGTGGCGCAAGATCGCCCGGCGTCAGGAAGACCGCCCGAGCCAGCCGTACAAGGCGATCAGGCAGCCGGCCACCGCGCTGGCGAATGACACCTTCCAGAAGAAGAGCGCGTCGGCGAGCAGGGCAATCGAGCAGAGCACGATCGCGACCTCGAGGAAGATCTCCGAGGCATCGTAGAAGAGGGCGCGCCGCGCGGCCGTGCGCGTCTCCTCCTCGCGCCCTTCCGCCGTGCGCTGGATGCCGGCCGCGTCCTTGCGCTCCGTGTCCGCGCGGGCGATGAACGTCATGGCGAGCGTGACGCCTGGAGGGCCGGAGAGCTCAGCGAGTTGCGCGTTGGCGTCGTACATGTGCGCTCGACCGTTCTTCGCCTGGTAGAACGCCCACGCGTCGGCGGCCTGCGTCTGCAGCACGACCTCCTCGGTGTGCGCCCGATGCCCGAGCATCGTCGTCACGGCCAGCAGCGCGGCGAAGACGGCCATGGTCATGCCGATGCGGCGCTCTTCACGACGATGCGCCTGGTGAGCGATTTCGGCGAGTTCTTGAGCGTCCATGGGACCCTGCAAAGCGTGCCTGCGTCCGCGCGTGAAATCATGCAAGCATCATGACGAGCACCACGGCCGCCGCCGCGGTGGCGGTGACGAGCGACCACCCGACCGCGCGCAGATGACGCGGGTGCGGAGGAAACAGCGCCAGGCCGGCTGCCAGCCCGCACACGGGAACGAGCGCGAGCGGTGCCGCCCACATCGTCCACCCGCGCGCCGCGCACACGAGGGCGAATGCGATCACGCCGGCGGCGAACCAGCACGCCGGGCCTCCACGGCCGAATCCCGTCAGACGAGCGCCGGGCGAACCGGGATGGACGCCGGGATCCACGTGCTCCTGATCGCGTGCCGAGTACGCGGCGTCCGTCGCTGGCCGCTGGGGACTCTTGACGGCAGCGATGACTGAGCGCACGGCAACCGTCGCAACCGCAAACGACGAGGCGAACACCAGCCAGCACGTGATCCCGCGGTCGAGCGCGACGCCGCCGGCGAGCGCAATCGGCAGGCCGCAGGATGACAGCGCCACCGCGGCGGAGATTTCACCGGCCGTCGTATGCTCCCGGTGCCGTGCGATGAACAGCAGCACCACCCCGCCCAGGCCTGCCGGAACGAGCAGCGCCGCACCCGCAGCCCCCGGCGCCCTGACCACGCCGAGCACGGCGGCGGCAGCAGCGACAGCGCTGCAACCGATGAGCCAGGCGAGCGATGCCCGGCGCCGCTCACGCGCCGCTCGTGCGCCTCGATGGCCGAGCAGCACCAGGAGCGCCTCGTGTCCGACGAACGCGGCTGCGCACGCAGTCGTGAGCGCAAGGGCGGCCGCCCCTCGGTCCCCGAGCACGAGCGCGATAGACATCGGGAAGAGCAACTGGCCGTACGCGCCGTGCTCGCGCGGCAGCAACAGTCGCACACTTGCCCGGCTCACGCCGCGCGAGAGAGTGGGGACGTCGGGCACTGACATGATTGTTCCACCCATTGTACGCCCGCCGTCTGCGCGCACGCTGCAAGCCGCGTGATCGCATCACCGCGCGGGCACCTCCACCCGCAATGGCTGCGTCAGCCGCACCAGGACCACCGCGGCCCTCGGCACGCGCACGTCCCTGCCGCGCGTGACTTCGAGCCGCGCGGCTCCCGCTCCCCCACCCGCGGCCGCGCCAATGCCCGCGCTCTTGCCGCCACCGATGATCGCGCCGATGATGGCGCCGCCAGCCGCCGGCAGCCCGATCCCTTTCAGGTCGCGCCCGGTCAGCGACGGTCCGACTGCGCTCCAGGCGCGCGTGCGGATCCGATACGACGGCTCCTCGGCGCCCGGCGTCAGCCGCGTGAAACGCACGGTCACCAGGCTGCGCTGCCTGAGATGCCCCGCGTGCCTGACGGCGATGACGCGGCCTCCGGCCAGACTGCGCGTGGGAACGATCGTGCGCCCGCGCACGATGACGGGCCGTATGACCTCCGCGCACACCGGTTCCTCGACGCGCGAGATGTCCGAACCGACGCTGTCGTCCAGGCGCAGGTGCAGAACGGTCCCCGCCGGAACCGTCACCGCGACGTCGGGCGCCGCCGACAGTGACACGGCGCTGGCGCTGCCGGCCAGCACGACCGGCAGCAGGATCGAGAGCAAGAGACTGCGCTGCATGAGGTCCTCCCTCGTCGAATCGAGGGCAAGGACCATACCTTCGGCGCTCAGACCGCGCTCCCGCGACACGGCCGAGGCGATTCCTCAACAGGATGGGGCGGCGACCGTGCCGTTTCGCCCGGCTGGGCGGTGCGTGATTACTCGCGGCAGGATTTCGTGCGTGATGATGGTGGGTTGAAGTCTGGTCGTCGTGGAGGTCAGGTCTTGATTGTCCGCTCTTCCGCGCCTTGACACCGTCCCGCGACGGTGCCAGGTCGTGAAAAAACCGTCAATTCAAGACCTGACCCCAGGGATGCCTCAGTTCGTGCTGATCGGGACGCCGGGCGCCGGCTTGTTGATGACCAGGTTCTCGATGAAGAACTCCATCATCCGCTGCCCGTTCACACCGGAGTGGCCGGCATCGGGTCCGACCTGCACGTCGAAGCTCTTCTGCGCGCGCTGCAGCGCCTGGATCAGCTGCATCGAGTTGTTCGGGTGCACGTTGTTATCGGCGGTGCCGTAGTAGATGAGCAGGCGCCCGTTCAGCTTGTCCGCGTAGTGCATGGCGCTGCCCAGCTCGTACCCGTCCTTGTTCTCCTCGGGAATCCACATGTACCGCTCGGTGTAAATGCTGTCGTAGTGGATCCACGAGGTCGGCGGCGAGGAGGCCGATCCCGCGCGGAACGCTTCGGGGTGCCGCAACACGCACATCGCCGACGAGTATCCGCCGTACGACGTTCCATAAATGCCGACGCGTTCCTTGTCGAAGTACGGACGGGACCACAGGGCTTTCACGCCTTCGGCCATGTCGTCCATCTCGGTCTGCCCCAGCTTCAGGTAGAGCGAATCGAGCAGGCGCTTGCCCATGCCGGGCACCGCACGCGAGTCGAGGTTGAGGATGAGGAACCCGTATTCCGCCGTCGGGCTCGGCGTCGCGAACGTCTCGCGCGCGGTGTTGCTCGCCGAGGCGGGGCCGCCGTAGACGCTGACGAGCGCCGGGTACTTCTTCGTCGGATCGAAATGGGACGGGAACGTGATCAGCCCGCGCAACGTCGTCTTTCCGTCCGCCGCCTTGTAGGTGAACATCTCGGTCTTGGTGAACCCGAGTTCCTGGAACTTCGTCAGGTCGCTCGCCGCCAGTTCCGTGACGACCTTGCCGTTCGATCCGTCCACGAGCCGCGTGGCCGGCGGCAGATCGTGCGTCTGATACACGTCCACGAAGTACTTGTTGTCGGGTGACAGGCCGCAGCCGCCCCCGCCCGGTCCGCCAGGCCCGCCGGCGCGGCCGCCGGTGCGCGGCATGCAGTTGCCGACCGAATGGTCGAAAGCGGGATCGGTCAGGCGGGTATCGCCCTTGCCGTCGAGCCCGACCCGGTGCAGCTGCAGCTTCAGATAGTTCTCGCCGTCGCGCGCCATCACGAAGACGACGCCCCGCTCCTCGTCCAGCTTCACGAGGCTGGCCACTTCGAACGTGCTGTAGCTGGTGATCGGGTTCAGCAGCTTGCCGGTGAGATCGTAGAGATAGAAATTCTTCCAGCCGGTGCGCTCGGACTCCCAGATGAAGCGCTTGCCGTCCTTCAGGAAGATCATCGCCGGGTTGTTCTCGACCCAGCCGGACGGCCACTCGTCGCGGATGATCGTCCGCACGGCGCCGGTGCCGGGATTGGCGGCGGCGAGTTCCAGGATGTTCTGCCGGCGATTTGTGCGGTTGAACAGGATCTCCTTGCCGTCGGACGACCACTGCACGTGGTAGACGTAGTGACCGACGACGTTGTTGTCGAACGGCTTGCCATCGCGCACATCGACCTTCACCGACTTCTTCGTCGCGACGTCGTAGACGAACATCTCGACGATTGGGTTGGCCTGGCCGGGCTTCGGGTACGCCTCGACATCGTCGCGCGTGTACAGCTTTGTCTGGTCAACCTGCAGGTGGTAATCCGGCACCTGCTTCTCGTCGAAGCGGTAATAGGCCAGCTTCTGGCTGTCGGGCGACCACCATATCGCCGAGGTCTGCGAGAGCTCCTCGCCGTAGACCCAGCTGGCGGTCCCGTTCTTGATGCGATTCTCGCGGCTGCCGTCGGTCGTAATCGCAACCTTGTTGCTGCCGTCGGCGCCGCTCAGGTACAGGTTCTGATCCTCCTTGTTGTAGGAGGCTTTCAGCGTGCCGTCAGGCGAGGCGGCTTCCGCGAACTGCCGGCCGCGCTCGGGTGCCCCTCCGACCTGGCCGCGCCCAGGAGGCGTCTGGCCCTGTGCCTGCTGTCCCTGGCCGCGCCCGGGGGGCGGCGTGCCCTGCCCGGCTGCAGGCGGCATCCCACCGC
>PMZR01000106.1 GCA_003170135.1 Acidobacteriota bacterium
GTGATGGGGTGGGGTGGGCGCGCCGGCCGACCGGGACGCGCCCGTCACGGCCGCGACGTGGCCGCCCGCCCCCGGTTCTCCCGCCGGCCCTCGCGGTCCTCGGCCAGGTAGCGCCAGGCGCGCTTGACGTATTCGCGGTGGCTCAGTTGCAGGCCGATGCCCAGGCCGACCAGCACGATGGTCGCGGTCGCCCCGTTACGGATTTCGGCCCACGGGCTCTCGTGCAGGTGCACGTCCACCACGAAGTCGGTCGCGAGCGCGCCGAGCGACAGGAACAGCGCCACCGAGGCCGCCGCCGTCGCGTCGCGCACCGTGACGAGGCGTTCGTACTCGGCGTGCTGCCGCCTTGATGTCGAGGCGCGGAACCGCTCTTCGGCCGTCCAGTACTGCTCGTCCGTCGTCGTGTCGGGTGAGAGGAGCACGAGGTTGAAGCGGCGGCCGATCGCGAGGATGGCGAACGAGGTGAGCCATCCGGCGCCGAACGCGACGAGCCACATCCAGATGCTGGCCCGTTCGAGCGCCGACGCGACATCGCCGAACGAGGCGACCGACACGGCGAGCGCCAGCAGGACGAGCAGGCCCGGCGCCACGCGGGCGAAGAGGTCGCGGATGACGCGCTCGTACACACGGTCGAGGGCACTTCGAGACGAGCGATGGTCCGACGTCGGGTCGTGGTCCACGGTTGCCACATCGTAACTCATTGCGGGCTCGTGAATCCGAGCCGCCGCGACACGGCAGCCGTCAGGTACAACGGGACGACGAACGGAACGGCCGCGACGTGGAGGCTGAATCCGACCAGCCGCCCCGCCAGCGTCCGACCGGCAACCGGCGCGGCCGCGCTGCCGGCGGGGACAATCTCCGGCGCCACGCACTCGGCCGCGGCAGGCGGCAAAACCGCCGGAGGCGCCGGGGCGGTCGGCGCCCGTCGCGGCGCCGGCGCCGCGTGCTGTGACCTCGCCTTGTCGGTTCCGGTCCGGTACACCCAGCCGGACTGTCCGCTCCGGCGCACCGCATCCGGGATCTCAAACGACGCGGGTTTGGCTTTCCTGGCCATGGACGGCCTCCTGTGCGACGCGGTGCTGTTCGATGAAGGTGATGAACGCCGCGTAGTCCTCGGCGGCGCGGCTCCGAGGCGCGTATTCCCAGATCGTCTGGTGCCGCGCCGTGGCGTATGTCAGGTCGAGGCACTGGCGGATGCCCGGCCGATAGAGCGCGGTCTGCATCCGCGGATCGGATTCGAGCGCGGCGAGCGCGGCGCGCGTGGCGACGGTCGCGGGGTTGACGAAGGTCGGCAGCACCGCCAGCAGCTGGAGGTCGCGGTCCGGCCACAGCTCCTGGACTTCGAGCACGCCGTTCAGCGTCTGGCGCGCGCCGATGAGCGCCATCGAGTCCATGCCGACCGGAACCACGATGCGATCGGCGTAGAGCAGGGCGTTGTAGGTGAGCAGGTTCATGGCCGGCGAGCTGTCGAGCACCACGCAGTCGTAGGCGGACAGGCTCCGCAACCGGCGCGCGAGGATGGTCTCGCGCTGCGTCACCCCGGCGAGCTGGCGCTCGAGCGCGAAGGCGTCGGTGGTGCTGGGAATGACGTCGAGCCGTTCGCGTACCGCTCGCACGATGACGTCGCCCGGCTCCGCCTCGCCGAGCATCACCTGCATCAGGCCCCGCGGCGGGTGCACGCCGAGGGCGTGTCCGACGTTTCCCTGCGGGTCGGTGTCGACGAGCAGCACGTGCCGCCCACCGGCGGCGATCCCGGCAGCCAGATTGACGGCCGTCGTGGTCTTTCCGACGCCGCCCTTCATGTTGACAACGGCGATCTTGAGCATACGCGACGCGGCGCCCCGCGCCGACACCGACAGCAGCGGGACGCGAATTGTGAGCCCTCGCCAACGCGCAGCAGTACACGCCGATCCGGTTGCGTTGTCAACGAAAAGCCGAGGTGGGCGCGCGCGATCGCGTGAAACCATCGGGCGCAGGCAACACGCTGCGCCCCCGCCGACTGCGGTCTACCGACACGGACCGCCGCCTACCGCCTGCCGTCACCGCTTGACCAGGGGAGAATCGCCGGCCGCGTCGGGCGGCGCGCCGTCTTCGTGGGAGAGATCCGGATCGTCGCACGGGTCCAGGGCGTTCTTCTCGTGCTCGTCTGCTGGAGTGCTCTTGTCGCGCTCATGGGCGGGAATGTCAGCGTCGGCGTCGGCCGCGGGGACGCCCGTACCCTCTTTGTGTGTGCCCTGCGTGCGTTCCGCCCAGGTGTTGTGCGTGCGTTCGGACGGGGTGAGGGCGGAAAGCAGTTCCGATAACCAGCTGGCGAACATCGGGTGGACCTGGGGACGTGGTGCGGGCTGCAATGAATGCGCCGCTGGTCATTTGTCGAGGGCGAAAGGGAAGCCGATGCGGGCGCAGACGATGATGCGGTCCCGGCCCTGGGGCCGGGACCGCATGGCTGCCATTTGTCACTGACTACCGATCCTTTGTTCCGGTCGCGTCGTTCTGGACGCCGTCCTACTTCGCCACGTCGGCGTGCTCGGCGGGCATCAGGTTCAGCTTCGCGAGCGTCCGTTCGGCGGACACCTTCGACACCAGGACCTCGCGGGTATCCCGGCCGGGCATGGAAACCTGGGACAGGAAGTACTGGCCATCGAAGCTCTTGAACGCGACGCGCACTTCGTTGCTCGTGCTCAGCGGGTTGGATGCTCCTTCCGCGGCCGCAAACGCCGCCATGGCCTTGCCGTCGAGGCTCGTGATGAGGAGGACCGACGCATCCTGGGTTTGCAGCGCGATCCGGTAGCTGCCGGCCGGCAGCACCTTGTCACCAACGATGAAGCGGAAGGGAACCTTCACGAGCGCGGGGTCGCCCTGCGCGAGCGCGGGAGCGATCCCGACCAACGAAACAACACCGGCGAAAAGCGCGACAGCGAGAATCTTCTTCATAACTCACCTCTGTCAAGTCGAAGGGGCCAATCCAATGCGCGCCCGTTGGGGGCCACCAGGTCGCGCGGCTTGTAACCAGCCGTTCTCACTCTTCTCATCTGAATAGACGATCCGACCGGTGACGAAGTTGTGTCAGCGCTGTGAAGAGATTGTGGCGGGTCGGAGCGTTCTGAACGAACATGCCCGACGAGGCCGCAATGGCTGTGCCGGCAACCTGAGCCCTGGCTTCGGAGCGTCGGAGCGGTGCGCGACCGCGTGGCGGAAGCGTTATCCTCGCGATCGCACGGGAATCGGGACCGGCGCCGCGGCGCGTTCGAGATCGGCCCGGTTCCAGTTCGCAAGGTTCGCACCTGCCGCGTAAGTGCTCTCCAGGAACTCGTAAATCGCGCGGGTAGGCGAGTCAGCCGTTCGGGCGTCCTCGTACATGAAGACGTATATCGACAGCTCCGGGCTGTAGAAGGCGCGCGGGGGCTGGATCGAGGCGGTTTTGAAGCCGGCGGGTTCCGGAGCGGCATACGCGTAGAACGCGGCATCCGGGACGGGACCGCCGCCGGGCCAGAAGCCGGCGCTGCTCACTTCGTGCGAGTAGGCTTCGCGCGTGACCGGGTCCGCGTCCTTCCGCTCGGGCGCGCGGCGTCCCGAGAACCGCGTGACGGCCAGGTCGAAGCTGCCCCAGAAGAAGTGGACCGGGCTGCACTTGCCGATGAACGACGAGCGGAACTCCTTCAACGCCTGGTCGGCGACGAGCAGCATGCGCCAGAACTTGTGCGCCGCGTCGGCGTCGTACGCGTCGTGCGTTTCGTCCTGATCGAACCGCACCCGGTGGTCCGGCATTTCGACCGGCACCGGCCAGATCGCCGCGTCGATCCGCAGGCCGCGCAACGTCGCCGTGAACTCGCGATAGAAGTCCGCGACCGATCGCGGGCAGAGCGCCATCCGGGCCGTGGTGCCGTCGCTCGCGTCGAAGCGCAGGTGGTGATCGATAAAATCGAACGTCATCTCGAACGAGCCGCCCGCGTACGGAATTGCGCCGGTCGCCAGCCCGCGGGCGCCGACGTAGAGCGGCACGTGCCACCAGTGATTGGCGAACGGCGAGAGCGCCAGCTTCACCTTGCCCACCATTTGTGTCCACAGGTGAAGCGTGTCGCACGTGTCCTTCCACGTGCTCAACGGCAGGATCGGCCAGGCATCGGGACGGGAGACCATGACACCCTCGTGTGAGAACCGACCGTTACCGGCGCACCCCGAACCGCCGTTACGGACCATCGATGAGCAACTGGTCCACGTAGCACCACATCCAGTCCTCGCCGGGTTCGAACGATCGGATGACGGGATGATGCGCGTGATGGAAGTGCTTCGTGGCGTGCTTGTTCTTCGATGAGTCGCAACAGCCGACGTGTCCGCACGTGAGGCACAACCTGAGGTGGACCCATGTGTCGCCCAGGGCCAGGCACTCCTCGCAACCGTCGGCTGAAGGGGTCACGTCACGAATCTGCGCCAGATGTGGGCAAGCGGCCATGACGCTCTCCCGCGCTGCACCGTTCGTGCCCGGTGGTGACGGCAAGCGAAGCGATGTGGCCGCGGCCGGCTCATCGACTCTGCGCGGCGCCCGGCTGTTCGACGAGGTGAGCAAACTGGCGAAGCTCTGCGGGATTCAGATCCGACACCACCCAGTACGCCATCCCGCCGCGGCTCCAGCGCAACACGTTGTAGCCGTTCGCCGTCTTCCGCCCACGAGCGGGAAACCTTGCGCAGAGAGGTCGGTCACCGGCAAAGAGAAGTTCACTCTTCCGGCGAACCAGGGCCGGGGCCGATGAAAGTGCCGGCCGGGCAACTGCACCACGTGTTGGGGCTCACCAGCGTCGACTACGTCCGCAACCAGCACGCGCTGGCGGTCGTGGACTCGGCGCTCGGGTGATCTGTGATGTAGGGATCAGGCGTGCTCCCGGGCTGAAGCCCGGAAGTCGCACGAATGCGCGCAGGGACGAGCGTCGGGGATCGGAGATCGAGAACGCCGGGGCGGAGCTTGCCCCGTCATCGAATGTGGCACGGGACTTCAGTCCTGTGCTTCCTGGGAGAGCACACCATGAAAACGCTTCTCTTCGTCGTCGTCGGCCTGGCGCAGGTCGCCGTGGCCGTTTTCACGCCCTTCACGGCGCAGGCGCAAGCCACGAAAGCCGCGAACAAGAACGTCGTTACGATCACCATCGACAACTTCAGCTTCAACGCGAAGACCGAGTCGGTTGCGGCGGGCAGCCAGGTGACGTGGATCAGTCGCGACGACGTGCCGCACAAGATTGTGAGCACCGACAAGAAGATCGTGTCGCCGGTGCTCGACACGGACGGCCGCTTCTCGTACACGTTCACGGCACCGGGCACCTACGAGTACTACTGCTCGATTCATCCGACGATGACGGGGAAGGTCGTGGTGAAGTGAGTAGTGGGCAGTGCCTACGGTCAAGGACATGG
>PMZR01000056.1 GCA_003170135.1 Acidobacteriota bacterium
AACCAACAACCAACAACAAACGACCAACGACAACGCAGCAGGCATGGTCATGATCGAGATCTGGGCGTTCCGCCTGCTCTTCGTCCTCTTCGTCGGCATCTTCGTCGCGCAGATCGTGACGAGGGTGCGGCTCATCCTCCGCGCCAGGAACAATTTCAGCATCGATCATCCCGGGCGCCGGCTCGGCCGCTTCGTCCGTGAAGTCATCCTCCAGTCGAAAGTGATCGCGGGCCGGCCGATCGCGGGCGTGGCGCACGCGTTCGTCTTCTGGGGCTTCGTGATGTTCGCGGGGTTCACGACCGCGCAGTTCCTGCGCGGCCTCGGCATCGCGGACGTCACCGGGGAGCCGTGGTTCTTCGGCTACAAGGTGGCGGTGGTGCCGTTCGCCCTCGCCGTGCTGGCCGGGATCCTCTACCTGCTCATCCGACGCGTGTTCGTGCGCCCCGAGGGGCTGGGCACGCACGTGTCGGCCGAGTCGGTCCTCATCGGCCTCTTCATCGCGACGCTGATGGTGACCTTTCTCCTCGACTTCCGGCTCGAGCCCGGCACCGCGGCGTTTCGTGTGAACTGGTGGGTCCACGGGCTCGTCATCCTGGTGTTTCTGGCGCTGATTCCCGGGTCGAAGCACCTGCACCTGGCGCTGTCGCCCGTCACGGTCTTCCTGAAATCGCCGCGGCTCGGCACGGTCCCGAACCTCGATTTCGAGAAGGAAGAAGTCGGCCTCGAGACGCTGAACGACGTGCCCGCCAAGCAGGTGCTCGACGCGTTCACGTGCGTCGAGTGCGGGCGATGCCAGGACGCGTGCCCGGCCTTCGGCACGGGGAAGCTGCTGAATCCCAAGAACCTGATCCTGCAGAACCAGGGCGGGTTGCTTGCCGGCAAGTTGAGCCTGAAGCTGGCCGAGCTGTACGACCCTGGCGTGCTGTGGCAGTGCACCACGTGCGGGGCCTGCGAGAACGAGTGCCCGGTGGGGATCGAGCACGTGCCCTTGATCATCGGCGCGCGTCGCGGCCTGGTGTCGAACGGCGAAGCAGCCGAATTCCTCGGCCCGGTCTACAACAACCTCGAACGCCGAGGCAACATCTGGGGGCTCACCTACGACCAGCGGCAGAAGTTCGTGGCGTCGGCGGGGCTCGAGACCTTCGATGCAGCGAAACACGACTACCTGATTTGGCTTGGCTGCGCCGGCGCGTTCGAAGCCGATTTCCAGAAATCGTTGCGCTCGCTTTTCGAGATTCTCCGGGCGAAGAACGTCACCTTCGGGGTGCTCGAGAAGGAGCGATGCACGGGTGACCCCGCCAGGCGCACCGGCAACGAGTACCTCTTCCAGGAGCTCGCGACCCAGAACATCGAGCAGCTGCAGGCGGCGGGCGTGAAGAAGATCATCACCTCGTGCCCGCACTGCCTGAAGACGCTCGGCCACGACTACCAGGCGTTCGGGTTCACGGCAGAGATCATGCACTCGGCGGTGTTCGTCGCCGACCTGATGAAGGACGTTCGCCTCGATCCGACCGAAGTCGTGACCTTCCACGATCCGTGCTACCTCGGTCGGTACGCGGGGCACGCGCAGGAGCCGCGCGACTTGCTCAATCGCGTCGGCGCCAGCGTTCGCGACCCCGTTCGCAGCCACGACAATCCGTTCTGTTGCGGCGCCGGCGGCGGGTTGCTGTTCGAGGAGCACGAGGAAGGGAAGCGCATCAGCCAGCAGCGCTTCGAACAACTGCAGGCGACCGGGGCGCCAAAGGTCGTCACCGCCTGCCCGTTCTGTTCGATTATGCTGAAGGGCGCACAGGCGAGTTCGAATGCCGCGACCGAGTTCGTGGATCTGATGACTTTCGTGGACGGCAAGCTCAAGAACGCAAGCCCGCGCGGGCGGCCCGGCTCGGGCGCGTCTGACCCGCCGCCGCGTCCTTCTGAACCAGGAACGTGAACGACCGAAGCGACTGGCGGACTTCGCGCAGCAGGCGCTGGCAGGCGACGGCGATTGCCGGCGCCGGCTTTCCGCTCGTCGCTCTGCTCGGCCGTACGTTGCGGTGGCGCGTCGAAGGACTGGACCAGCTGGAACGCGTGGCCGGGTCCGGGAGGCCGCCAATCCTCGCATTCTGGCACGGCCGGATCCTGCCCGCGACCTACTACTTCCGTCGCCGCCGCATCGTCGTCATGACGAGCGAGAATTTCGACGGCGAGTGGATTGCACGGATCATCGAGCGATTCGGCTATCGCGCGGCCCGTGGCTCGACGTCGCGCGGCGGCCCGCGCGCCCTGGTCGAGATGAAACGGGCGATGGCCGCCGGGCTGCCCGCAGGGTTCACGCTGGACGGTCCTCGCGGTCCCGCCGGACACGCGCAGCCCGGCGCCGTGTGGCTGGCGAAGATCACCGGCAATCCGATCCTGCCGTTTCACATCGAGGCGGCCCGCTACTGGACGATGGGCAGTTGGGACCGCATGCAGGTACCCAAGCCGTTCGCGACGATGGCGCTCGCGATCGGCCAGCCCGTCGAGGTCGCCGGGGACGCAAGCGACGCGGACATCGAGACAATCCGCGCGTCGCTGGAACGCGAGTTGGCATGCCTGCGCGATCGCGCACTCGCCATGCTGGGCACACCCCCTGCCGCGCACGTCTCCTGACCAACGACCAAGACCAACGACCAACGACCACGAATGCTCGTCCTCGTTAGCTCCGATCGCTTTGCCGACCACCTGCCGCCGCCGGGGCATCCCGAACGCGTCGCACGTGCGCACGTGATGCAGGCGGTGAGCGACCACTGGGCGTCGCGCGGGGTGCCGGTTCTTGCGCCGCGCCCGGCGACGGCCGCGGAACTGCTTCGGGTCCACACGCCGGCCTACCTGGATCGAATCGCCGCCACCGCGGGCCGGGCCGTGAAGCTCGATGCCGATACGTTCACCTCGCGCGACACGGCCGAGGTCGCCGCCCTCGCCGCCGGTGCCTCGATTGTCGGCGTCGATGCCGTGCTGGACCGGGCCGGGACCACGCTCCCGGACGCCGGACACCCTGACGTGTCCTTTGCGCTCGTGCTCGTGCGGCCGCCGGGGCACCACGCCGAGGCGGCGCGCGCGATGGGCTTCTGCATTTACAACAACGTCGCCGTGGCGGCGGCACACGCTCTCGCGCGCGGCTGCGCCCGCGTCGCCATCGTTGACTACGACGTGCACCACGGCAACGGCACCGAGCGGATCTTCTACACCGACCGCCGCGTGCTCTTCATCTCCACGCACCAGTTCCCGTTCTATCCAGGCACCGGCGCGGCCGAGGAGACGGGCGCCGCCGGCGGCGAAGGGTTCACCGTGAATGTGCCGATCGAGGCAGGCGCGACCGACGGCGATTACCTGCTCGTCTTCGATCGCGTCATCCTGCCGGTCCTCCGGGCGTTTCAACCCGATCTGCTGCTCGTGTCGGCAGGCTTCGACGCGCACATGCGCGATCCGCTCGCGGGCATGCGGATGTCCGTGGCGGGTTTCAACGACCTCGGCCGGCGCCTCTACGCCCTCGCTTCTGTTGCGCGGTGCCCGGCCGTCTTTATCACCGAAGGCGGCTATCACCTGAAAGTGCTCGGCGCGTGTCTCGACGGCCTCGTTGGCGTGCTGCTCGACCGTCGTGACAAAGCCACGACCTCTTCGGCCGTCGCAAAGGCCGTTCCCGCTCGGGTGAGCGGCAAAGGCCCGGACGCGGAGCCGCTCACGCCCGACGATCTCCCGCTCAGCGAGGAAGTCGTGGCGGGGCCCAGCCGTCGCGGCGCCGCGGCGGTCCAACTCGTGCGCGCCGTCCAGCAGCGGTATTGGCCTGGGCTATAATTGACGGATTGCAGATGGCCTTGGGCCTTCGGCTTTTGGCTTTGGGCTTGCCAAAGGCGCTCCCGCCCTCACGTTCGTTTCTTCCACGACCCGGGACTGATATTCCGTGAGCGAGTACAAACCACAGATCATCGAGCAGAAATGGCAGCAGCGCTGGGCCGAGACCGGCGCCTTCGAAGTCACCGAGGACGCCGAGAAGGCGAAGTTCTACTGCCTGGTGATGTTTGCCTACCCGTCCGGGCACGCCCACGTCGGGCACGTGCGCAACTACATGATTGGCGACGTCGTCGCGCGCATGAAGCGGATGACCGGCTTCAACGTGCTGCATCCGTTCGGGTGGGACGCGTTCGGCCTGCCCGCCGAGAATGCGGCCATCAAGAACGGGATCCCGCCGGCGACGTCCACGTTCGCGAACATCGCGCACATGAAGGGCCAGCTGCAGCGTCTGGGCATCAGCTACGCGTGGGACCGCGAGATCGCGACCTGCGAGCCCGACTATTACAAGTGGAACCAGTGGCTGTTCATCAAGATGTTCGAGCGCGACCTCGCCTACCGCAAGCGCTCGACGGTCAACTGGTGCCCGACATGCGGCACCGTGCTCGCCAACGAGCAGGTCGTGGACGGCGGATGCTGGCGATGCGGGACGGCGGTGGTCAGCCGCAACCTCGAGCAGTGGTTCCTCCGCATCACCGCCTACGCGCAGGAGCTGCTCGACGCCATCGACACGCTCGGTGAATGGCCGGAAAAAGTCCTCACGATGCAGCGCAACTGGATCGGGCGCTCGGAAGGCGCGCGCATCAGGTTCCCGCTGCTCGACACGGCCGTGGATGCTGGGGCGCCGGCGCCGGTCACGGGCCATCGGACGTCGGTGGACGTCGAGGTGTTCACGACGCGGCTCGACACGATCTACGGAGCGACATTCGTGCTCATCGCGCCCGAACACGAGCTGGTCGAACAGTTCGCGCGGGAATCCGATGACGCCGCAGATCTGAAGCAGCGCGCCGATCGCTTCCGCGCCCAGGACCGCATGGCGCGCGTCAGCGGCCAGATCGAGAAGGAAGGGTTCTTCACCGGCCGCTACGCGCTCAATCCGTTCACGGGCCGCGCCGTGCCCATCTGGGTGGCCAATTTCGTCCTGGGCGAGTACGGCACGGGCGCGGTGATGGCGGTGCCGGCGCACGACGAGCGCGATTTCGAGTTCGCGAAGAAGTACGGCTTGCCCATTACAGTCGTCATCCAGCCGGAGACCGCCGGGCCGGACACCGGACAGTTGGCGCTCGAGACGATGGACGCGGCTTACGTCGAATACGGGAGGCTCGTCGATTCCGGACCGTACGGCGGGCTGCGATCGGACGAGGCGCTGCGCGTGATGGCCGAGCGGGCCGAGCAGGCCGGCATCGGCCAGCGCACCGTCCAGTTCCGCCTGAAGGACTGGGGCATCTCGCGCCAGCGGTACTGGGGCACGCCGATCCCGATGATCTACTGCGACCAGTGCGGCGTGGTGCCGGCGCGCCTCGAGGACTTGCCGGTGGCGCTGCCGCCGGGCGTGGAGTTCACCGGCCGAGGCGAATCACCGCTGGCGCAGGTCCCCGAATTCGTCAACACCACGTGCCCGACGTGCGGCGGGCCCGCGCGTCGCGAGACGGACACGATGGACACGTTCGTCGATTCGTCGTGGTACTTCTACCGTTTCTGCGACCCGCGCAACCAGGCGGCGCCGTTCGATCCGCGGAAGGTGTCCTACTGGTGCCCGGTCGACTTCTACAGCGGCGGCGTCGAGCACGCGATCCTGCACCTGATTTACTCGCGGTTCTTTACGCGCGTGTTTCGCGACCTCGGGATGGTCACCCACGACGAGCCCTTCACCAGGCTGCTGACGCAGGGCATGGTGCTCAAGGACGGCGCCGTCATGTCCAAGTCGAAGGGCAACGTCGTCGATCCGGACGAGATGATCGCGAAGTACGGCGCCGACGCCCTGCGCCTGTACGTGCTCTTCGTGGCGCCGCCCGAAAAGGAAGTCGAGTGGAGCGACCAGGGACTGGAAGGCAGCTTCCGCTTCCTGGTGCGCGTGTGGCGGCTGGTCGAGCACTGGGTCGAGACGATCGCCGGCGAGGGTGTCCCCGCGACCGCGGGCCTGCCGCTCAACGACGGCGAGCGGGCGCTCAGGCGCAAGACCCACGACACGATCCGCCGCGTGACGAGTGACCTCGACCCGCGTGTGCACCTGAACACCGCGATCTCGGCGCTGATGGAGCTCGTCAACGAGATCTACCTCTTCTCGGAGACCACGCAGGTCGGCGCGCCAGGACGCCGGAACACGCCGGCGGGCGCGCTCGAACGGGTCGAGACCGTGGCGGTCGTCAGGGAAGCCATCCGGGCGCTGGTCGTGATGCTGGCGCCGTTCGCGCCGCACATCTGCGAGGAGATGTGGGAGATGCTCGGCCACGCCGAAGGCCTCACGCGACAGCCCTGGCCGGTCTTCGACGCGGCGGCCGCGCGGGCGGCCGAGATCGTCGTCCCGGTCCAGGTCAACGGGAAGCTGCGGGCGCGTCTCACGGTGCCGGCCGACGCCTCCGAGGCGCTCCTGCGCGAGATCGCCATGGCCGACCCTGCCGTGCGACATCACACCGAGGGCAAAACGCTCAGAAACGTCGTCGTCGCGAAAGGGAAGTTGGTTAATATTGTCGTCTCTTGACGGCCTTCGGCCAAGCAAACGGCCAAAGGCCAAAAGCCAAAGGCCGAAAGCCCTTGCAGAGGTGAGTTTGCGACATCGTCTTGCAGCCCTTGTGGCGATCGTCCTCGCCGCGGGCCTCTGTTCCTCCTGCGGATACGCGCTGGCGGGCCGCGGGTCGTTTTTGCCCGAGACGATCAAGGTCATCGGCATTCCGGACTTCGTCAACGACACGAATTTCTACCAGGTCGAACAGGTCCTGACCGAGAAAGTGCGCTCGGAGTTCATCGGGCGGGGCCGGTACAAGGTGCTGCCGCAGGAGGCCGGCGTCGACGCGGTGCTGAAAGGTGAAATCACGTCGATCTCGATCACGCCGTCCGTGTTCAACGACGCGCAGCAGGCCACGCGGTACGTGATTACGGTCGTCGCGAAGATCGAATTCCGCGACGTGCACGCCGACAAGGTCCTGTGGCAGAACCCCAGCCTCGTGTTTCGCGAGGACTACGACGTGGCCAGCGGGACCACGACGGTGACCGATCCCGCCACGTTCTTCGGCCAGGAGACGAACGCGCTCGGGCGCGTCGCCACCGATTTCGCGCGCTCGGTCGTCAGCGCGATCCTCGAAGCCTTCTGATGCCGGCCCGCCTGAAACCTGCCGCGGCCCGGGCGCAGATCGCGAGCGGCGCGCTCGAGCCGCTCTACCTGCTCGTGGGAGATGACGAGGCGGAGAAGACCGCGCTCGTCGCGGCGTTTTCCGACAGCGTCGACGCGGAACTGCGCGCGTTCAACGTGGATCGGTTGTACGGCGCCGAGACGTCCGTCTCCGCGTTCTGTGACGCGGTGCGGACGCTGCCGCTGCTGGCGCCCCGGCGGCTCGTGATCGTGCTGCACGCCGACCGCCTGTTCGTGCCGAAGCGGGAGAGCGCGGCGTCGCAACAGGACCTCGAGGCGCTCGAGGATTTCGTGAAGGCTCCGGAAGCGCACGCGACGGTCGTGTTCGTCGCCGATGCCATCGACGGCCGCCGCACGCTCAGCAAGCTGCTCTTCAAGCACGCGGTCGTCGTCGAATGCGGCGGCGTGGCCGACGCGGTCGAGGCGGAGCACTGGATTCGCGCGCGGGTGGCCGAGCGGGGGATGGGCATCGAACCGGCCGCCGTGCGGTTGCTCGTGGAACGGGCCGGCCTGAGCGTGCGGCGGCTGCGCGCCGAGATCGAGCGAGTCTGCCTGTTCGCCACCGGCCGGCCGGCCGTCAGCGCAGCCGACGTGCGCGAAGTCGCCGGCGCCGCCACGTCGCAGGACGACTGGGCGATGGTCAACGCGATGCGGGACGGGAACGCCGCGCTGGCGCTGCGCGAGCTGTCGCTGCTGCTCGATGGCGGCGGCATGCCGCTGCAGATCCTCGGTCAGCTGAGGTCGTTCATCGAACGCGCGCACCTGGGCGGCGTCGATCGCACGGGCCGGCGGGGCTCCCCGCGCCCGCCGGTCACGCCCGACCAGCAGAAGCGCGCCTTCGAGGCGCTGCTGCGGACGGATCTCGCCCTCAAGACCTCAGCGGGCGATCCGCAGATCCTGCTCGAGCGCCTGCTCGTTGAACTGTGTGTAGGGATGTAGCCCGAACGGCCGGGAAAAACCGCGTCCTTCCTAGGACAACTTGGCGATGCCCGCGTGCAGCCGCGACTTGTGCCGGGCCGCCGCGTTGTCGTGGATGATCCCCTTGGCCGCCATCTTGTCGATGAGCGACACCGTCTCCGGCAGGTGTTTCCTGGCGCCGTCGGCATCCTTGGCGTCGATCGCCGTCCGGATGTTCTTGATGGCCGTCCGGAGTGCGGATCGCATTTCGCGGTTGTGATCCCGTCGAACCAGGCTCTGCCGGTGCGCCTTGAGCGCCGATGCGTGAGTCGCCACGATTCTCCTCTACAAAGACTTGGGCGTCCGGTAGTCCAGGCTGACGCCCAGGCCCCGCCGCTGTTGGACAACGCAGTCTGCCGGCATGGGTCGCCTCGGACCGCCAGCCGGAAACCAAAATCATAACACAGCCAGTCGCCAGGCTGGCTTCGAGCGCGAGCGCGGGGCACCCGGAGCGCGACGGACGGGCCGCCGCACCTGAGGCGAACGATGCGCGACCCGGGGTGAAAGCTCGTCTGCACGCTGTCTGCAACGAGAGGTTGCGAAGGCGTGCAATCGGCGATCTGCCGGCCTTCACGCGCCATCATGCCGACGTACCCGCGTCAAAACGCTGACGTCTGAGATAACTCGTGCCCCTGCAGCCGGATACCGGCGCTTCCACCGCCCGTGTGCCACATGGCGACACCAGAACGTGTGGGCGCCTCGCCTGGCGTCTGGCGCCGGTGCTGGGAAGCCGCGCGCAATCGCGAGCGACGGTGAGCACGATCGCCCGCGCGGGCCGCTGGCACCGACCATGCTGTGCCTATGGACGAGCCGCCGTTGTCGGATGTGAACCGGGGAGATCCCGGCGTCGTTCGCGCCGGCGCCCGGCAAATGACGCGGCACGGATGACATTAACGTGATCATCGACACGTTTCTGAAGGCGCTCGAAGCCAGGCGGTCGGTCGTCGCGGCGCACGGACGCCGCGTGTCCGCGTTCGCCGTGCGGCTGGCCACGCAGTACGGTCTGGCGCCCGACGTCGTCGAGAGCGTCCGTGTCGGCGCGCTGCTTCACGACGCGGGCAAGTTGCTCGTTCCCGAGTGCATCCTGACGAAGCCCGGGCGGCTGAACGAGCGGGAATGGGTCGAGTTGCGGTCGCATCCGGACAAGGGCCTCGACCTGCTCGAACGCGTCGGTCTGGACGACCGCATGCGCGAAATCGTCCTGCACCATCACGAACGCTACGACGGCAAGGGATACCCGGACGGCCTCGTGGGCAGCGCCATCCCGTGGGCGGTCCGCATCGTGGCCGTGATGGACGCCTTCGACGCGCTGACCAGCCCGCGCGAATACCGTGCGGCCCTGTCGGTCGACGCCGCCCGCGCCCTGATTTCGCGCGAGGCCGGCACGCGCTTCTGCCCGTGGGTCGTCAGCGGCTTCCTGTCGCTGCCCGCCAGCCTGCTCGATCATGGTTCCGCGGACAGCCACCCGGCCTGTTACGTTCCGGACAACCTGCCCGTCGCGTCGTCGATCCACGCGACCCGCGTCTGGACCGCCACCGTCGCCTGCCGCTGATCGCCGACCAACGACCCCGACCAACGACCCGCCTTCGCTCGCCTGAATGCACGCGAGCTACGGCGAGGCCTCGCCAGAGCCGCGCGTGACGTCAAGCGCGGCGGCGGCGGGCCAACGACTATAATGTGCGCGTGCTCGAACTCACCGACCTCACCAAACTCTATGGCGATCTCAGGGCCGTTGACGGCCTGTCGTTCACGGTCGACCGTGGCGAGGTCGTGGGCCTCATCGGGCCGAACGGCGCGGGCAAGACGACGACGCTGCAGTGCGTGGCGGGCATTCAGCGGCCCGGCTCGGGCACGATCCGCATCGATGGGCACGACATCGTGCGCGACCCGATCGAGGCCAAGCGCCGCCTGGCGTTCATTCCCGACGAACCGCAGCTGTTCGACTACCTGACCGTGACCGAGCACCTGCGCCTGGTTGCCCGTCTCTACCAGGTCACGGATGCCGACGCGCGGATTCCGTCGCTGCTCGAACAGCTCGAACTGGCAGGCAAGCATTCCGCGCTGCCGGGCGAGCTGTCGCGCGGCATGCGGCAGAAGCTCGCGCTCGGCTGCGCGCTGCTGCACCGGCCGGTCGCCCTGTTGTGCGACGAGCCGCTGACCGGTCTCGACCCGTTGGGCATCCGGCGGGTGAAGCAGACGATTCTCGCCTGCGCGCGCGATGGCGCGGCCGTGCTGGTGTCGTCGCACCTGCTCCACCTGGTCGAGGAAATCTGCGGCCGCATCGTGATCATCGCGAACGGGAAGAAAGTGGCCGACGGCACGCTGGACGAGTTGTCCCGGCATCCCGGCCTGGCGGGTGCGCACCTCGAACAAATCTTCCTGCGCGCGACCGGCCAGGACGCGGAGGCGACCGGTGAACCCTGATCTCCGATGCTCGACAGTCCCTTCCTGTACTTGCTCGTCTGCACGGTGAAGAACCGCGTCCTCAGTCGCGTGAGGCGACTGCGCGAGCCGAAGTATGCGATCGGCGCGATCGTCGGCGTGGCGTATCTCTACGTCTGGTTGGTGCGCCCGGTGCGTCTTGGTTCCCAGGCGGGCCGCGGCGTGGGCCTGCCGCCCTCGGTGATCGCACCGCTGCAGAGCGTCGCCATCTTCTTCCTGTGGCTCATCGTGCTGAGCCGGTGGTTCCTGCCGGTCTCCAGGCAGCCGCTGCAACTCTCGGCCTCCGAGCGGGACTTCCTGCTGCCTGCGCCGCTTGCGCGCCGACGCATCATTCGCTACAAGGTGCTGCGCTCGCTCGTCGGAATTCTCTTCAGCACGGCGATCATCACGGTGTTCGCGCGCACGGCCGCCACGAGCGCGTGGTCGTTGCTGGCCGGGACGTTCCTGCTGTTCGCCACCGTGCGCCTGCACCTGCTGGGCATCGCCCTCACGCGCGCCACGCTTCTCGAGGGCCGCGGACACCGGGACCTGGCGGCCCTGGTTGCGCTTGTCGTCGTCATCGCGGCGACGTGCGGCGCCGTGTGGGCGCTGGCGCCAGCCGTCGTGCACATGCAGCGCACAGGCGACCTGGGAGCCGCGCTCGAGCTGGCTCACGAGGCACTGTCGCAGCGCGGCGTGACCATCGCGCTCCTGCCGTTCACGGTGATGATCCGCCCGCTGTTCGCCGCGTGGCCGGCCGGATTCGCGCTGGCCGCCGTCCCGGCCGTCCTGCTCGCGCTGGCGAACTACGCGTGGGTGCTGCGTTCGGAGGGCACATTCGAGCAGTCGACCGGGGCCAGCGAACACGAGGTTGTCGAGGGCCGGCGGGCGCCGGCCCGGCCGGTGTTCCGACGCGCGCCATTCAACCTTCCCGTCCGCGGTCGCGCGGAGTCGGCCATCGTCTGGAAGAATCTGATCATGCTCGGCCGCTACGCGAGTGTGACGATGCTCGTGCGGGTGGCCGTGCCGCCGATCGTGGTGGCCGTCGTCATTGGCGCGAGCCACCGGACGGGTCTCGCGGCCACGTTCATGCCGATCGCCATGGCGCTGTGCTGCGGCGTCACCGGTTTCGGGCCCTATATGGTACGCAACGATCTCCGCCAGGATCTGGTGCGTCTCTCCGTGCTGAAGACCTGGCCCATTTCCGGCAAACGGTTGCTGTGGGGCGAGATACTGGCCTCGTCCGGGGTCGTGTCGCTGCTGGTTGCGCTGCTCATGCTCATCGCCGGCGGTCTCTCGCTCGCGGCGCCTTCCGAGGCGTTGCCGTGGCGCGATCGCCTGGCGGTTGGGATCTCCGCGATCGTCATGTTCCCGGCGTTGATTCTTGCGCAGGTCGTGATTCAGAACGCCACGGTCGTGCTGTTCCCCGGGTGGGTCGCCGTCGGCCCCGCACGCCTGCGCGGCATCGAGGCGATGGGGCAGCAGATGCTGATGTTCGCGGGCACGGTTCTGCTGCTCGCCATCGGCGTTCTGCCCGGAGCGCTCCTTGGCGGACTGCTGCTCCTGTTCGGGTTTCCGCTGGTCGGGTGGCTGGCCACCGTTCCCGCGACGCTGGTGGCGGCGACCCTGCTCGTCGGCGAGGTTGTCCTCGCCGTGCACTTCCTCGGCATGGCGCTCGAACGGCTGGATCCGAGCGCGATCGACCTCGCCTAAGTGAAGGCGCCCCGTTCGCGCGTCATCCCATCCCGATGACGGCGTAATTCGCCCAGTAGAACGGGTGCTTGTACTTCGTTGCCAGCAGCGGCAGGATCGCCTGGCGCAGCGCCCTGCCCGGCGGAATCGGTCCTGTCGCCGATCGCGACAGGCTGCGGTGCAGCCCGAGCATCAGCGAGACGGCCGCGGGCGAATCATCCGGCCACGTGGCCATCACCATCGTCTTCGTGCCGGCGACGAAGAACGCCCAACTCAGGCCGACGGGGACAGTGCCTTCGCTTGCGACGCGATCCACCTGCACGCGCGACACCACGGTGACCCGCGGCATCGTGTCGCGGATCAATTCCCACGCTTCGACCACATCGGCCTGACCATCTTTCTGGACCGCGAACACGATCGGCGAACGCAAGGGGCTGGCGGCGTTGGGCACGAAGAACGTCGCCAGGTGCAGGAGCGCGGCGGTTTGCGCGTCCGCGCGGATCGCGCCTGGTGCCGGCGCCGTCCCCGCATACACTCTCGCTCGCGCGGCGCCATAGATCGTCCTCAGCCCGCGCACTTCCTGTTCCGCATTCGGCATCGGCGCCAGGTTGGCCGCCGCATTGAGCAGCGTCAGGCGCTCGGCCGCCGAACCGGGTTGCCGGTTGGCGACCGCGACCGCGCGGAGCCGCCTGGCCGTCGGCGCGGCCGTTTCGAGCGACGCGCCGGAGAGCAAATCGAGCGCCGTGAGCGACGGCACGTACGACACCGCGCACTGCTCGACGAGGTAGCGCCCGTCGGCCGACCGGAGCGCCTGGAAGGGCAGCGCCCACAGCGGGCCGTCGGGGACGATGACGAGGCGCGTCTTGCCGGCCAGCGCGTCGTGGACTGGCTGCAACAGCAAGGCGTGGAGATCGCGCGCCCCCTTGTCAACGCCGGCGTCACGGTCGCGAATCAGGCCTCGGAACTCGCGCACCTGCTTTGCCAGGTCGAGCAGCGTGACGTCGATCGCCGTGATCTCGATCTGCACCGGGGCAGGCGGCGCCGCCATCGTCGTTGCGCCCGCCCGGGTCCTGGTGAGCGCGATGACCAGCGTCTGCTTGTCCGTCGTCACGAATTCGATGACCGCGGTCTTGGTGTCGGTGACCGCGGCGGTGAGACGTTCCAGGCTGCCCGCGTCGATCAACCCTCTCTGCAGCTTCAACTTCGGCAGGGCGGCGTAGATCGTTTCGGCGAACGCCGTGCGTTGGCGGTCCGCGTCGGCGAGCCCGGCCTTGAGCGACGCCAGACGCGTCGCATCAGTGGCCGGCCGGTCCTGTTCCTTCTCCACCTGGACGCGCAGCGACTTGTGCTGCCGGTTCAGCCGTCGTTCCTCGTCTTGCTGGTCGGCCGTCAAGCCGGCGGTGATGAGCGATCGGTTGCCGGTGAGGATGTTGGCGACGAGCGCCAGTTGTGCGCGTTCGGCGAAGAGCAGGGCATCGGACGGCTTCCCCGCGTCGGCCAGCAGCAGCGCCATCGCGCGGTAGGGGCCGCGCGTGTCGCCGAAGAAGTCGTTGCGCGGTTCGTCGCCCGCCCGCGCCCGGCCGGATTCGACCGCGGCGATGGCCTCCTGCAGCGCGTGTTCGGCCGCGTCGCGGTCGCCGCGGTGTCGAAGCACGCGCGCCTTGACGACCAGCGCCTGCGCCAGCGTGTCGTCGCTCTCGATTTCGCGCGCCATGTTCGCCGCGCGCTTTGCGGACTCGAGCGCCTGATCCAGGTGATCGAGCTCGGCCTGTTCGGTGGCGACCAGCGCCTGCATGACGGCGACGGCCGCGCGATCGCCAAGGGCCTGGCTCAGGTCGAACGCCTGCTGGTGAGACGCGAGCGCGTCCTCGTGCTTCTCGAGCGCCGCCTGCGCCAGCCCGATGTGCGCGTGCAGCCACGCCATCTCGCCCTTGTCCTGCAGCGCCTGGCGGATCGGCAGCGCTTTCAGGTACGCGGCGATCGCCGCGTCGTACTGCATGTCGCCGAACTCGGCGAGACCGAGGGCCGCCAGCGCCCGCGCCATGCCCGCCTGATTGCGCAGCGTTTCGGCCAGGGCCAGGCTCTTCTTGTAATGGTCCCGCGCCGCCACCGGCTGTTGGCCCGACATGTACACGTTGCCGATGTCGCCTTCGACCTGCATCACGCCCTGGTTGTCGCTGTTGGTCTGCGCCAGCGCGAGGACCCGGTTGTACTGCTGCAGCGAGAGCTCGAACCGACCCTGCAGGCGATAGACGTCGCCCAGGCCCGTGATGGCGCCGAACTCGGTGGCGTAGCTGAGCACGGCGACGTCCTCGAGGCTCTTCTCGTAGGACTGGATCGCCGTGTCGTAATCGCCCTGGTCCTTCTGCACGCGGCCCATCGCCTGCAGCAGCGCCGGTATGCCGGTGCGGCTGCGCGCGGCCAGTTGCAGCGCCATGCTGCGCTGGTAGGCGTCCAGCGCCGAGCCCCAGTCACCCAGCAGGTAACAGGCGTTGCCGTATCCGTGCAGCGCGCTCGCCAGCGAGGCGGTGTCCTTCAGGGCCTCCAACAGATCGACGGCGCGCTGGTAGTGCTCGCGCGCGGCCTGGTTGTCGCGGTTGTAGTAGCTGGTCGCCAGCCCGATCTCGGTCTTCGCCCAGCGCTCGCGGTCGTTGACCGCCTTGAAGCCCTCGAGGGCCCGCTGGAAGTGCGGGATCGCCACATCGGGCGAGCCGGGCTGGAGCAGTTGTGCAATTTTCATGTGGGCGCGGGCATCGGCCGCGACGCTCTTTATCTGCGCCGCCACTTTCAGCTCGAAGTCGTAGAGTGCCATGGCCGCCTTCGGGTTCGGCGTCGCCGAGGCAAACAGCCGATCCGCCTGGGTCTCGATGGCAAACGCGGTTTCCTCGGTCAGCAGGTCGGGCTCGCTCTCGAGAAGCGCCTCGCGCGCCTCGTCCGACGGCGCCGCGGCGATCTCGATCGCGAGATCGTCGCTCGCGGGCGCCTCGCGCCATATCCGCCACTGGTCGCCCTCCTTGAGGAACCCCATGCCGCGGATCCATCGTTCGGCACGCAGGGCGTCGCCGGCTCGTTGCGCGATCGTCACGTCGATCGTGACCCGCGCGGTCACGCTCGTCGCCTCCTGCTTCAGCCGCGTCAGCGCGGGCGAGCCGGCCTCGAGCCGCGCGTAGGGGAAGACGAATTCCGCCGGAAACGTCGGAAGGACGCGTCGGGGCGCCTTGGCCGCCCACAGCGCGGCGTAGGCGGCGACGTCCTTGCTGGCGCGTGCCTCATACAGGCGCACGACAAGCTGCCGGATGGCTTGTTCATCGTCGGCTGCGATCTGAACCTGTCCCACGATTTCCTTGGTCTGTGTGGGAGCCCCGGTCTTCAGACCGGTGGCGGCCAATGTGGCCGTCAGACCGGTGGCGACGACCAGTGCCAGGCAGGTACAGCCGGCGGCAGAGAATCGACTTCGCGCAGCAGGCATCGGCGGGCTCCTCGGTCCGGGCGCACCCCGACTGACCAGGGCGGATGGCCCGGTTCTTACGAAAACGAACTGAACAATTAGACCCCGAAGAAGACGATCGGGACTGGCGGAATGCGTCTAGCGGACGATTTCGTAGGTGCCGGCCGCCGGCTGGGTATCGCTGTATTTCTGGATCACGCGGCCATCGGCGGTGGTTTCCCACGATCTGTAGACGCGGGGCGGCGACGACACCGTGCGGGCTGCCGCCCGCCTGGAGACCGTCGTGGCGCGTCGCCCGATGACCACCGGCGTGGCGAGGTCGCCGTACTGCCGGACGGACCGACCGTTGACGCCCTGAGACGACTCGTAGGCATGGCCGGCGCGGCTGCTCACCTGCGACAGATACCGTTGCGTCTCGCGGAACGGCGGCACCTGGGAGAGGTGGCGATCGACGGCCTGCGGCCCCGCGTTGTAGGCCGCCAGCGCCAGTCTCTCGTCGCCGGCGTACCGATTCAGCAATTGTCTGAGGTAGCCGACGCCCCCGCGGATGTTCTCGTCCGGATCGAACACGTCGCGCACGCCCATCTCGATTGCGGTCGCCGGCATCAGCTGCATCAGGCCCGAGGCGCCCTTGGGCGAGACGGCCCGCGGGTTGAATCCCGATTCGACCTGGACGACGGCACGCACGAGGTGCGGCGAAACAGCGTAGGTCGCCGCATGCTTCTCAATCAGGCGGTCGTAGGAGGTCGCCAGTCGCGCATCGGCCGGCCTGGTGGATCGGAACGAGGTGCCGATCACGCGGAAGCTCGGGGCCTCGGTTCCGGGAGGGTGGTCCGAGTACACGGCATTCCCGTTCCCGGCCCGCCAGGAATAGATCTGGGCGCTGGCCGGCGCCGCCGCGGCGACGGTCAGGCAGAGGACAAGCGGGAAATACGGGGAAACCTTCACCAAGTGTCGGTCGCGGTCTGGACCACCTCTATTTCGGGGTATCGGCCGGTCCTGGAGTATTCTTTAGCCCTGCGCGTACGATGATATTCTACAACTCATCCGTTTCTGCGTCCGACTGGCCCGCGACCGGCCTGGTCCGGCGAAAAGGTGTCGAATGAGACTCACAGGTGACGACGACGGTCCGGTGATCGACGTTCGGCGGCCGTCGCCGCGTCGGGGGCGCCTGCGCCTGATTCTGCTCGCGATCCTTGCGCTGCTCGTGTTCGGCGCGAGCGCCCTGGTGTCCTGGTACGTGGATGCCCTGTGGTTCACGTCGCTCGGCTACGGGTCCGTGTTCTGGAAGACGCTCGCGATCAAGGCCGGGTTGTTCGGCGGCTTCCTCGTGGCGACTGTCCTAATCCTGCAATTCGCCTTCTGGGCGCTTCGGCCGCGTCGCGTAGACCGCGCCCACTTCGACCGCACGATCATCATCCAGGGCCGGCCGGTCAGCGTGTCGTTCAAGCCGGTCGCCCGCATCGTCGGGTGGCTCGTCGCGTTGCTGGTCGGCGTGGCGTCTGCGCTCGGCATGGCCGCCGAGTGGACGACGTTCGTGCTCTGGTGGGAGGCGCCGCAACAGGCCGCGGCGGTGGTCGATCCCGTGTTCGGACGGCCCATCGCATTCTACCTGCTGACGCTGC
Organism: Acidobacteriota bacterium; assembly: GCA_003170135.1. Taxonomy (GTDB): domain Bacteria; phylum Acidobacteriota; class Vicinamibacteria; order Vicinamibacterales; family Fen-181; genus Fen-181. Next base: position 17,300 of record PMZR01000056.1, read on the forward strand.
CGGCGTGGCAGATGCTGGCCACCTGGCTGACGACGCTCGCGCTGGTCGCCCTGGCCGCCGCGATCATCTACTTCCTGATCTCGGCCGGCGAACGCGCGCTGAGCTCGGTGCGCGGCCTGGTCGAGCTGGGCGATCGCTACGGCGGCCTGTCGTTCGCGTTGGGCGCGCTCCTCGTCGTGCTGGCCTGGCGGGTGTACCTCGGGCGCTTCGACCAGTTGTTCCACGTCGGGTCCACCTTTTCGGGTGCCGGCTACACCGACGTGCACATCACGTTGCCCGGGCTGTTGCTGGTCATTGCGGCGCTGCTCCTCGGCGCCCTCATCGCGTTCGTCAACGCGATCCGTCCGCGGCGGCTGGTCTGGCTTGCCAGCGCCATCGTGCCGGGCATCGTCGTCTATGTTGCGGTGGGGGTCGTCGCCTGGTACGTGAACGGCTTCATCGTCAAGCCGAACGAGCTCGATCGCGAGACGCCCTACATCCGGCAGAACATCGCGTTCACGCAGGAAGCCTTCGCCCTGTCGCGCATCGAGCGGCACAACTTCCCGGCCGAATCGGGCGTCGAGGCGCTCGACGTGGAGAACAACCGGGTGACGCTCGACAACATCCGGCTGTGGGACTGGCACGCGCTGCAGGACACGCTGCGCCAGATCCAGGCGATTCGCACCTACTACGATTTTCCGGACATCGACATCGACCGCTATCGCATCAACGGCCAGGTGCGGCAGATGATGGTCGCCGCGCGCGAACTGAACATCGGGCGCCTGCCCGAGAGCAGCCGGAACTGGATCAACGAAAAGCTGATCTACACGCACGGCTACGGCGTGACCATGAACCCGGTGAACGGGTTCACGTCGGAAGGGTTGCCGGCCCTCGTCCTGAGCGATATGCCGGTGCAGAGCACGACGCCCGACATCCAGGTGACGCGGCCCGAGATCTATTTCGGCCAGGAAACGACGAGCGACGTCTACGTGCGCACGCGGCAGCGCGAGTTCAACTACCCGCAGGGCGAGAGCAACAACTACACGACCTACCAGGGAAAGAACGGGATCGCGATCGGCTCGATGTGGCGGCGCCTGCTCATCGCGGTCGATCGCGGTGACCTCTCCAAGCTGCCCTTCAGCGACGACATCACGGCGGACAGCCTGCTGCTGATGCGGCGCGAGATCCGCGAACGCGTCGCGACGGTCGCGCCATTCCTGTCCTACGACCCGGATCCCTACATCGTCGTCGGCAAGGACGGGCGGCTCTACTGGTTGATGGATGCCTTCACGTCGGCCGACAGCTTCCCCTACGCGACGCGCTATCGGGTCGGAGAGGACGACATCAACTACCTGCGGAACAGCGTGAAGGTGGCCATCGACGCCTACGACGGCACCGTTCAGTTCTACGTATTCGACGAGACGGACCCGATCATCCAGGCCTACCGGCAGACGTTTCCCGATCTGTTCCGCGACGCCAGCCAGATGCCGCCGGGCGTGCGCGAGCACATTCGCTACCCGGAAATGCTGCTGAAAGTGCAGGCGGCGGTCTACAGCCTGTATCACATGGCCGATCCGCAGGTCTTCTACAACCGTGAGGATCTGTGGAGCGTCGCGAGCCAGGTGACGCTCAGCGACGCGACGAAAGAGCAGGTGACGCAGCCGCTCGAGCCGAACTTCGTGGTGATGAAGCTGCCGGGCCAGTCGAAGGTCGAGTTCATCGAGATTCTGCCGTTCACGCCGTCCAAGCGCAACAACCTGATTGGGTGGATCGCGGGCAGGAGCGACGACGCCGAGTACGGCAAGGCGCTCGTCTACGACTTCCCGAAGACGCGGCTGGTCGATGGCCCGCTGCAGATCGAGGCCCGCATCGACCAGAACCCGCAGCTGTCCTCGATGCTGTCGCTGTGGAACCAGCAGGGGTCCCACGTGCGGCGGGGGAGCCTGCTCGTGATTCCGATCGGGCAGGCGCTGTTCTACGCCGAACCGATCTACCTGCAGGCCGAACGCAGCCCGATGCCGCAGCTGCGCCTGGTCGTGCTTGCCCTCCAGGATCGCCTGGCCTACGCGCCGACGTTCGACGTGGCCCTGTCGAACCTGCTGTCATCGGAGAGCGCGGCGGCCAGCCCGCAGATGCAGATGCCGGCGGGCGTGCCGGGCGCGTCTCAATCCGGCGCGGCCGCGACAGCCCAGCCTGCCGTGCCTGGCGCGCCGCCAGCCTCGACACAGGCGCTCATCGACCAGGCCGCGCGCGACTTCGCCGATTATCAGCGGTTGACCGCGGAAGGAAAGCTGGGCGAGGCGGGCCAGAAACTCGAATCGCTCAAGCGGGCGCTCGAGCAGCTGCGGCCGGTCACGCCGCCGCCGCCGAAGAAGTGAGAGACGTAGAGGTAGTCGGTAGCCGGTAGCCGGTAGTCGGTAGTCGGTAGTCCGCCAGTCCCGTAGGCAGGCCGTCTCCCGTCTACGGTCTACCGTCTACTGTTTACCGTCTACGATTTCCCTGACCACCTTCTCGCTCTCGGCGAGCATCTGGTCGATCTTGTCGATGTCGCGCCCGCCGGCTTCCGCGAAATCGGGCCTGCCGCCTCCGCCACCGCCGACGATGGGGGCGATTTGCTTCACGATCTTGCCCGCCTGAATCGTCTTGGTCAGATCCGATGTCACCGAGACGACGATGGCCACCTTGTCTTCGATGGCGCTCGCCAGCACGACAACGCCGCTCTTGATGCGCGCTTTGAGCGTGTCGGCGACGCTTCTGAGCGCATCCTTCTCGACACCGTCGACGCGTCGCCGCACGAGTTTGATCGGACCGATGTCGATCGCGTCGTCCGCCTCGCCCGTCGTCCTGGCGTCGCCGCCCAGCGCCACCTTCGTCTGGAGCTGTGAGGTCTCACGCGCCAGGCGCTTCGCCTCGGACTGGAGCCGTTCGATGGCCTCGGCCGCCTGCGCGCCGGGGACGTTGAGCGTCTCGAGCACCGCCTCCATCTCGCGGCGGCGCTGCTGGTAATAGGAGACGGCCACCAGCCCGGTGACCGCCTCGATGCGCCGGACGCCGGCCGCGATGCCGCCCTCCTCGATGATGGCGAAGAACCCGATATCGCCGGTGGCCTGGACGTGCGTGCCCCCGCAGAGTTCCATGCTGAAGCCCGGCACGGAGACCACGCGGACGCGGTCGCCGTACTTCTCGCCGAACAGCGCCATCGCGCCCGAGGCGATGGCGTCCTGCGTGGAGCGGATCTCGGTCTCGAGCGGTGTGTTCCGGCAGATCTGCTCGTTGACGATGCGTTCGACCGCCTCGACGTGCTCGCGGGTCAGCGGCGCGAAGTGGACGAAGTCGAAGCGCAACCGATCGGGTGCGACGAGCGAGCCCGCCTGCTTCACGTGGCCGCCGAGCACCTGCCGCAACGCCGCGTGCAGCAGGTGGGTGGCCGTGTGATGGCGTCGCGTGGCGTCGCGTGCATCCTCGTGGACCTCCGCCGTCACGAGGTCGCGTTCGTCGAGCACGCCGGTCACCACGCGCACGTGGTGCAGCCGCGGCCAATCCGGCGAGGCGCGCAGGACGCCGTCGACGACCGCTTCGCCGACACCCGCCAGCTTGTAGAGCCGGCCGACGTCGGACACCTGGCCGCCGGCCTCGAGGTAGAACGGCGTCTGGTCGAGCGCCACGTAGCCGCGGTCGCCTTCTCGCAGTTCCGGCACTTCCGCGCGATCCTCGTTGAAGAGCGCGATGATCTGCGCGCCGTGGATCCGGGTCGTCGTGTACCCCTCGAACCGATCGCCCGACCCGCGCAGTCCCTCGGCGGTCGCCTCCTTTGTGACGGTGAAGGTCTCGGCGCGCATGCTCTCGAAACCGCTCTTCGAGCGTGCCTTCTGGCGCTGTCCCTCCATGGCCAGCTCGAAGCCGGTGGCGTCGATCGCCAGGTGGCGTTCGTTGGCGAGATCCTCGACGAAATCGAGCGGAACGCCGTAGGTGTCGTAGAGGCGGAACGCCTCGTCACCGGGGACGAGGCGGCCCGGGCTTGCCGCGGCGCGGTCCAGCACTTCCTCGAGGCGCGGCAGGCCGGAGGACAGCACCGCTTCGAACCGTTCCTCCTCGCCCCGCACGACCTGGACGATGTAATCGCGGCCGGACGGCAGCTCCGCGTACGCGTCGCCCATCTGCTTGACGAGGACGTCGACGAGCCGGTGCAGCGCCGGTTCCTGCAGGCCCAGGCGCTTGCCGTGCCGCATCGCGCGCCGCATGATCTTGCGCAGCACGTAGCCGCGCCACTCGTTGGACGGGACCACGCCGTCGGCGATGAGGAAGGTCGTGGCGCGCATGTGGTCGGCGACGACCCTGGTCGAGACGTCGACCGACGACATGCCGCCGCCGTAGGACGTGCCCGTCATCCGCCCGAGCGCGTGGATGAGCGGCGTGAAGAGGTCGGTGTCGTAGTTGGACACCTTGTCCTGCAGCACCGCCGTGATCCGCTCGAGGCCCATGCCCGTGTCGATCGACTTGGCCGGCAGGGGCTGCAGCTGGCCGTCCGGCTGGCGGTCGAACTCCATGAACACGTTGTTCCAGATTTCGACATAGCGATCGCAGCTGCACGCGATGCCCTTGCACACCGGCTCCGCGCATGGCAGGTCGTTGCCGCGGAAGTAGTGGATTTCCGAGCAGCGTCCGCACGGCCCCGTTTCACCCATCGCCCAGAAGTTGTCGGCGAGGCCCAGCTCGCCGATGCGATCGGGCGGCACGAACTGCCGCCACAGGTCGTAGGCTTCATCGTCGCGCGGCACGCCGCCCTCGCCGCCGAACACGGTCGCGTAGAGCCGGTCAGGCGGCAGCCGCCAGGTCTCGGTCAGCAGTGTCCAGGCGAACGGGATCGCGTCGCGCTTGAAGTAATCGCCGAACGAGAAGTTGCCGAGCATCTCGAAGAACGTGTGATGGCGCAGCGACGGGCCGACGTTCTCGAGATCGTTGTGCTTGCCGCTGACGCGCATGCACTTCTGGGAACTGGTGGCCCGCGTGTAGTCGCGCCGCTCCTTGCCGAGGAACACGTCCTTGAACTGGTTCATGCCGGCGTTGGTGAACAGCAGCGACGGATCGTCGGCCGGCACGAGCGGCGAACTCGGGACGATCCGGTGGAGGTGGCGTTCGAAGAAGGCGAGAAAAGAGCGGCGAATCTCGTTCGAGGTCATAGGGGGATTGTACCAAAAAGGCTCAGGGCTTACGGCTCAAGGCTTCGGGCTCGACGCCTCAGTCCTGCGACTCGCCCTCGTCCTGACCGAACTCGGACGACCGGGCCCGACGCTCGTCCAGCGCCTTCCTGACGGCGGCGGGCGCGAAGCCCTGGCGGACGAGCGCGGCAAAGAGGCGGCGGTATTCGGCGGGCGTCGCGACGGGGCGGTCCGGCGGCTTCAGCCGGCGGGCGAGCGCGCGCGCGAGCAGCGCGTCCTCTTCGACCTCCTCGAACACGGCGTCCACGGCGTGACGGGCGGTCTCGGCATCGATGCCGATGCTGCGCAGGCGCAGGAGCACCCGCTCGCGGCCGCGGCCGCGCAGGCTGGCCTCGACCCGCGCGCGGCCCAGGGCGACCCGGCGGTCATCGATCGCGCCGGTGCCGCGCAGGTGCTCGATCGCCGGGTCGATCATGTCGTTCGGGCAGCCGCGCCGCCGCAACCGCAGCCGGATCTCGGCCGCCGAGAGGTCGCGGGCCGCCAGCCACGCGAGCACGAGCCCGCACGCGGATCGCACGCTGGACGGCGCGTGGGAAGTCGGTCGGCCAGTCATAGGATGGTCAGGAATCGACCGGTCCTGACGCCTGAATCCCGATTCCTGATTCCTGCTTATTTCCCGAACCGCGTAATCGCCGACGGGTCCATCTTCAGGACGGTGCTGGCCATCTGCGCCTTGGCCGCGTCGCCCGTCAACGAGATGCCCTGCACCTTCAGCTTGAATTCGTCGACGTTCGACACCCAGCGCATCGCCTCTTCGAAGGTGACCAAGCCGGAATGGTAGAGGCTGAGGATCGACTGGTCGAACGTCTGCATGCCGTACTGCGACGTGCCTTCCGCGATGGCGCCGGGAATCAGCGTCGTCTTGGCGCGGCTGCCGATGCAGTCGCGGATGAACGGCGTGTTGATCATCACCTCGACCGCGACCGCGCGGCCCGTGCCGTCGGCGCGCGGCAGGAGGCGCTGCGAGATGACGGCCTTGAGCACGGTGGCCAGTTGCAGGCGCACCTGCTTGCGCTGGTGCGGCGGGAACACCGCGATGATGCGGTTGATGGTCTCGGAGGCGTCCATGGTGTGCAGCGTCGAGAGGACGAGGTGCCCGGTCTCGGCGGCCACCAGCGCCGTCTCGATCGTTTCCAGATCCCGCATCTCGCCGACCAGGATGACGTCGGGGTCCTGCCGCAGGGCGCTGCGCAGCGCGAAGCCGAACGACTGCGTGTCGACGCTGACCTCGCGCTGGTTGACGAGCGAGCGATTGTCGCGGTGCAGGAACTCGATCGGATCCTCGACGGTCATGACGTGGCAGCTGCGCGACGTGTTGATGTGATCGACCATCGCCGCCAGCGTCGTGCTCTTGCCGCTGCCGGTCGTGCCGGTGACGAGCACCAGGCCGCGCTCCTCTTCGGCAATCCGGGCAATCACCGGCGGCAGCCCCAGTTCCTCGATCGGCTTGATGCGCATCGGGATGATGCGCAGCGCCAGGCCGATCGTGCCGCGCTGCTGGTAGATGTTGCAGCGGAAGCGGCCGAGGCCCTGCACGCTGTAGGCGATGTCGATTTCCATCAGCTCGTTGAACTTCTGGCGCTGGGCGGTCGACATCACGGCCTGCGCCATGGTCACCGTGTCCTCGTGCGTCAGCCGCTTTTCCTCGGTGGCGACCACCAGCGTGCCGTGCATGCGGAGCATCGGGTAGCTGCCGACCTTGAGGTGCAGGTCCGAGGCCCCGCGTTCGACGGCGATTTTCAGCAGGTCGTTGACGTGCATCGTCGGTTATCCCGCCTTGGCAGCCGCGGCACCGGTGGGCGCGGTTTCCGGATAGACGTAGGTCAGCCAGCCGTGCGTGTCCGGCGCTGTGCCGGTGATCAGGCCGAAGAAGGCGCTCTGGATGGCCGCGGTCACCGGCCCCCGCTTGCCGGTGCCGATCGGAATCTTGTCGATCGCGCGGATCGGGGTGATCTCGACCGCCGTGCCGGCGAAGAACACCTCGTCGGCGATGTAGAGCATCTCGCGCGGCACCGCCTGCTCGCGGACGTCGTACCCGAGATCGCGTGCGAGGGTGACGACCGAATCGCGCGTGATCCCCGGCAGGATCGAGGCCGCGAGCGGCGGCGTGTAGAGGACGCCGTCGCGCACCAGGAAGACGTTCTCGCCGCTGCCTTCGCTCACCTGGCCGTTGGTGTCGAGCGCGATCCCTTCGCTGTAGCCGTCGACGATCGCTTCCATCTTGATGAGCTGCGAGTTCGCATAGTTGGCGCTGGACTTGGCGAGCGACGGGAACGTGTTCGGCGCGCTGCGCGTCCACGAACTGATTCGCACGTCCACGCCAGCCTCGAGCGCTTCGGGGCCCAGGTAGCGGCCCCACTCCCACAACAGGATGGCGGCATCGACGGGGCAGGGAAACGGGTTGACGCCGAGCGCCGCGTACCCGCGGTAGATGAGCGGCCGGATGTAACACGCCTTGAACGCGTTGGCGCGGATCGTCTCGAGCACCGCCTCCTGGAATCCGTCGTGCCCGAGCGGATACTCCATCCGGTAGATCCTGGCCGAGTCGTAGAGGCGCCGGATGTGTGCGTCGAGACGGAAACAGGCCGGGCCCTTCGCCGTGTTGTAGCAGCGCGCGCCTTCGAACACGCCGCTGCCGTAATGGATCACGTGCGAGCCGATGTGGATCCTGGCGTCCGCCCACTCGACCAGGGTGCCGTTCATCCAGACCTTACCGGTGCCCGCGAAACTCATCGATCCCCCTTGACCAGACCCCACCTGCCCATTGTCCGCGGTCGCATGAAGCGGAGGCAAGCGGACACTCCAACGCTCCACCAGCGAGCGCGACCATTCTAACACCGTGAAGATGCCCGCCGGGTCCGCGCCTACTAGGCTTCGCCGCAAAACGGGCGCCGATCCGCCTTCGCGCCGTCGCGCTTCGGCGAGAACCGGTGCGTCATTGGGCTTCGCCGCAAAACGGGCACCGATCCGAACGCGCGTGCAGCGGCTTGCGGCAGTGCCAGCAGAACCGCGGTTGCGGCGTCTCCCGGGCTTTGAGGCGGCTCTGCAGGTCGGACAACTCGTCGCCGGGCCCCGACCCCGACGCGGCTCGTTCCACCCCGCTCGGCCGGACGCCGGTGCCGCGTTTGCGGGCGGCCAGCAGGGCCTCGAGCAAATCGCCGGCCCGCTGGTAGCGGTCAGGGATGTTGGGCGCCATCGCGCGCATGACGACCGCGCTGACGGCGCGCGGGATGCGGGCATTGCGCATGTGCGGAGGGGTCACGAGCTCGCCCCGGACCAGCTTGTCGATGTCCTTCGGCAGCGGCGTGTTGTAGGGCAACAGGCCGGTCAACATCTGGTACATGCTCACGCCGAGCGAGTAGATGTCCGAGGCGAAGACAGCCTTGCCCTGGAACTGCTCAGGCGCCATGTAGGGCGGGCTGCCGATGACCGTGGTGCCCTGCGCGGCAAGTTCGAGGAAGCGCGAGGTGCCGAAGTCCGCCACCTTGACCATGCTGGCATCCGAGACGAGCACGTTGGCCGGACGCAGATCGCGATGGATGACGCCCTGCGCGTGCGCGTAATCGACGCCATTGCAGATCTGGCAGGTCAGGTCGAGTGCGCGCCGCAGATCGAGCGCCCCGTCACGCGCGATGACGGTCTCGAGCGTCTCGCCCTGGACGTACTCCATCACGATGAAGAACGTGTTCTCGATCTTCTCGGCCGTGATGATCGAGACGATGTTCGGGTGGTTCAAACTGGCGAGCAGGCGCGGTTCCTGGAGCAACTCGCCGAAATCCACGTTCTGGCGGTGCGGCACCTTGATCGCGACTTTCTTGTCGATCCAGGTGTCTTCCGCGAGGTAGACCGCTCCGAACCCGCCGCTGCCGAGCGACGCAAGGATCTTGTATTTCCCGATGGTCTGGCCGCGGAAGAACATTGCAGGCGGGCTGAGTATAGCGCAGTGCGGCCCGATCCCACCAAGTGGGACCGCCCGCCCGCCGTGGCTATAATCGCCAGATGCACGCGCGTTTCTACGTTCCGGATCTCCAGGCCCATCGACCGGCGGCGCTGCCGCCCGGCGAAGCGGAGCACCTGGTGCGCGTCCTGCGGTTGCGCGCCGGCGACGAGGTCGCCGTCTTCGACGGCCGCGGCCACGAGTACCTCGCGCAGGTCGAATCGACGGGCCGCGGCGTGGTGATCGTCCGGCCGACATCGGCCCGGCGGCCGGCGCCCGAGCCAGCGGTCCGACTGTCGGTTGCGATCGGCGTCACCAAGGGCGACCGGATGGACGGCGCGGTGCGCGACGCCGCCATGCTCGGGGCGAGCGTCGTCCAGCCCGTCGTGACCGCGCGCGCCGAGACGACCCTCGCGTCGCTCGCGCGGGGCAACCGCGCGGAGCGCTGGCGCCGCGTGGCGGTGGCGTCGGTCAAACAATGCGGTCGCGCCGTGGTGCCCGACGTGCGCGAGCCGCTGGAACTCGCGGACTACCTGGCTCGCGAGACCGCCGACCTCCGACTGCTGCTGGTCGAACCGCGCGCGGAAGGATCGTCGACCCTCGCGGGGATATCGACGCCGGAGTCGGCCGCGGTGCTGATCGGGCCGGAAGGCGGGTGGACTGCCGCGGAGATCGAGGCGGCCTGCCGGTCGGGCTTCCATGCGATCACGCTCGGCCAGCGGACGCTGCGCGCCGACGCGATGCCCATCGCGGCGATTGCGGTGCTGCAGTTCATCTGGGGAGATCTGTGACGGGTTCGGCCGGGAGCCTGAGGCGCAGGCCCACCCACTCGTCTTCGGCCACGACCGCCTGCAGCTTTGCGCCGGCCGATTCGAATGCCGCAACCACCGCGGATTGTTCGTCAGCCAGCACGCCCGACAGGATCAGGTCGCCGCCGGCGCTGAGGTGCCGCACGACATCCGCCGCGGCGCGTCGCAGAAGGTCGCCGGTCAGGTTGGCGACGACGATGTCCGCTTTCGCCGGTTCGAGGCTGCAAAAATCGGCGCACTCGAGGTGAACGGACGGGCCCATCCCGTTGAGCGCGAGGTTCTCTCGCGCCGCGTCGATCGCGTCGGCGTCGTTGTCGACGGCCGCGACGAAGCGTGCGGCCAGGCCTGCTGTCGCCATGGCGAGGACGCCGGAGCCGGTGCCGATGTCCAGCACGGTCCGGCCGCGCACCGCGATCCCCTGCAGCAGGTCGAGGCACAGTCGCGTGGATGCGTGGTGCCCGGTACCGAAGCCGGTGGACGGCACGACGACGATCAGGATGTCGCCATTGCTCGCGCCATCGCGCGCAAACGCCGCGCACCATGGGGGCGTGACGACGATCCGTCGCACGCGAACCGGTTGCAAATCGGCCTGGCTCCGCCGCGCCCAATCCTCGTCTTCCACGTCGAGCGGCTCGGCGGTCACGCGGGGGTCGCCCAGCGCGCGCAACCAGGCAAGCGCTCTCGCGCGCGCATCAGGCGAATCGAAGAAGACTCGCCATTTCGTCGCCGCCTCGTCGATCGCCGTCGGAAGGAAATCGTCCAGTCCCGCGACCAGCCGGTCGTGCAGATCGGAGGCGCTGTCGGCGCCGGACGCGAAGTGGAGGTCGAGGGCAGGGAAGAGCTTCAGGAGAAGATGTCCTTGACGCGCTCGAACACGCTGCGATCGTGCTCGTCGTCGGCGTGACTTTTCGGCTCGGCCTGCGGCGCCGGCAGCGTGGCCGCCAGCTGTTCGAGCAGTTTCTTCTGTTCGCGCGTCAGCTTGCGTGGCGTCATGACCTGCACGATGACGTGCAGGTCGCCGTGCCCGCGGCCGGTGATGCTCGGCATTCCCCTGCCGCGCAGCCGCAGCACCGTTCCGGTTTCCGTGCCCTCGGGCACGCGCAGCGTGTGGTCGCCGTCGAGCGTCGGGACCGTGATCTCGCCGCCGAGGGCGAGCGTCGGGAAACTGACCGGGATCTCGCAGAACAGATCGTCGCCCTCACGTCGGAAGAAGGGATGATCCTGGACGTGTACGACGACGTCGAGGTTGCCGGCGGGCCCGCCGCCCGCGCCCCCTTCGCCCTCGCCCCGCAGTCGCAGCCGCTGGCCGCTGGCAATGCCCGGCGGGATCTTCACCGTCAGCCGCCGCTGCTCGGTCACCTGGCCGTGGCCGCCGCAGGTGGCGCACGGCTTCGCAATGATCTGCCCGGCGCCGCGGCACTGCGGGCACGTCTGGGCCACGGTGAAGAAGCCCTGCTGGTAGCGAAGCTGCCCGCGTCCCCGGCACTGCGGACAGCTCACCGGCGACGTGCCGTGCGCGGCGCCGCTGCCGTGGCAGGTCCCGCACTTCTCCTGCCGCGGGATTTGAATCGTGGTCTCGGTGCCCTTGGCGGATTCCTCGAACCCGATCTCGAGGTCGTAGCGAAGATCGGCGCCGCGCTGCGGGCCGCCACGCCGCCGGCCGCCGCCGAAGATGTCGCCGAAGCCGAACAGGTCGCCGAGGTTGCCGAAGATATCTTCGAAGCCGGCGAAAATGGTGGGATCGAAGCCCCCGGCGCCCACGCCGGCGCCCACGCCCGCGTGCCCGAACCGATCGTAGGCGGCGCGCTTCTCGCCGTCGGCGAGCACCGTGTAGGCTTCGGCCGCTTCCTTGAACTTCTCCTCGGCGGACTTGTCGCCCGGGTTGCGATCGGGGTGAAACCTGAGCGCCAGCTTGCGGTACGCGCTCTTGATCTCCTGTTCACCCGCCGCCCGCTCGACTCCGAGCACGACGTAGTAGTCCCGCTTGTTCACGCCTTGGCTACCTTCACCATGGCCGGGCGCAGCAGCCGATCGCGCAGCTTGTAGCCCCGACGGAATTCCTCGACGACCTCGCCATCGGCATGGCCCGGCACCGCTTCGTGCGTGACGGCCTGGTGCTCGCGCGGATCGAACGGGCGGCCGACCGCCTCGACGGCGGTCACGCCGCGCCGGCGCAACAGGTCCAGCATCTGCTTGTGAATCAGCTCGACGCCCTTGCGGTAGGCGTCGGTGCCCGTCTCGGAATCGGCCTGCAGCGCGCGCTCCAGGTCGTCCACCAGCGGAAGCAGTTCGGTCAGCACGTCAGCCGCCGCCCATTCGGCCTGCTCGCGCCGTTCCCGCTCCACGCGCTTGCGGTAGTTGTCGAATTCGGCCGTCTTGCGCAGCAGGCGGTCGTAATAGTCGTCGCGCTCACGTGCGACCGCCGTCACGTCATCCGGCGCCGCGGCGGGACTGTCCTGCGGTCCCGCGCCTCCCGCAGCCGGATCCTGCCCGGTGGTCTCATCGCCTGCGCCGCGCGTCGCGTGGCGCGCACGGCGCACCGGAATGTCTTCTCCCACGTCGTTCACGCTGTCGGGTGGCTTCTGCATCAGTTGGACTCCCGTACACGGCTACGCAACACGCGGGCCTTCCCCTGGGACCTCAGCACCTCGGCGCGGCGTCGGTGTCGTCCCAGCCGCTGTCGCGCAGCACGCGCGAGACCGCCCGTGCCACGCTGTCGACAATCGAGATCGATCGCCAGTACGGCATGCGGGTCGGGCCGATGACGCCGACCCGCCCCATCCGCCGCCCGTCGAAATAGGTGGAGGTGACGAGCGCGAAATCCTTCAGGTCCGGCGACTGGTGCTCGGCGCCGATGATGACGGTCAACCCCTCGGTGTTCAGGTATTCCGTCAGCAGTCGCACCAGGCGGTGTTTCTCCTCGACCAGTTTCAGCAATCCCTGCAGCATGGCAATCGGCGGCCCGGCCGAACCCTCGGCCGCCTGGTCGAGCAGCAGCGACGTGCCTTCGATGAACAACGAGTTCTCGTCGGGCAGGCCCTCGAACGTGGACTGCGCCAGCCGGAGCGCGCGGGACAGGAGCTGGTCGTAGAGCGACTGCTCCTGGCACAACCGCTCGACGACCGCTGCGCGCACTTCGGACAGGCACAGGCCCGCGAACTCGCTGTTCAAGTAATTGGCCGCCTGCCGCAGCACGTCGGCGTCGAGCTGTTCCTTGATATCGACGACCTTGTGCGTGACCTGCCCGCCCTTGGCCACCATGACGACGAGGACGGCGGTGTTGGCGAGCGGCACGAAATCGATCCGGTGGAATGCGGCCGCCTGGTTCTCGGGTCCGAGCGCGAAGGCCACCTGTCGGGAGTTCCTCGACAGCACGTGCGAGACCTGCGCGAGCATATCCGCCATCAGCGCGTTGGTGCCCGTGTGCTGGCGCAGCTGCGCCTCGACCGACGCGTTGGGCCGGCCCATGCGGCGCATCGTCATGAGCATGTCCACGTAGAACCGGTAGCCGAGGTCTGTCGGGATCCGCCCGGCCGACGTGTGCGGCTGGCGTACATAGCCCTGCTCCTCGAGCTGGGCCAGCACGTTGCGGACCGATGCCGAGGACAGGCCGCCGACCGACCGGCTGAGCGTCGCCGAGCCGACAGGTAGCCCCGTCTCGATATATTCTCGGGCGAGCGCCGCGAGAATGCGCCCCGCCCTCTCTGAAAGCCTGGTGGTCTGCATTTAGCAGTCAGATGCCGAGAGTGCTAACCGTTCGATTATACCGCAGAACGCCGTTCACTTCGCACCGGCCGTCTGGTCCTGCCCGCGGAGCTTCGAGCTCATGTGCAGCGTGTCGGCGTGCCCGGCTCGTCCGTTGCGCACCGCGACGATCTCGGCGAGGATGCTGACCGCGATCTCTGCCGGCGTCACGGCGCCGATGTCGAGGCCGATGGGCGCCCGGATCTGCTGCAGCCAGTCGGCCGGGCAGCCGCCCGCCGTGAGCTCGTCGAAGATCCGCTTCACCTTGGCCCGGCTGCCGATCATCCCGACGTATCGAAAGGGACGCCCGGCGACCGCGCGCAGCGCATCGAGGTCGTGCTTGTGACCGCGCGTCACGACCACGAGGAAGCTGTTGGCGGGCCATTGTATGCGCCCGAGCGCGTCGGCAATCGTATCGACCAGGATTTCCGTGGCCTCGGGGAACCGGTCGCGGCTCGCGAATCGCTCGCGGTCGTCGAGCACGTGGACGTGAAAGCCCGTCCCGGCAGCGAACCGTCCGAGGCAGGCGGAGACGTGGCCGGCGCCAACGAGGTAGAGGTGCGCGGCTGGCTCCAGCGGTTCGATGTAGACCTCCATCTGCCCCCCGCAAATCAACCCCGATTCCTCGGCCAGGTCGTCGCTCAGTTCGTAACGGACGACTTGCGCCTGGCGCGTGCGCAGCGCCTCACGCGCCTTCAGCGCCGCGTCGCTTTCATAGCACCCGCCGCCGATGGTCCCGATGGTACGGCCGTCGGCATAGACGAGCATCTTCGCGCCGACGCGCTGGGGCGTCGAACCGCTGGTCCTGACGATGGTCACGAGCGCGGCGGCGTCTCCCCGATCGAGGGCGGACACGACCGCGCGAAACACTTCTTCGTTCATGGTCTGGAGCCTGGAGCCTGGAGCCCGGAGCCTTCTAGTACTTGTGCAGCTCGCACGCATCGACGGGCGCGGTGCCCGCGAGGAACGCCTCCCGGAACGTGCGCGGGCACGTCGGCAAGGACAGCTTCCCGGTGTCCTTGTCGATTTCCACGAAGTCGATGCCGGCGGGCACGCCGAACTCGATGTTCGGGCGTCCGGCCAGCGCCCGGAGCATGAAACTCGTCCAGATGGGCAGCGCGGCCTGCGCGCCGCTCAGGCCGAGGGGCTGGTTTTCGTCGAGGCCCACCCAGACGACGGTGAGCAGCTCGGGCGTGAAGCCGACGAACCAGGCGTCGCGCAGATCGTTGGTGGTGCCCGTTTTGCCCGCCGCGTCGAGAGCGAACCCCGATCCGCGGACCGCCGCCGCGGTGCCCTCGTTGATGACGCTGCGCATCATGTTCAGCACGAGGAACGTGGTGTCCGGGCGCGTCACACGCCTGGCCGGCGGGACCGGCACGGGGGCGAGGTCCCTGGGGCCGCTCATGATCCGCAGGATCGTGCGCAGCGGGCGCACCTCGCCGAAATTGGGAAACGCGGTGTAGGCCGTCGCGATCTCGATGGGCGTCGCTTCGAAGACGCCAAGCGCGATTGACGGGTACGGGTGCGGCGCGGTGCCCGTGCCGAAGCGCTTCCAGAGGTTGGCCACCTCGTCGTACCCCGTCATCTCGGCCACCTTGGCTGTCGCCGCGTTCTTCGAGTGCGCGAGCGCGTGGCGCAGCGTGACCGGGCCGTCGTATTCGCCCTCGTAGTTGCCCGGCTCCCACGTCTTGTCCTCGAAGTAAAACGTCGTCGGCTCGTCCACGACGACGGTGGCCGGCGTCATGTCGGTGCGCCCGTCGGCCGCGGCCTTCTCGAAAGCCGCGAGGTACACGAACGGTTTGAACACGGATCCCGGCTGGCGCTTGGCGCTGATGGCGCGGTTGTATTGCGACTGGTTGTACGACCGTCCGCCCACCATGGCCAGGATCTCGCCGGTCCGCGGGTCCACGGCAATCAGCGCCGCCTGGGGAACGGTCTTCCGCTTGCGTCGGGCGAGCATCTGGTCGACCTGCAGCAGTCCTTCGCGGACCGAATCCTGCGCGAGGCGCTGCAGGTGGAGGTCGAGCGTCGTGTAGACGTCCACCGGCTGCGTCGTCTTCATGACGCCCGCGAACTGGTCGGAAAGGGTCTGGCCGACCAGGTCCACGAAATACGGCGCCTCGGCCTCGAGCGCGCGGGCCACCACCGTGAGCGGCTCGCGCGATGCCTGGTCGGCCGCCTCGCGGGTGACGAACCCGTCGTCGGCCATCTGCCGGAGGACCACGTTCCGGCGGTCGCGGGCCCGCGTGGCGTTGACGAACGGCGACAGGACCTGGGGCGAGTGGATGACGCCGGCGATCGTCGCGGCCTCGGCCAGGCTGAGGTTGTACACGTCCTTGCCGAAAAAGAGGCGCGCGGCCTCCGGGACGCCGTGGATGCCAAACGAGCCGCGCTGTCCGAGGTAGACCTCGTTGAGATACAGCTCCAGCACCTCGTCCTTCGAGGCGCGCCGTTCGAGGACCATCGCCATGAACGCCTCGAGCGCCTTGCGGCGCACCGACTTCTCGGTCGGGTTGACCATGACGGAGGCGAGGAAGACGTTCTTGACGAGTTGCTGGGTGATGGTACTGCCGCCCGAGAGGTACGACTTCTCGCCGCGCAGGTTGCTGAGGAGCGCGCCGACGGCGCCAATCGGATCGACGCCGGGGTGTTCGTAGAAGCGGTGGTCCTCGATCGCCAGGACCGCCTGGACCATCGGCTTCGGGATCTTCGCCAGCGGCACTTCCCGGCGCTTCTCGCGGCTTGCCGAGATGAGGGCCGTGAGCAGCGGCGGGTCGAGCATCAGGCTTTGCGTCTGGCCGGCGCCGACCAGCTCGAGCCGCTCGAGCCGTTCAGGGAGCGGGGCCGGCTGCGCGGCGGGCGTCTTCGCCGTCGCAGTTTTCGCTGCGGCCGGCTTGCGGAAAATCGCGCGCGCGATTTTGCCCGCCGTCGGCCCGGTGCGCGGTGACAGCACGATGGTGTCGTTTGCGACCGCGAACTCGCCCGCCCGCTGTACCTTCGCTTGCTGCGCGTACCCCAGGTCGTTGAGCCGTTCGATCAGCTGACGCGGGGACATCATCTCGCCGGTGCGCAGTTCGATGGGCCGCCCGAAGACGCGCGGCAGCGCATGGTCGCGTTCGCCGTGCAGCCGCTCGTCGATCAGCCGGGAGAAGACGACGTAGTAATAGCCGCCCACGATGGACAGGCACACGACCGGCACGGCAAGCGCGACGAGCAGCACGATCCGCCAGCGGCGGCGGCGCTTGGGCAGCGCCTTCTTCCGATCCCCAGGTTTTCGAACGGCAGTCTGGTCCACGAGACCTCAGGAAATCGGCTTTGGGCCTTATCAAATCGCCATGACCCAGTGCTGTCCCGCGTCCAGCGGCAGTTCCGCGAGGAGCCGTTCGACCAGCGCCGGGCCGTACCGATCGAGAAAATAGACGGCGCCGACTGCGCGTTCCTGCAGCGCGCCGCCGGGGAACGCCAGGCCGCGCGTGCGGCTGAACTGTCGCCGGAGCGTGTCGTCGCGGCGCTTGGCCGCGTGGACGATCTTGTCGCGCAAGGTGTCGAGGTCGTGCTTCATGCGCCCGAGCGCCGACCGTGCGGCGCCCTCGAGCGTCGGATCGAGGAGTTGCACCGACTCGGCCAGCGTTTCCATGCGCGCGGTCACGGTCGCGTCGGCGTCGCGCCAGGCCCCTTCGACCGAGGGCGGCAGCTGCTGCTCGAGCAGGTGATTGAGCGCGCTTTCATCGTCCCGTTGGAGCGCCTCGAAGGGCAGCCCGGTCTTCGTGAGGAACCGGATGCTCGCCGAGTCGACGAGCGTCGCGCTCGCCCGCGGCACCATCAACGGCATCGGCACGCCGAAGCGCTCGTACACGCCGCGAAGCTGCGCCAGGTAGGCCAGCTCGTTCGGGCCCGCGACGTAGCTGATCGACGGGAACAGCGAATCCTGCACCAGCGGCCGCAGCAGGACGTTCGGACTGAACGAGGCAGGCCGTTCGTCCAGTTCCTTCAACAGGTCGGCGGCGCTCCGCCTGACCGTGCCCACCATCAGCCCGTCTCCGACCCGATGAATGGGCTCCCGGGCGCCGTTCAGGTGAAACAAGGCGACGGCGTCCTCGTTGGCCGTGACCTGCGCATGATAGCCACGTTCCACCAGGTCGCGGCCCGCCTTTGCTGCGATAGCGGCGGTCCGGCCGGGTTCCTCGAGCTCGCGCGCGAACACGTCGCGGACAAACGGCTTCGTCGCGGGATCCGAAGCGTCGTACACGATGAGGCCGTGCTCGCCCAGGACCTGCAGCATCCAGCGCACGAAGGCGCCGGACATCGTCGCATCGGTGCGGTAGGCGGCGCGCAGCTGCTCGACGAGCGACGTCGTGAAGTCGGTCGGCGGCAGCGTGTCCCGCAGCGCGTCAATGGCCGGCCCCGCGGTCGCGTCGAGCCGGATGGCGGCGACCGGCGCGACGCCGGCGCCGGGAAGCGTCGGCAGCGTGATCGGCCGGCGCTCCAGGTCGCGGTCCAGCACCCAGCACGTCGCCACCTCGTTCCAGTCGTGGTCCTCGGATTCGACCCAGAACGCGGCCACCGCCGGCACGCCGTAGGTGGCGCGCACGTGCGCGGCCAGCTTGATGGCGGTCACCGCCTTGAGCAGCGTGTAGAGCGGTCCGCCGAACAGTCCGGCCTGCTGACCGGTGACGATGGCGACCGTGCGGTCGTCGCGCAGCTCGTCGGCCGCGGCGATCGCCGCTCGTGGCGCATCGTGGCGTCGCTGCTGATCGACGATGGCGTCCGCGATCCGGGCTCGCGGCCTCCGGCTCCCCTGCACCCGGTCGATCGCCGCCCGCCACGCCGCCGGCTCGGCGGGATTGCCCGCGAAAAACGGGGCGAGGTTCGCGAACGCGTACGTGTAATCGGCCGTCAACCGGGAAATTCCCGGCAGTCGGCGCACATCAACGGGCAGGCGGTTGGCTGCGATGGACTGGGTCGGGTTCGCCACGGGGTGCTACTGTCTCAGAGGGCCCCGGAACGTGTCAAGGCGGCGCACGCGGGCCGTCAAGCGGCACGCCTACCGTCGTTGAACGGCGAACCTTTCAATGTTAGCATCAGGAATCTTCAAGGGGAGTTCACCCGCTGACCGGAGAGACGCCTTCCTACCCGGCTCCCGGCGCATTCGGGCGCTTCGAAGTCCTGCACCAGGTGGGTGCGGGAGTGCTGGGCCCCGTTTTTCTCGCTCGCGATCCGGAAACCACCCGGTCCGTTGCCGTCAAGGTCTTTCGCCTCGACATTACGCCCGAGCAGGCTGCCGAGTTCGCCGCCGAACTCGCCAGGGTTGCGCAGGCCCACCTCGTACATCCGGCGATCATCGCGCCGATCGACGCGGGCGTCGAGGGGACGGTCGCCTACCTCGTCACCGACTACCTGGCCGCCGAATCGCTCGATGCGGCCATCCGCCAGTACGGCCCCGCCCCGGTGGCCCAGGCGATGCGGATTCTCACCAGTGTCGCGGGCGCGCTCGATTTCGCCGCGGCGGTCGGCGTCCACCACGGTGCGCTGCACCCGCGCGATCTGCTCGTCACGCCTGACGACACCCGCGTCACGGGCCTCGGCGTCGGTCCCGCGCTCGAGAAGATCGGCCTGCGCGCGCCGATGCGCCGTCCCTACGTGGCACCGGAGCGCGTGCAGCGCGAGAGCTGGGATGCGCGGGCCGACATCTACTCGCTCGCCATCCTGGCGCGCGACCTGCTCGTCGGCCGGCCGCGGCCCGATCGCGAATCGGGCGCCGAGCCGCGCCTGGCGGACGATGAGGCGGCACGCCTGCAACCGGTCTTCGCGAAGGCCCTCGCCGCGCGGGCCGGGGACCGGTTCTCTTCGGCGCTCGAGTTCATCGGCGCCGTTCAGCATGTGCTCGCGGCTGGCGGCACGGCGGCGGCGGTCGCGGCTGCCGAGCCTGAACATCGTCCGCAACGCGCCGAGAAGGGCAGGCAGCCGGTGCACGATCTGTTGTTGCCGCTCGAGGACGAAACCGCAGGTCGGGCGGAGCCCGCAGCAGGAGGTGAGGTCCGCCTCCGCCTCGACGACGACCAGGCGCGTCCCGACCTTCCGCCGGACGTGGACCTGCCGGCTGGCGAAGCCCGCATGGCCGGCCTGGCGGATCTCGATCTCGATGCCATGCCTGCCGGGCGCGAGGCGCGTGCCGACGCGATCGATCTGTCCGGGCTCGACAGCGACCTCACGCGCGACGACCCACACCCCTACAGCGAGCTGCCGGCAGCGCCGGCGTCGGTGGAAGCGATCGGGGAACCGGCCGCCTGGGACGATGCGGAAAATGGGGTCGGGAGCGATTACGCGCTCGGGACCGCTCCTGATGACAACGAGTCGCCGCCGGTGTCGAGACTGCCGGCGACCGAGCCATTTGCCACCGGCCTGCCGCAGGCCGCTGCTGCGCCGTATCGCGAGACACCCGCGCGCGATCCTCTTGGGCCGCGCCTCGGGCCGTTCGCGATCGTGCTCATCGTCGGACTGGTGCTGGGCGCAATCGGCGGGTACCTGGTCGGGTTGAGCCAGCGCGGCACCCAGCCGCCGCTGCCAGCCAGGACCGACTCGCAGGGTCCAGCGTCGCCCGGTCCGGCGGCGCCAGGTGCCGTGGCGCCGCAATCGCCCGCCCAGGCGTCGGGCCGTGCGGGCGTGGCCGCCCGACCGCCCGCGCCGGTGACGCCGGCGCCACCGAGTGCCGCGCCTGCGACACCGGCGCCGGTGGCCGCGAACGGCGTGCTCATCGTCCGCACCACGCCACGCGGTGCCGCGGTGACCGTCAACGGCCGCCCGCGCGGCGTGACGCCGCTTCGGCTGCGCGACCTCGCGCCCGGCCGATACATGATCCGTGTCACCCGGCGCGGCTATGCGAGCGACCAGCAGGAAGTGGTGCTGTCGGCCGCGTCACCCTCGTCTCCCGCGACGGTTACCTTTCCGTTGCGGCGTGCGGGCCGGGCAGAAGCGGTCAGCCGTACCACCTTCTTTGGTTCGCTGGCTGTCGATTCTCTGCCCGCCGGCGCCCGCGTCTTCGTCGACGGTCACCTGGTGGGAAGGACGCCGATGGTCGCGCCACGCGTGGAGGTCGGCTCGCACGTCGTCCGCGTGGACCGGACCGGCTTCCATCCCTGGACCGCATCCGTCCAGGTTGTGTCGGGGCAGCGCCGCCGCGTGACCGCGTCCCTCGAGCGCGAATCCCAATGAGGGCTGTGCTGGGGCTCGAGGACGGGACCTGTTACGAGGGCCTCGCGGTCGGCGCGGCCGGTGAAGCAGGCGGCGAGGTCGTCTTCAACACGAGCATGACCGGCTACCAGGAGATCCTGACCGATCCGTCCTACGCCGGCCAGATCGTGACCATGACCGCGGCGCAGATCGGCAACTACGGCGTGACGCGCGAGGACGTGGAATCGCGGGCGCCGATGGTCGCCGGCTTCGTCGTGCGCGACGCCTCGCCCATTGCCAGCAACTGGCGCGCCTCCGACAGCCTCGATCGCTACCTCGAGAGCCATCACATCGTCGCCATCGGCGGCATCGACACGCGCGCGCTCACGCGCAAGCTCCGATCGGGCGGTGTGATGCGCGGCGTCATCGCCACGGGCGACGTGCGCGAAGACGACGTCGTCGAGCGGGCGCGAGCCGTGCCGCCGATGGAAGGGTCGGACCTGGTGCGCGGCGTCACCTGCGCGGCGCCGTTCGAATGGTCCACCGAACCGTCGGCGCTGGGCGACCTGGTTCCGGCAGTCAGTCGCGTCGCGATCCGCCCGCTCCGCGTGGCCGCCTACGACTTCGGCGTGAAGTGGAACCTGCTGCGCCGGCTGACGGCATCCGGCTGCCAGGTGTCCGTCTATCCCGCGACGGCGCCCGCCACTGCGCTGCTCGAGAGCCGCCCCGACGGGATCTTCCTGAGCAACGGTCCCGGCGACCCGGCCGCGCTGGCCTATGCGATCGACAACGTGAAGACGATCCTGGACGCCGACGTGCCGGTGTTCGGCGTGTGCCTCGGTCACCAGTTGCTCGCGCTCGCGCTCGGCGCCCGCACCTACAAGTTGAAGTTCGGTCACCGCGGGGCGAACCACCCGGTCCGGCAGGTGCGATCCGGGGCCGTCGAGATCACGTCGCAGAATCACGGCTTCGCCGTCGATCCCGCCAGCCTGCCGTCGTCGCTCGAGGTCACGCACGTCAACCTGTACGACGGGACGGTCGAGGGCCTGCGACACACCGGCAAGGCGGCTTTCTGCGTGCAGTACCACCCCGAAGCCTCGCCGGGGCCGCACGATTCGGGTTACCTGTTCGGGGAGTTCCTGGACGCGATGGAACGGCGATAGTGGTAGGGGCGCACCCTAAGCCGCCCTTGGGCCATGGGGCCCCTACAGCCCAAAGGCCAAAGGCCCAAGGCCTAAGGTCAGGTGAAGGCAAAAGTGCCCAGACGCTCCGATCTGAAACGCGTGCTCGTCATCGGCTCGGGTCCGATTGTCATCGGGCAGGCGTCCGAGTTCGACTACTCGGGGACGCAGGCGTGCAAGGCGCTGCGCGCCGAGGGGCTCCAGGTCGTGCTGGTGAACAGCAACCCGGCGACGATCATGACCGACCCCGAGTTCGCCGATCGCACCTACATCGAGCCGCTCACCGCCGACATCATCGAACAGATCATCGCGTGCGAACGGCCCGATGCGCTGCTGCCCACCGTCGGCGGTCAGACCGCGCTGAACCTGGCCGTCGAGCTGGACGAGCGGGGTGTGCTCGGGCGGTACGGCGTCGAGCTGATTGGCGCGTCGGTCGCATCGATCGAAGTGGCCGAGGATCGCCTGAAGTTCCGCGACGCGATGCAGTCGATCGGCATCGACGTGCCGGCCAGCGGGCGCGCGGGGACGCTCGAAGAGGCGCTGTACCTCGTCAAGACGATCGGCTTCCCGGCGATCATCCGGCCCTCGTTCACGCTGGGCGGCGTCGGCGCCGGCATCGCCTACAACCTCGAGGAACTGCGCGAGCTGGTGCGGTACGGCCTCACGGCGAGCCCGGTGCACCAGGTGCTCATCGAGGAATCGGTCATCGGCTGGAAGGAATTCGAGCTCGAGGTGATGCGCGATCGCGCCGACAACTTCGTCGTCATCTGCTCGATCGAGAACGTGGACGCGATGGGCGTGCACACGGGGGACAGCATCACGGTGGCGCCCGCCCTCACGTTGACCGACAAGGAATACCAGCGCATGCGCGACGCCGCGCGGCGCATCATCAACCGGGTCGGCGTCGAGACCGGCGGGTCGAACATCCAGTTCGCGGTCAACCCCGCGGATGGCCGCATGGTGACGATCGAGATGAACCCGCGCGTGTCCCGGTCCTCCGCGCTCGCCAGCAAGGCCACCGGGTTCCCGATCGCGAAGATCGCCGCGAAGCTCGCGCTCGGGTACCTGCTGCACGAGATCGCCAACGACATCACGCGCCTCACGCCCGCCTCCTTCGAGCCGACGCTCGACTACGTCGTCGTCAAGATCCCGCGCTGGAACTTCGAGAAGTTCCCCGAGGCGCAGCGCACCCTGACGACGCAGATGAAGTCGGTCGGCGAGGCGATGGCCATCGGGCGGACCTTCAAGGAGGCGTTCCTCAAGGGGCTGCGCTCGCTCGAGCTCGGCCGGTCCGGCCTGCTCTCGGTGATCGAGGCGGCCCGCGACGATGACGAGCTGGCGCTGCGCGAGCGGCTGATCACGCCCAACGACCGGCGCGTCTGGGCGGTGTTCCGCGCGCTCGCGCGCGGCTGGTCGATCGACACGCTGCACGAGCTCACGCACATCGATCCCTGGTTCCTGCGGCAGTTCGAGGAGATCGCCCGCATGCGCCGCCCGTCGGGCCGGCAGCGCCTGGAGGCGCTCTTGCCCGACGATCTGCGGGCGCTCAAGCGCGTCGGCTTCGGCGATCACGAGATTGCCGCGGCGTTCAAGGCCGACGCCCCGCGCGTGCGGGGGCGGCGGCTCGAACAGGGCATCACGCCGGTCTACAAGCGCATCGACACGTGCGCCGCGGAATTCGAGTCGTTCACGCCGTACCTCTACGGCACCTACGAATCGACCTGCGAGGCCAGTCCGACCGACCGGCGGAAGGTCGTCATCCTGGGCAGCGGGCCGAATCGGATCGGCCAGGGCATCGAGTTCGACTACTGCTGTTGCCACGCCGTCTTCGGGTTCCGGGACGAAGGCTTCGAAACCGTGATGGTGAACTGCAACCCGGAGACCGTGTCGACCGACTACGACACCGCCGATCGCCTCTACTTCGAGCCGCTCACCTTCGAGGACGTGATGGCCGTCATCGACTGCGAGCGGAGCGCCGGCGCCGAGGTGTCCTGCGTCGTGTCGTTCGGCGGACAGACGCCGCTCCGTCTGTCGCTGGCGCTGCGGGATGCGGGCGTGACGCTGCTCGGCACCTCTGCCGACTCGATCGATCTTGCCGAGGATCGGCAGCGCTTCGCCGCGCTGCTCGATCGCCTCGGGATCCCGCAGCCGAAAAGCGGCACGGCCACCTCGGTGGAACAGGCGCGCAAGGTCGCCCGCGCCATCGGCTTCCCGGTCGTCGTCCGGCCGTCGTACGTGCTCGGCGGGCGCGGCATGGCCATCGTCTACGACCAGGCGACGCTCGACCGGTACATGGCGACGGCGGTGGCGGCGTCGCCGGAGCATCCGGTGCTCGTCGATCGGTTCCTCGAAGACGCGTTCGAGCTGGACGTCGACGCGGTGGCCGATGCGGACGGCGCGGTCGTCATCGGCGGGATCATGGAGCACATCGAGGAAGCCGGCATCCACTCGGGCGACAGTTCCTGCGTGGTGCCGCCGTACCTGGTGCCCGCGCATCACATCGAGACGATCCGGCAGCACACGCGCGCCGTGGCGAGGGCGCTCGGCGTCGTGGGCCTGATGAACGCGCAGTACGCCATCAAGGACGACGTGGTCTACGTGCTGGAGGTGAACCCGCGGGCGTCGCGCACCGTGCCGTACCTGTCGAAGGCGACCGGCGTGCCGCTGGCGAAGATCGCGGCACGCGTCATGGCGGGCCGGACGCTTGCCGATCTCGGCCTGACCGACGACATTTCCGTCCCCGGGTTCTTCGTCAAGACGCCGGTGTTTCCCTTCGCGCGGTTCCCGGGCGTCGATACGCTGCTCGGCCCGGAGATGAAATCGACGGGGGAGGTGATGGGCGCGGCCGACAATTTCGGCGCCGCCTTCGGCAAGGCGTACCTGTCGGCGGGGCAGCCGCTGCCCGATCGCGGCACCGCGTTCATCAGCGTGAACGACCACGACAAGCCGAACGTGCTGCCGATCGCGCGCGATCTTGCGGCGCTCGGCTTCCGGTTGTGCGCCACGCGCGGCACGATGGTGTTCCTGAAGGTGCACGGCCTGGACGTCGAGCCGGTGTTCAAGGTGAACGAAGGGCGGCCCAACGTGGCCGACCGCCTCGTCTCGGGCGAGATTCACCTGGTCATCAACACGCCGCTCGGCCGCGCCTCGTTCTTCGACGATCGCGCGCTGCGCCGCGCCGCCATGCTGCGCGGCGTGGCGTGCCTCACGACGCTGACCGGCGCCGCGGCCGCCGTCAGCGCGATTCGCGCGCTGCGGGCCGAGGCGCTCACGGTCAAACCGCTGCAGGACTATCACGCAGGATCTGCGACCGCGCCAGGCCCGCGGGCGGGCGGAAATTGACGCGCGCGCCGCGAAGAGGCTCGAGGCTCAAGGCTTATGGCTTATGGCCAGTTGGGCTCAAGGCCTTGAGCCACGGGCCCTTAGCCTGACAGGCCCTGAGCCTTGAGCCCTAAGCCTTAAGCCTTTTCCCCCGGGCGCGCGGTTTGCTCACGCGCGCCCCGTGCGCCACCCGACGCTATATCCGCTTTTCGCCACCCTGGCAGGTCTCGTTGTCGCCCGACTGCTTCCCGCACCCGCGGGGTTCCTGCCCTGTGTTCCGCTGCTGGCGCTCTACGCACTTGCCGTCTGGGCCTTTGCCAGCCGCCATCGCGCATTCCTGCCGCTCTTGCTCGTCGCCGTCGTCTGGGCCGCGTGGTTGCTCGCCTCCGCCGACAATCGCGGCGCGGTCCGGCCGTCGATGGTCAATGCGTTCGACGCGTCGCGCGGACCTGTTTCGGACCCACACGTAGGGGCACAGCATGCTGTGCCCGTACCACCCGCGCCCCAGCCACCAACCCCCAGTCTCCGGCCCCCAGATCCTGGCGCCCAATCGCCAGCGCCCAGTCCCGTGATCCTCGAAGGCGTGCTGCGACAGGACGCGAGCGCCACGCCATTCGGCGCGAGCCTGACCATCGACGCCCTGCGCATGACTGTCAACTGTGGCGCAGGGCTTCAGCCCTGCGAACCACGGACACTGCCTGTTGCCGGCGGCGTCATTGCCGGCGTCTCCGGCGCGCTCGCCTCGACGCGTCTCGACGACTGGCGCGCCGGTCGCCTCGTGCGGGCGCCCGTGCTGCTGCGCGAGCCCACGACGTTCGCCAATCCGGGGCTGCGCGACGAACGCCTGGCGCTCGCGCGGCGCGGCATCCACCTGTTCGGCTCGGTCAAGAGCGCCGCGCTCGTCGACGTGGTCCACGCGGGCGGCTGGGTGGACGAACGGGCGGCGGACCTCAGGGCCTTCAGCCGGCGAGCCATCTCGCGGGCAGTGGGGTGCTGGTCCGAGCAGTCGGCCGGCATCGTGATCGCGATTCTCATAGGCGATCGCGCCGGGCTCACGAGCGAGGTGGAGCGGATGCTGCAGGATGCGGGGACCTATCACGTCATCGCGATCTCGGGCGGCAACATCGCCATTCTCGCGGGGTTCCTGCTCGGCCTCGGTCGCCTGCTGGAGGTGCGGACGCGGGTGTCCGCGTGCGTCACGATCGTCGTGCTCGTGGCCTATGCCGACCTCGTGGGCGGCGGGGCGTCGGTGGTGCGCGCGACGCTGATGGGCGTCACCTACATGATCGCGCTGGCGTTCGATCTGCGCGGGTCGCCGCTCGACGCGCTCATCGCGGCGGCGTGCGCGATCCTGTGCGCGACGCCGCTGGGGCTCTACGACGTCGCGTTCGCGCTGACCTTCGGCGCCACGTTCGGCATCCTGGTGGCCAGCGGCGCGCTCGGCGGGCGCCTGCCGCAACGCGCGTGGCTCCGCGCGCCGGCCGGACTGCTGCTGGCCTCGGCCTCCGCGGAACTCGCGCTGCTGCCCGTTGGCGCGTTCGCGTTCTCGCGGGTGACGTTCGCGGGCCTCGCCCTGAACTTCTTCGCCATCCCGCTGATGGCCGTCGCGCAGCTGGCCGGCATGTTCGTGCTGCCGCTGGCGCTGGTCGACGTCCGTCTCGCCGCAATCGCCGGGTACGTCGCGCACCTGGGCGCCGCCGGCCTGGTCTCCACCGCGTCGCTCGTGGACCTGGTGCCCCCGCTCGTGTGGCGCGTGCCCGCCCCGGATGCCGGCGTCATCGCGCTCTATTACAGCGGATTCCTCGCGTGGTTCACCGCGACCCACGCGACCCGCCTGCGAATGCCTCGACTCGCGCGCTTGCTTCGCGGCGCGGCGATCCTGTTGGTCGCGACGAGCGCTGCCTGGATCCTGTGGTCGCCGCTCGCGCGTTTGCGCGGTTCGCGGCCGACCGGCCTGCTCCGGATGACCGTCGTCGATGTCGGCCAGGCGGACGCCATCCTGGTCCGCTTTCCCGACGCGCGGACCATGCTGGTGGACTCGGGCGGATCGAGGACGGGCGGCAGTTTCGACGTGGGCATCCGCGTGATCGCGCCGGTGCTCTGGCACCACGACGTGTTCCGCCTCGATCGCTTCGTGCTGACGCACGGTGATCCCGATCACATCGGCGGCGCGGTCGCGCTCGTGCGGGCCTTTCCGATCGCCGAGACCTGGGAGGGCATCGACGTGCCGCCCGACGCCGCGCTCCAGGCGCTGCACCGCGAGACTGCGGCACGACACGTCCCCGGCCGGCAACTGCGCGCGGTCGAACGGCTGGAGCTGGGCGGGACGCAGATCGCGATCTGGAATCCGCCGGCGCCCGACTGGGAGCGCCGGAAGATCCGCAATGACGACTCGATCGTGATGGCGATGACCTTCGGGCAGGTGTCGCTGCTGCTCACGGGCGACATCAGCATGGACGTGGAACGGCCGCTCGCCCGCCGGATTGCCGTGGCGCCGCTGTGCGTCCTGAAGGTGCCGCATCACGGGAGCGCCGGGTCGAGTTCGGCCGCCTTCCTCGCCGCGGTGCGTCCCGCACTCGCGATCTTCACGGTGGGACCCGCGGCCGTCGGCACCCCCTCGCTCGACGGCGTCACGGCCCGCTACCTCGCGGTCGGCGCGGTGCCGCTCTACACGGGCACGGACGGCGCCGTGGAGGTCGAAACCGATGGGCGCGAAGTGCGGGTGGTGACGTTCGCGGGGCGGCGGTTCACCTTGCGCGGACCGCCGACATAGATGGCTCAGGCCTCAAGGCGTATTGCTGACGCTCGTGCGTCTGCGGAGCCTCCGAGTGCGAGTCGCGCGAGCACGAGCGCAGCCGCGGCCCTCGACGAGCCGTCGGTCGCCGGGGAAAACGCCGCGACGCCACATCGCTTTCCGGCTTCGACCGCCGGCGGCCTCCAATGGCTTGGTGTAAAGGCGTGGGCGCCAGTCGGCCGCCGGGGAAAGCGCCGTGTCGCGCGTCGTTTTCCTGATCGACCGCCGGCGACCTCCAAGGCTNNCGAGCACGAGCGCAGCCGCGGCCGCGCTCGGCGACGGTTGAGCGGAGGCACGGCCTGTGGCCGTGCCCGCGACCATCGCGGCCAGCGGTCACCTGTGCCGCCGAGACGTTTTGGGCGGGGTCCCCGACGCGGCAGCCGCGTTGGGGTGCCTTACCGCGGTGCCGAGCCGGCTTGCGGCACGAGGCGAATCAGGTCGACGGCGACAATCTGACAAGGAGGGTTAGTCTCTAGGCCCGTTCTTCACACTTGATCCGCTCCCACTCCGCCTCCATCTCGTCGAGCGTCGACCCCTGCAGCGACTGGCCGCGGGCCGCGAAGCGGCGCTCGAGTTCGGTGAACCGGCGCGCGAACTTGTCGTCGGCGCGGCGCAGCGCTGCCTCGGGCTCGATGCCGAGCTTGCGCGACAGGTTCGCGATTGCAAACAGCAGGTCGCCCATCTCCTCCTCGAGCCGCACGCGATCGCCCGCCTGGTCATCGACCACGGCCCGCAGTTCGGCCACCTCTTCCTCGATCTTGGCGATGACGTCCGCCGCGCGCTGCCAGTCGAAGTTGACGGCCGCGGCACGGCTGCCCATCTCGTAGGCGCGCAGCAGCGCGGGCAGGGTTCTCGGCACGCCGCCCAGGATTGACTGCCCGGCCGCGCCGCTCTGCTGGCGTTCGCGCGCTTTCGACTCCTCCCACCGGCCCAGCACTTCCTGCGACGACCGGGCGCGCGCCGCGGTGCCGAACACGTGCGGATGCCGGCGGACGAGCTTGTCCACGATCGCCTGCAGCGAATCCGCGACGGTGAAATCGCCGGTCTCGGCCGCCAGCTGGGCGAGCAGCACGCCTTCGAAGATGAAGTCGCCGATCTCGCCGCACAAGGCGTCGCGCGCGCCGGCGTCGATCGCCTCGAGGACCTCGTAGGCTTCTTCGAGCACGAACGGGCGCAGCGACTCGAATGTCTGCTCGCGGTCCCACGGGCACCCCTGCGGCGCGCGCAGCGCCGCCACGACGTCCACCAGCCGGGCGAAGCGCTCGGCGGCCACGCGGGCCGGCGCGCTCGGCTCGCCGGCCGGCGGGTCCGGCGTCGGGCCGTCGGCCCCCGGACTTCGGCCCTCGGACTTCGGATTTCGGACGTCGGCCCGTCGGACCCTGGACTTCGGACGTTCGTTCATGCCCGTATGCTAGTATTTCCTGAGTTCGCGCGCGAGGGGCGGCGACGACCACACGCTATGGACGAGCAGCTTTCGTTTATCGGTTTCGTCATCTCGCTCGCCAGTACGGCGGCGGTGCACTTTGGTGACGTCGAGAACCCCGTCTCGGGCGCCAAGGGCACGCCCGACCTGCCCGCGGCGAAGCAGATGATCGACGTCCTCAGCCTCCTCGAGCAGAAGACGAAGGGCAACCTGTCGGCCGAGGAGCGCTCGGTCCTCGAACAGGTGCTCTACGAGCTGCGCATGCGCTTTGTCCAGGCGGCAACCGAACAGAAGCGATCGACGCCTTGAGCCGCCTCGCCCGCGTCACCTTTCTCGGGACGGGCACCTCGCACGGCGTGCCCATGATTGGCTGCGACTGCGCGACGTGTCGTTCCGACGACCCGCGCGACCGCCGGTGGCGGCCGTCCATCCTGCTCGAGATGGCCGACGCGCTCTCGATCCTCGTCGACACCTCGCCCGACCTTCGCACCCAGGCGCTGGCGTTCGGCGTCCGCCGGGTGGACGCGATCCTCTTCACGCACTCGCATGCCGACCATGTGCTGGGCCTGGACGAGGTGCGGCGGTACAACGCGCTGCAGGGCGGCCCGATCCCGTGTTATGGCGACGAGCTGACCGTCGGCGAGATCCGCCGCACGTTCGCCTATATCTTCAACCCGCGCCAGCTGGGCGGTGGCATCCCGCAGATTGCCCTGTTCCGCATCGGCGGCCCGTTCTCGCTTGGCCGCCACACGTTCGTGCCGGTGCCCGTGCTGCACGGCACGCAGCCGGTCCTCGGCTATCGCGTCGGTCCCTTCGCGTACCTCACCGACTGCAGCGCCATCCCCGAGTCGTCTTTTGCCCTTCTCGAAGGGGTGCAGGTGCTCGTGATCGATGCGTTGCGCTACCGGTCCCATCCGACGCACTTCACCGTGGCCGAGGCGCTCGACGTCATTGCCGCGCTGCGGCCGCGGGCCGCGTACCTGACCCATATCTGCCACGACCTGCCGCATGAGGCGACCAGCGCGCGCCTGCCGGCCGGCGTGCAGCTGGCATATGATGGGCTGAGGGTGGAGATCGATGAGTAGTTGGCAGTCGTCAGTTGGCGGTCGGATGTCGGGACCGACAAGCACTGGACGGCTGACTGCCAACCTCTGACTGCGAACTGCTGTGGACACCATCCACTACCCGGACGACCCGCGGCCGGCCTCGTGGCGCCAGCCGGTGCTCGCGCTCGGCAATTTCGACGGGCTGCACCGGGGCCACACCAAGATCATCGAGCGCATCCGGCGCCGATCCGACGAACGCGGCGGCGTCGCGGTGGTGCTGACCTTCGACCCGCACCCGACCCATGTCGTGCGGCCCGACAAGGCGCCGAAGCTGCTGATGACCAAGGCGCAGAAGCTCGAGGCCCTCGAGCAGGCCGGCATGGACGGCGTCGCCATCGTCCGCTTCACGCGCGAGATGTCGTTGTGGGGGCCGGAGGAATTCGTCGAGCGCGTGCTCTGCGACTGGCTGCACGTGGCCGAAGTGTGGGTGGGCGCCAACTTCCTGTTCGGCCACGACCGCGCGGGCAATTTCTCGCTCCTCAGGCTGCTGGGCGCGCGCGACGGGTTTCGCGCCGAGAAGATCGACCCGGTCCGGTACAAGGACTTCGTGGTGAGCAGCACCCGCATCCGCCGCCTGGTGGCGGAAGGGCGGGTGGACGAGGCCGCGGCGCTGCTCGGCCGGGAGTACTTCATCGACGGCAAGGTCGTGGCGGGTGACCATCGCGGCCGCGAGCTGGGGTTTCCAACGGCGAACCTGGAAACCGGGAACGAACTGATGCCGCCCAACGGCGTGTACGCCACGCTGATGCTCATCGACGGTGTCATCCGCCCGGCCGTCACGAATATCGGCGTCCGACCGACCTTCGGCGACACCTACACGGCCATCGTCGAGACACACGTTCTCGATTTCGATGCCGACCTGTATGGCCGCCAGGTGCGGCTGGCCTTCGTCCAGCGGATACGCGACGAACGGCCGTTCGACGGCCCCGCCGCGCTGCGCGAGCAGATCGACGCGGACTGCCGGCACGCGCGGGCGCTGTTCGATCGGCTGTCGCTGTAGGGCGGCTTTTCGCTGTAAGATGAGCCTCGGATTGACGCGTGCTCTTCAAATTGACGATTCCTCGCGACGTCCACCTGGTGCCCGCGGTCCGGCAGGTCGCCGAACGCGTCGCGCAATGCGCCGGGTACACGGCGGCCGACGCGGCGCGGATCGCGTTGAGCGTCGGACAGGCCACCGATACGGTGCTGGCGCGACAGGTGCCGGAGGACGACTCCGGCAGAAACGCGCCGCTCGACATCCGTTTCGAACAGGAAGGCGTGCACTTCGACGTGTGGCTCCGCTATCGAGCCGAAGCGGGCGATCGTCCGGCCGTGGATCCGGCGCTCTCGCGCGAGGCGCTGCGGCAGGGGATGGAGAGCGTGGAGTTCGGCCGCGAGGGCGAGGTCGCCTGGTGCCGGCTGCGTCGCACGCTCCCGCGCGAGCCGGTCGATCACCAGTGCAAGGCGCCGCCGCCGTAAGGGTCTCGAGCCAACCCGAGACCGACAATGTCCACCAGGGCCTGCGCCGTGAGCCCACGATGCCCTGAGCCCTGAGTCGTAAGTTCTAAGCCAGCCCTTCAGCCCATGCGCCTCTATAACACCCTGTCCCGCCGCGAGGAGGAATTCCGGCCTTCCCTGGACAACCTCGTCCGGATGTACAGCTGCGGCCTCACGGTGTACGGCCGCGGCCACATCGGCAACTTCCGGACGTTCGTCTGCGTGGACGTGCTCCGGCGGACGCTGGAGCACCAGTGCGGCTACCAGGTGCGCCAGGTGATGAACTTCACCGACGTGGACGACCGCACGATCGCGGGCGCGCAGAAAGCGGGCATGCCGCTGCGCGAGTACACCGACCAGTTCATCGACGCGTTTCTGGAGGACGCCGCCGCGCTCGGGCTCGAGCCCGTCGAGGAGCGGCCGCGCGCAACAGACGAGGCGAACCTGCGGGCGATGAACGACCTGGTCGTCGCGCTCGAGCGCCGCGGGCACACGTACAGGAGCGAGGGGTCGATCTATTTCAAGATCGCGACGTTCCCGACCTACGGCAACCTGGCGCGGCTGGACGAGGCCGGCATCAAGCCGGGCGCGCGCGTCGATTCGGACAACTACGAGAAGGAGGACGCGCGCGATTTCGTGCTGTGGAAGGCCACCAGGCCCGGCGAACCGACGTGGGACTACGGCGTCGGACCTGGGCGGCCGGGCTGGCACCTGGAATGTTCGGCGATGGCGCTGCGGCTGCTCGACAGCCCGCCGATCGACATCCATGCCGGTGGCGTGGACCTCATCTTTCCCCATCACTCGAACGAGATCGCCCAGAGCGAGGGCGCGACCGGGGAGCAGTTCGCGCGCTTCTGGTTCCACGTCGAGCATCTCATCCTCGAAGAGGAGAAGATGTCGAAATCGCTCGGCAACGTCTTCACGGTGAAGGACGTGGTCGAGCGCAAATTCCGGCTCTCGGCGTTGCGTTACCTGCTGTTGTCGTCGCACTACCGCAAGCAGCTCAAATTCAGCTGGACCAGCCTGGAGCAGGCCGAAGAGGCGGTGCGCCGGCTGTCGGACTTCCTCGCGCGGCTCGACCAGGTGGAGCAGGCCTCGACTCCGGCGAAGCAGGCCTCGACTCCTGCGGAGCAGGACTTCAGTCCTGCTTTACGTCGCGTCGCCGACGCGCGCGCGGCCTTCGGGCGAATGCTGGAAGAGGACCTGAACACCGCGGGCGCGCTCGGCGTCCTGTTCGACCTGGTTCGCTCGCTCAATACCGCCATCGACAGCGGCGAGGTCGGAGCGCCGGACGTGCCGGCGATTCGCGAGGCATTCGACGCGTTCGACAAGGTCCTGGGCGTGATGGCGCTGCGCCGCGCCGAGGACCAGAGCACCGGCCTCGCGCCCGAGGAGATCGAACGGCGGATCGAGGATCGCAAAGCCGCGCGCCGGCGACGCGACTTCGCCGCGGCCGATCGCATCCGCGAGGAACTCGCATCTGCTGGCATCCTGCTCGAGGACTCGCCTGCCGGGACCCGCTGGAAACGGAAATAGCCGCGAGTACTTTGGCGAAGACGAGGCCAGTGGCGCAAGCGCGGGCGCGGCCGCGGCTCCCGGCGAGCCGTCGGTCGCCGGGGAAACCGTCGCGCCGCCACGCCCGCCTGCGCTCGCTCGTGAGCCGAGCGAGCTACGGCGAGGCCTCGCAGAAGCTGCGCGTCGAATCACGCGCGCAGCAACGGCGGGTCGCTTTCCGAGCCCCGACCGCCGGCACCCTCCGCGGGGCCCCCGGCGCGGCAACCGCGCTGGGGTGCGAGTGGCTTGGTGCACGCGAGTGGGCGCCAGTCGGTTGCCGGGGAAAGCTCCGTGTCGCGCGTCGTTTTCCAGCTTGACCCGCCGGCGACCTCCAAGGCTCGCCGGCAGCCGCGGCCGCGCCCGTGCTCGGCGATGAGCGGGCCACGTCGACAATCTGGCACAGCGGCGCTAGTCCTCGTCGTCTCTGGTGCGGCGTGATTGATTGGAGGTTCCCATGTCCGTTTTCACCAACCCGGCCTCGTCTGCCCCGGAGCAGGCGAGGGAATACGTCAGGGCGATCCTTGATCTGCTCGGCACGGCGAATCCGATCGACGTGCTTCGACAGACGCCTGCAGCCCTCGACCGGCGGGTTGCCGACCTCTCCCGCGAGCAGATCGGACAGTCCGAGGCGCCCGGAAAATGGTCGGTGCGGGCGGTCCTGCAGCATCTGGCCGACTCCGACCTGGTCTGGGGATATCGCGTGCGGATGGTCCTCTCACACGACCGTCCCCGCCTGACGGGATACGACCAGGATCTGTTTGCGAGCCGGCTGCACTACGAAGAGGCTGACCCGGCGGCGGCGCTGGAGCAGTTCCGCGTCCTGCGCCGGTCGAACCTCGCGTTGCTTTGACGCACGTCCGACGACGATCGCCGGCGGGTCGGCGTCCACGTCGAGCGCGGCGAAGAGAGCATCGAGCAGATGGTGCGTCTCTACGCCGGGCACGATCTCCTGCACCTGCGCCAGATCGACAGGATCCGAGCGGCGGTGGGTGCGCCGGCTGAACGTCGATGAACCGTGTGCTTCGTGGACGGACCTCGGACCTCGGACTTCGGACCTCGGACTTCGGACTTCGGACGCGCCCCGTCCTCTGGCTCCTCCCTTGCACCGGCTTTTCACGCCATGCCGCTCCTCGATCGCATCGTGCTCGGAAAATCGGGCGAAGATCTCGCCTGCCGCGAACTGCGCCGGCGCGGGTACGAAATTCTTGCCCGCCGCTACCGCACCCGGGTTGGCGAACTTGACATCGTTGCGCGCGACGGTCCGACCATCGTCTTCGTCGAGGTGAAGACGCGCACCAGCGCCGCCTACGGCACGCCCGGCGAGGCGGTGGGGCCGCGCAAGCAGCACAAGATCTGGCTGATGGCGAGCGACTTC
Source organism: Acidobacteriota bacterium (assembly GCA_003170135.1). Taxonomy (GTDB): domain Bacteria; phylum Acidobacteriota; class Vicinamibacteria; order Vicinamibacterales; family Fen-181; genus Fen-181. The sequence goes on from PMZR01000056.1 coordinate 52,388, forward strand.
CTGCTGCGGCGCGGCTGGCACGACCGTCCGTGCCGCTTCGACGTCGTCGCGATCTCGATCGACCAGGCCGGCCGCCGGCGGATCGAGGTCCTGGCGGGTGCGTTCGATGGGGCCGGCTGGGGCGGGTAGGACCCTTCGGCTTTCGTCAGGGCAGGGCCGGATTGTCGCCGCCGATCCAGGCCTTGCTTGAAACGCCCTCGCGGATGTAGATTCACTGTAGATACATCTGCCGAGGCAATGGAAGAATGACGACTCAGGTGGCGAGGTGGGGCAACAGCCTGGCAATTCGTATCCCGAGGAATGTCGTGCAGGATGCCGGTCTGCGGGAAGGTGAGTCCGTCGACATTTCAGTGGCGGACGATGGCGCGGTGATCCTGCGGCGTGCAGGGGGCGCGGCCCGCCTGCGCGATCTGGTGGCGCGGATCACACCGGAAAACCGCCACGGCGAAACGGATTGGGGTCCGCCCGTGGGCCACGAGGAGCCGTGAGCGAACCGTACGTTCCCGACGCGGGTGATCTGGTCTGGCTTGATTTCGATCCCCGCGCGGGTCACGAGCAGGCGGGTCGGCGTCCGGCGATCGTGCTGACGACGCATGACTACAACGAAGCCGCGAGCCTGGCCGTCGTGTGTCCGGTGACTCGCCAGGTGAAGGGCTATCCGTTCGAAGTTGTGCTGCCGCCAGCGTCCGGGTTCGAGGGAGCAATTCTCGCGGACCACGTGAAGAGCGTCGACTGGCGGGCCCGTCGCGCCGAGTATCACGCGAAGGCGCCCGCCTCGGTTGTCGACGACCTGCGGGAGCGCCTGCGCGCGCTGCTCGGTCTGTGAGCGCGCGGCCGCTGGTCTGCGCCAGAGGATTGGCGACGAGGGATCCGGCTTCCCGCGACGTCGCCAAGTCAGGAGAATCGGCGCTCAGCCCGTGCCGGCTCGCCTTGATCCGCGATTCCCGGCTGTGTTACCTTTACCAGTCTGGTGCGAGCGGGAATAACTCAGTGGTAGAGTGCGACCTTGCCAAGGTCGAAGTCGCGGGTTCGAATCCCGTTTCCCGCTCCAACTTCTCCGCCTTCGCTGTGCGCGAACTTCGCGCTCCGAGCTACAGCATGCTCCGTCGCAGCTCGCCGACCTCTCAGCCGGAGCGCAGGCGGGCTTCTGTCGGCTCCTGCCATGGGGCATCCCGAGTCGGTCCTGGCGCCGTAGCCAAGTGGTAAGGCAGAGGTCTGCAAAACCTCCATCTCCGGTTCAAATCCGGACGGCGCCTCCAAAATTTCCTAACAAAAACGCATGGCATGGTCGCCAACGGGCGCTCTGACCGCCCAAAACGGCCCGAAAAAAGCTTATCTATAGCTTACGTTTTGGAGGGGGTGCGCCTGCGAGCACCGGACGGTGCCCGCAGGTTGAGGAGGTTTAGCGGCCGTCCAGCTGCAGTCGGGGCAGCCAGGCGAGGACGATATCGTTCAGGCGATCTCGCGTCGTGTGGCGCAGCTCGTAGAGGTTGACATGCCCACACCCGCACGAACAGGCGAGGACGAAGAGCGTCTTGCCTGCCGGCGTCACGCAGGTCCCGTAGCTCGGCCCGCGCCGACTGTGAGCCCCCAGCCCGGCGGTGAACCCGAGCAGTATCTGTTCTTCGGCGGTGAGTGCGCGCCACTCCCGATCGAGCACCTCGTCTCGCTCGTTCTGATCGAGGGCGCACGTCTTCTCTTTGAGAGACGCTTCGAATGCGTCGAATGGGACGAACTGGAGGCCACCCTCCGGCATCTCGTCCCCGAGCAGCTCGCGCAGGTTCTTCTCGACGGCCTGGGCCGCCGTCATTCTCTTGGTCTTCATCGTCGGCTCCGTGGTTGGAAGCTCCGTGGTTGGAAGTGGAAGCCGAGGCGGGCCTGAAAATAGAAACGGCGCCCCGGCTCGAAAAACGTTCGCAGCCGCGCGCCGACTGTGGACTGAGAATCCTACCGTGGCGGGTCAGTCCCACAATGATATCACATTGCCCTGGACTTCAGCCGGGCCAGCCAGGGGAAAGCCCCAGCCTGGGAGTCCTCAGCCGTTCCTGGCCAGGCTCCGGCCGTTCCCGGTGGCATCCTGGGCCGGCCGCCCGCGAGCCGAGCAGGCCGTGGGCAGGAGCTAGCGGCCGGCCGCGACGTTCATCTTGCGTGCGGCTTCGCGCAGGTCGGCGCCGCTCACGATGTCGTAGCGGTCGAAGACGGAGCGGGTCTTGTGCCCGCTCAACTTCATCGCGACATTTTCACTCGTGCCGTTGCGCACGAAGTTCCGGATGGCCGTCCGGCGCAGGTCGTGGGGGATCCGGCCGGGGCAGCCCGCCGCGCGACACGCGATCTTCCAGGCCACGGCGAACGACTTGATTGGCTTCGGTTCCAACTTGCCGCCGCGCCCCTTCGCGACCAGCCGGAAAAACACCCAGGGTTCGATCTGACCGGCCTGTTTGAGCCGCTCGTGCTCGGCGTGCTGCGCTTCTAGCACGTCGCGCAGGTCTGTGGTGAAGGGGAACACCCGCCCCGCCTTGTTCTTCGTCGTGCCCGCGTCGAGCCTCACCTCTCCGGCGTCGAAATCGACCTGGCGCCACTCCAGGGGCAGGATCTCGTCGTGCACGCGCCAGCCCGTGATGTAGGCCATCGCAACGACCGGCTGGACTTCGGTCGGCAGGTGCCGCAGCACGCTCGCGAATTGCTCCGGCTCGAAGAAGCCGCTGCGCGCCGGTGACTCCTGCAACATCTTGATCTTGGGCTTCATCGCGATCCGATCCTGTTCGATCGCGAGGTTGAAAATCCGCTTCAGCACCTGGAGTTCGCGGTTGATCTCGGCGTTCGACACGTCGCCGACGCGCTCACCCTTGCGCGGACCCTTGTGCGCGACGATGCCCTGCTGTTGCCTGTGGACGATGTAGGCGACGACGTCTGCCGTCTTGATGCCCACCAACCGCCGCCCGCCGAACACCGGCGTCAGGTGCTTCGTGATCCGTCGCGTGACGGTCACCTCGGACACCTTGTGGTTGACCGCGCAGTCGTCGATCACGGCCTGTGCCGCCTCGCGGAACGTCAGCCGCTCGGCGTGCTCGACGATGGGCAGGTTGTGCGCCACCGCCCCCGTCTTCTTCAGCAACAACGCTTCGGCGTCGCACTTCCGGCGACTCTCGGTGCTCTCCGCGACGCGTCGGCCGTCGGCGCCGCGATAGCTGATCCACCACACCCTCCCTTGTGGGTAGATGCTGCCGGAGCCTCGGGCGCGGCGGTGCTTTGGCTTGACCATGAGCGTCATGCTGGCTCTCCTTTGTCCACCGACACGTCCTCGACCTCGGCCTTGAGACTTTCCAACCAACTGGTGATTTCGTCCTTGATGGTCTGCTCGTGCTGTAGATGCTCGTCGGTGGCGTCGGTCACCGTGAACTTCACAATGACGGTGTAGGCATTAGTCACATGACACCTTCCTTTCAGGCTCGGGCCGCATCCCCTGCCGCGAGCGGCGGGGCGTGGTGAAGTATTCCGACTTGCACTTGGCGCAGCGCCGGACCTCGGCGAGCCGAGGCACCCACCGATGGCCGCAGCGTTTGCACCGGACCGTCTGCAGTTGGATTTTCATGTCCCTAAGTTTACTTCATGTTTACCCAAAAAGAAAGTTGAAAATACCGCTTTACTTTCGGTCCGAAATAGAGTAGAGGCCTGTAACAAGTCTTTTTAGAAAAATAAAACAATGCTGGCGTGTTCGCTCTGGGGCGCCCGTAAGTTGTTGCAACATAAGGCTTGTAGTCGTTCTTTTTAGAAAATGCTACTAACGTGTTGAAAATAAAGCACTTGCGGCCTCACAGGCCGGCCAAAACAGTCTATACTTGAGCAGATACAAGAGCGGGTCGCCCGCCCGCCATGGACCGGAGGAGACAGGATGTCCGGCAACGGAAGTTCCTCTACTAGTAGGCGTCGTCGCGTACGGCAGCCTGCGTTTCGTGACGCCGTACGGGGGTGTGGTCGCCTGGGCTGTGAGATCGCTGTCCGGGTCGGCATCCGACATTTTTCAAAATTCTCTACCTTGATCAATGCCAGTTCGGTCCCCGACACCCGCGAGAACATCACCACCATGGAACGCATCGCGGATGCGATCGGCTTCGACCGCTCGCAAATTTTCATGGACGGTGGCCGATGACGCCGCTGTGCCTTGACGTCAAGGACGCGGCTGCGGCACTGGGCATCTCGACGAGCGCGCTGCGCGGGCTGATCGAGCTGGGCGTGGTGCCGGTGGTGAAGTTCCCGTCCGCCTCGGCGACGCACCGGGGCGAGCGGTCGCGCCGCGTGCTGATTTCGGTTGCCGACCTTGAAAAGTTCGTCGCGGCGTGCCGCGTCACGGAGCCCGTGCGATGAAGTCCAAGGCGCCACAGTACGCGGCACCGTCGCTCAACCTGAGGACGCCCGCACCGCCGCGCGACAAGGCCCGCGACGCGCTGAACAAATTGGTGACGTTCTGTCTCTCGCATGATCCCCGCAAACTCGCGGCGCCGGTGACGCGCGTGGCCGACACGCACGACGCGATCGCGCTACTCCGGCGCTGGTTCGACGCATATGAGTCGGCGCTTCCCCCGAGGGTGCAGTGATGGGCACCGCCCGCGACGCTTGGGAATCCTTCTTGAAGATGGGCATGTCGGCGGAGGGGGCGCTGGCCGCGATGGAGACGCTTCATCCAGGGTTTGATCCAGCGGCGCCGGGGCCAAGATCCTACCCGCTGACCGAGGCGGGCGACGGGGAGTGCTTCGCGGACCTCTATCAGGACCAGGTGCGCTATGACCATCGCCGGGGCCGCTGGCTCGTCCAGGACGAGGCGTCGAAGATCTGGGTGCCTGATCCTGTGGAGCGCCTCACGCAGATGACCGTCGAGATGATGCGCGAACGTCAGCGGCAGTCACTCACCTTGACGGACAACGACCAGAAGAAGAAGGCCATCAAGTGGACGTGCTACGACGGAGAGAGTCGGAGGCGCCTGACAAACGCCCTCGCGCTGGCGCGGTCGGTGCCGCCCATCGCCGACACGGGCGAGCACTGGGATGAAGATCCGTTTCTGCTCGGGGTCCAGAACGGCGTGGTCGACCTACGCGACGGGACGTTCCGCAAGGCGACTCCTGCCGACCGCGTCACCATGCGCGTGCGGGTGGTCTACGACCCGGCCGCGACCTGCCCGTTGTGGCTCGACGCGCTCGCGGGCATCTTCGCACCGCAGGACCTCTTCACCACGGAAGACAGCCACTCGATGGTCGCCTTCATGCAGCGCGCGCTGGGGTATTCGATCACCGGCGACTGCCGGGAGGAATGCTGCTTTTTCACCTGGGGCGACGGTTGCAACGGCAAGGGCACGGTGATGAACACGCTCGGCTGGCTGTTCGGGGACTACACCGACGACATGCCTTACAGCACCCTTGAACGGTCGGAGCGGGGCAGCGGCATTCCGAACGACGTCGCGAAGCTGGTCGGCAAACGCTTCATCACCTGCGCGGAAGTGAACGAGTTCAACCTGAACGAGGCGCGCTTGAAGGCGCTCACAGGCCGCGACCCCATGACCGCGCGGTTCCTGAACCACGAGTTTTTCACCTTCATCCCGGTCTGCAAGATCTGGATCGCGACCAACCACAAACCGAAGATCGTCGGGCAAGACGACGGCATCTGGCGGCGCATTCACCTCATCCCGTTCACGCAGACGTTCGAGGGGCGCGAGAACAAGCAGCTCAAGGACCAACTTCGGGAGGAGTTGCCCGGCATCCTCAACTGGATCGTCGAGGGTGCGGGGATCTGGTTCCGCGACGGCCTGAACCCGCCCGACACCGTGAAGGCCGCGACGGCCGCCTATCGCCAGGAGAGCAATCCAATTACGCCGTTTGTTGAGGCGTGCTGCGTCACGGGGCAGACGCTCCAGGTGCAGGCAGGGCCCGCGTTCAAGGCGTACGAGAAGTTCTGCCGGGATGAGAATGTCGAACCGTGGCGACGACTGAGCGACAAAGCGTTCTACAAGGCCATGGAGCAGAACTTCAAGAAGGTTGAACAGCGTAAGACGGTTGAAACGCGAAGGACGTCGCGCCAGACGTTCTACACGGGCTTAGGACTCCGGACACAGGAAACGCCCGACGAAGCGCACTTTGCGACACAGGACGAGGAGCTTTTATGACCGGCTACTCGACCGGGGCCCCGGGGGCCCCCTTGGACCCCTTAGTCCCAGCTCTACCCCATATATCAGTCCCGTAAGGGAAGGCTGGGCTTAAGGGGTCCAAGGGAGCCCGACCTCCAAAGGATAGGTACCCGTGGAAGATTCAGGACATTCCACATGTTGGAACCCGGCTCGACGGTGCACCGGGAAGAACCGCGTCGGCGAGCAGTGTCGCCGGCAGCCGATCCCCGGCGGAGCCGTCTGTATCAACCACGGCGGCGGCATCCCTGCGGTCCAGGCTGCCGCGAAGCTCAGACTCATCGCGCTTGTCGAACCCGTCTTGAACGCGTTCGAGGAGATCCTCGCCGCGTGGCATCGCGACACATGTACCGGCTGCGGCCACGTTGACGAGCAGGGCGTGAAGTGCGTCGGTTGCGGCAGGCCGACCGGTGACCCGGCGCCCGTGATCCGAGTCGGGCAACTTGTACTTGATCGGGCAGGGTTCCATCCGACGTTGACCCTCGAGCAGGCTGCGCCACCGAACCCCTATGACTGCTGCAGTGAAGACGAGTTGATCGAACGCCTCGAAACGTTGTTAGAGGCGGCGCGCGCGAATCGAGACTTCAAACGTCAGCGCGTACAGCCTCTCCTCGGCGCCGCAGTGATCGACGGTGTGATCGATGAAGGCTTCGAGGTTCCCGATGACGACGCGCCGCTCGATTCGTCGTCGTCCAAGCCCGACGAGGAAAGCTGATCGTAAGCTTTGTGTAAGCTTTTGATGTGTCTGCATGTGACTATAAACAAAGCACTTACTACCAAGGCTAGAAGTCTCGTAGACTTCAGCCTCGGGTCACGAACATGACGGAAACACTAACAGAAACGTCGATCGCCACGACCTGGCTCCAGGGACTCGCCGCGCGGGGCGTACGCGTGACGTTGAAGAATGGCCGCCCGTGTTTCTGGCCTGCGTCCGCCTACAAGTCGTTGACTGATGAGGAAGTGTTGACCCTGCGTCATCATCGCGCCGCGATCAAAGCCGTCATCAACGCCGGCGCATCGTTCGCTGCGCCAGCGGTCGCGATCGTCGTACCTGAACCTGAACCGCCTTGTCCGTACTGCAAGCGAACGCCCTGCTTCGGTCCCGAGCACCCGGCGTACGCCGCGACGCACTGGGGCGACCCGATCGAAGTCAAGAAGCGTGACGACTACGCGACGCGCGTGATGCATCGAATGGTAGGCCGATCATGACGCTCGAAGAGATCGCCAACGCGCTGGCCGCCATCGAGCGGACGTACGACGAACGTCGCATCGAGGTCTGGAGTCAAGTCGTCGAACCTGACGGCACGCTCGCCGAACGCGTCTACCAAGGGGCCTACTTGGTGCCATGCGTTCAAGGAAGTAAACAACAACATGCGTGACACGTGGCCCACATTCTTCGCGCGTGAAGATCAGATCAGGCGCGTCGCGGAGCACGCCGGGATCCCCGGGTCACGCGCCCGTGTCATCGCGCGGTCGCTCGCCAGTCGCCACCTGCCCCACGAGCAGGCCGCGCGACTGCTCGCACGATTCGCAAAGGAGAAACATATGCCTTACCACGACCCCCGTTGCACCGGCTGCCCGGACTGCCCAGGTCCCGTCGGCCGCGCCTGCCGCGCCATCTTGCTCGAGACGCCGGAGGAATCCGCCCGTCGCCTGACGGCGCATACGGCTCGCCTCATGCGCGCCGCGGGTCTACGAAGCGCAATGACGCGCGTTCTGACAACTGACGTTTATGAGGAGACTGATATGAGTATGACGTTTGAAGATAGGTACAAGGTCGAACGCTCGCGAGAATTCGAGCAGTTGCGCGAAGACAGCCGGCAGATCGAGGAACGTACCGCTGCCACCCCACCGGTACGCCGAACGGTCGAAGCGCGCGACGTGCCACCTGATCCATATGCGTCGGCGCGCGTCACCGCGCTGTGCCCGAAAAGTGATCCACGTTATCAAAGTCACGGCGTGCCCCCGGACTCGTACGCGCTCGCGCTCGAACGCGCGAAGGGGAAGAAATGAACATCACCCGACTGTCGCGCGCCGACGCCGAACGGTTTGCTCGCGTTCTGATCACGTGCATGGAAACGGGCGTCGCGCTCACGCCCGATGAACTTGAGGATCTCGCCGAGATCTGCCCGGAGATCAGGCCGAACATCAGGAAGGAGATGCGTTATGAATCTTAACACCGACCTGCTCGCCGCCGTCGCGCGGCAGATCGCGGACCTCGGTGATGCTGCCGACGTACCGAACACGGCGAATGCACAAGCCGAGTACGGGCGACAAATGTCGATCTTGAAAAACCGCATGCGCGCGATCACGAACGCGACCGCGGAACTCGACGAACTCACGCCGAAGATCGTGCCGATTGAAGTGTGGATCGCGCATCTCGAAGCGTGGCGGTCGGACTTCCTCGCCGTCATGGACACACTCCCGAGCCGTCGCGTCGATCGGACGACGGAGCAAGAACAGCAGATGTTCGCCCTGATCGTGGCGGTCAAGCAGATCGATTTTGGCGTCGAGTATCTCGGGGGCAGGGCGTCGATCACCGAAATGCTGAGAGAGAAAATCACCTCGACGTATGCCCCCACGTGGCAGATGACGGATCTCGACCCGTGGGGGGTCGGCTTCGGTTCGCTGGCGATGTCGAAACAGCGACTCGCGGATCTCGTGAGTAGGCGCGACGCGGCGCAAGCGCAACTCGATCAGGCGACGGTTTAGACCGGGGGTTGACTCCGGGGCGGCATCAGCGTGATCTCCGCCTATAAGTTGTGATGAGCCCCGGCCGGCAGCGCACGCGCTGTTTCTTCACTCGTCATGACATGATCCGCTGCTGGTCGCGGGCGGCGTGCCAGCGTCAGCCACGCCGGATCTCGCAGCCCCGGCGCGGCACCGCCCAACGAAAATTGCCGGGTAACGTCCACTTCCTCGGCAACTCTGGCCCCGGGCGGGGGCCAGCATCAGCGCGCGCCGATCCTGCCAGCAGACGTGTCTGGCAGTTCGACCCGCGCACCGCCCCGGGGGTCGTCGTAAACCTGTGTTTCGGCGACCTCCGCCTTGAATTCGCGCACGCGACCCCGTATAGGAGTTGCGTCGCACGAACCGGCCCCGGGCGTGCGGGCCGAACACCAAAGCCGGCGTCGTCTCCCGGCGAGGGGCGACGGCGGCACGCGCCCATCCCAAAAAGCTTACCTATAGCTTACGGGGTAATATTCAGCGGTATTCGGTGATACTCAGCGGCACTAGAGTCGTCGAATCATTGAGCAAAAACGCTGAAATGCTTAGCTGATTGCGACCATTCTAAAGTCTGCAAAACCTCCATCTCCGGTTCAAATCCGGACGGCGCCTCCAAAATTCCTAACAAAACGGCGCGCTGCAGCAGGCCGGCACTGGCCGCACCCGGCAAACCGTAACTAAACCGTAACTCGGCCATGATTTGGCGCGGGTCGTTCTGCGCGATAATGCGCCGTTCGGCGGCGCTGACCTTTTTGAAGGACCATCGATGATCGTCGTCACGCCCACCAATGACGACAAGTTTACGCTTGGGCCCCAACCCGGCACCTCCCGCTGTGGGCTGCGATGGAGTGAAGGGGGCGTTGCGCTGCTCTTCGGGAAGTCCGGGGCCTTGGTCAATGACGACAAAGACGAGACGGTCGCCTGCCTGCTCAACCGCGACCCGCACGATCCCATGCGCGGTGTGACGGATCGCGTTGTCGATGAAGTTGCCCAGAGCATCGGTCATCAGGTCCGGATCGAGTTCCGCTCGAAGCGACGGGTCGACATCCACGTCGACGCGCTGCCCCTTCCGCTCAGCCTCCTCTCGCAGGTCAGCCACCACGTTCCGAACATACCTCTCCACCTCAATGGGGACGGGGCGCACCGGGATCTCGCTGATCTTCGACCTCTCCAATCGCATCACACCATCCGCCAGATGCTTGAGCCGCCGTACATTCCTGCGAAGCATCTCAAAGTCGGCTGCGTCGGCGAACGGTTGCTTGCTCTGCATCAGTTCGATCTTGAAGTTCAGCGCCATCAGGGGAGTGCGCATCTGATGCGCGATGCTCGCCACGAACAGGGCCTTCTCTTTGGCGACGCGCTCCTCCTTGAACTTGGTGTACCGGCGGACGGACTCGGCTACGAGTCCAAAGATGGCAGAGTGGAAAGAGGAGAACTCCTTGGGCGGCACCTCGACGCCGCACTCACCGAGCCAGTTGCGCACGGCGTCCACGGCGAACGCGTACTCGTCGACCACCTCCTCGATGGGAACCTCTTGAAGAACGCGCTGCTCGGTATCGACCGGCACGTCGGTATCCCACAGCCGGTTGGGCGGGAGTGCCGCTTGTCCGTGCTCGACTGCGGCAAACGACAAGCCGTCGGGAGAAGAGGCGCCGACCTTGATCGCGGCCCCGATGGCCCGAAGCTGGTCCGCGAGCGAGTCCCTGAGAGCGGCCTCGCTGAGCCCATGGCCGCCGAGGCGCTCGCCCCGGACCAGCGCAAGCCACCGCACCACTACCTCGTCCGCATGGTCGACCAGTAGGGTGCCCAAGGAGACTCTGTCCTTCATGGACCAGGGGACCAGCAAGCGTCGCGCCGAGGCATGGCTACCTGTATCGATATTTTCGGGGCAAGCCGCTTTCCATGGAAGTGGTTCGACGCGACGGCAGACGAGCGGCGGTGCTCCAGCAGTGGGGTCACCCGTTCGGCGGCGTGCAGTGGCAGCTCCCACCTGCCCCGGGGCTGTCTAAGCTGGCGTCTAAGCTACCTCGTGGGCAGGGTGACGCCGCCCGAACCGACGTAAGCTAAGAACAAGACGAAGTTCGTGCACGCCTTGCCGTTCGGGATCTGGGGCTTGGAGCCGGAGAGCGGCTCGTCGGCTGATGAGTCTTCCATGCTCCCTCCGTCCGCCCAACACGGGCGTATACTGAAGCACGTAACTGCTGAGCATCGTGTTGAACGTCGTCTGCGCGGCGGTGACGACACGAGGCTGATATGAGACTCACCATTTCAGTCGCTTTTACGGCGTGCCTGGGGCTCTGCGCATGCGGAGGCTCGCCTTCGACACCCTCGGCGGCGCCGGCTACCGCTCCCTCGTCCAGCCCCTCGATGACTGCTGTGCCGATCCCTGGTTACCTGGTCGCAAGCACCCCGGCGGGCGCGTCCACGCCGTGTCCCGCGATTGGCTTTGACGATGCGGGTGCAGCCGCGGCGCCGGTCACGACGTACACGAGGTGCGGGTTCACCGTCACCGCAACCACGTCCAATTGGACCGTCTGGACGGGTTACGGACACCCCGCGCCGTTCATCGGCTTCATGTCTGCCGCCGGCGCCACCACTACCGGCGAGATCCGCGTCACCGCCGCCGCCGGGAAGTTCACCTTCCAGTCGGTTGACGTCTATTCGAGCACCACGCCGATCCCGTACCTCATCACGGGCATCGCCGATTCGGCCACCGTGTTTACCCTCCAGCGCACGCAGCCGAACACGTTCGGCAACTTCGCGACGATCAGCAATCCGAATGCGGGCGCGCAGATCGACACGCTCGTCATTCAACTCTCGAACCCCGCCGCTGCGTGTTGCCCGAATCCGACCGGGCTGGACAACATCGTCGTCAAGTAATCGGCGGTCCCTCGCGGAGCTTCGGAGCCGGCGGCCCCGCGGCCGCCTCTCGACGCCAGCGGTACCCCATCTGAATCGCGCTCTCAACCGTGATCGCGAACATCACGACGCCAATCGTCGGCCAGTTCAGATGCACCGGCAGCAGGCCTTCGTGTGCTCGCATGTGGGGTGGGCGCCCCCATTCAATCGGAAACAGTTTGAACCAGCCGTCGCCAGGGGCGTCGTAGATCAGGGCAGCGGTCCGCAGAGACACGATCACGAAGTACGCCGATACCGCCGCCAGCGCCGCTGCGCCGGCCACCAACAGCCGCTTTCCAATGCCGTCCCTGAACTCGGTGATTCCGATGGCGACGATCGAACACATCAGAGGCAGACCCGCGCACAGGTAGCGGCCGGTCAGCGACCCTCCCGGGCCCAGGATCCACAGTCCGTATATCGCGCAGTAGGCCGCCAGCGGAAGCACTACTGCGAGCCGAAGAAACGTGCGCTCTCGCCTCAGCGTCGGAGCGAGCAACTGCGGCGCCAGCCAGAACACCAGCAATGTGACAGGCTGCAGGACCACGAGGCCATGGTAGCGCTCGAACCAGCCGTACCACACACGAAGCTGCGAGCCGGCCAGTTTGAAATGGCTTGAGGTTGCGGTCCCCACTCCTGAGGCAAAGAACGATCCGTGGACTTCGTGCCAGATCGTGGCGGCGAAGACGGCCACCGTCAGCACCCCAAGCCAATACCACACGCTCCGGCGGATCGACGGAAGCAGAAGCGACACCACGAAGAGCGGCGCTGCAAGCACGATGTAGCGCTGGTAGAGGAACGGAACGTAGGCCAGTGTGAGCCCCGCCGCGAGCTCCAGGTGGAAGGCGTGGTCGCGCGCCGCTCGCAGGAGAAAGAACATCGACAGCGTGAGCAGGAAGCCGGCCATCACCTCGGGATAGATCTGGCTAGAAAAAATGAGCCAGGTGGGCATGAGCGAGAGAAGCACGGTCGCCCACGTGCCCGTAGCGCGACGATAACCAGCCAGATCGCAGTTCATCCCCACAAGCAGTGTCGTCAGCCAGCCGACCAGAAAGAGGACCAGCCTCACGAGCGGCAGCCCCCCTGCCTTGTAGAACGGGGCCATGAACAGAGGGAAGCCTTCCCCGTGTTCTGGTGCAAGGTAGCCATCGACCGCGGGATCCTGAGCTCTCAGTCCGGCCATGCCGATCAAGCGCCCATCGTCCTGGGCATACTGGTTCAGTTCGTTGAAATCCAGGTCGTTGACGATCGAGATTGTCGTGATCAGATAGTGCGGCGCATCGCCGTAGGATGGGAGGCGAGTGCTGAATGAAAGGTAGAACAGGAAGCAGATCGCGCCCGAGAAGAGGAACCGGAACAGAGGATGAGGCCCAACCCGGCCGACAATCGCGAAGGGCAGGCTGCCGATGCGGCCCGCCAGCGTCGGCCGACGAAACCCATAATGGCGAACACCCGTCACCAGGGCCGCCAGCAGGAATGGACGCAGCGCGCTGGTCGCCGAGATGAACTGACCGGCAACGGTCATGCGGACGCCGCCCGTGATGGCGACGGCGCACGAGACCGCCGCCAGCGCGCAGGTGACGAGGTCGAGGGCGGTGACCCACCCCGGCACCGGAGCTGAACCGGGCGAATCAGACATTGACATCAGGAGTCGAGGGACAGGAAAGAAGCGGGAGTATAACACGCGCCTTCATTAGTCCCTGAGCGCCACCATCGGGTCCACCTTCGCCGCCCGGCGCGCGGGGACGTAGCAGGCCAGAAACGCCACCATCAGCAGGAACACGGCCGTGCCACCGAACGTGGCGGGGTCCATGGGCGCGACCTGGTACAACAGGCTCGCCAGGCTGCGGGCGAATGCGGCCACCGCCACGGTTCCCACGATCACGCCTGCGCCGGCGAGTGACATCCCCTGCTTCAGGACGAGATTCACGATGCGGCCGCGGGTCGCACCAAGGGCGAGGCGGATGCTCATCTCGTGCGTCCGTTGCGCCGAGTAGTAGGCAAGAAGGCCGTACATCCCCACCACCGCGAGCAGGAGCGCCACGGCCGAGAGCGAAGAGAGGAGCAGCGACGCGAAGTGCAGGCGCGCGCTCGCCTCGGACACGATCTCGTCGCCCGTTCGGACCTCGCTCACGAACATCTGTCCGGGGTACATCTGCAGGGCGACCTCGCGCACGGCGCCGGCGACCGCGCGCGGATCGCCCGTCGTGCGGACGATCACCGACCGCCCGCTGAGGGGCACCTGGGACATGGACAGGTACATCGCCGGCTGGGGCGAGTCGCCGTTACCGAAGCGCTCCGGTTCCTTCACGATGCCGATAACCAGGTAAGAGATCCTCTTGTCCGTAAAGCGCCGGTCGGGCACGATCCGTCGTCCGACCGGGTCCTAGCCCGGCCAGTAGCGCCGCGCCATCGTCTCGTTGATGACGACAACTGGTTGGGAGTTCGGTACGTCGGAATCGGCCAGCCAGCGGCCGCCAACGAGCGGCGTGGCCATCGTTTCAAAGAAGTTCGGCGTGACGACGTGCAGTTCGGCCGGCTGGTCTGCCTCGGCGATCGCTCCGCCGCCCCCATCCGCCTTGAAGGAAAGCGGGTGAGTGGAGAGAGGGAATGCTTCCGCTGCGGCCACGGAGCCGACGCCAGACATCGCGGCAACGCGTTCGGTGAACTCGTCGTACAAGGTGATCTTCGCCTGACTGAAGTCCGGCAGCGACTGGACGGCGGCATTCGAGAAACTGATATTCACGGTCAGCAGGTGCTCGGGCTGGAACCGCACGTTGGTCGCGACGAGCGCCCCGAGGCTCCTGGTCAGCATGACGGTTCCGGTCAGCAGCACGAGCGTCAGGCACACCTCCGAGACGAGCAGGATGCTGCCGGGACGGCCGAACACCGAAGATCCGCGCCGGCCGGCACCAGACCCCGGTTTCAGCAGGCGATTCAGATCCGGACGAAGCAGGCGCACGCTCGGCAGGAGGCCGAAACAGACGGTCACCCCGATAGAGACAGCCGCGGCGACCGCCAGCACACGCCAATCGAGCGCGACGACGCTGAAGCGCGGAATATAGAGCGAAAGCGGGAGGAGCGCCAGGAAGGCGCGCACGCCCCAATTGGCCAGCAGAAGGCCGAGGATTCCGCCGGCCAGCGCCAAGAGCGCGATCTCGACGAGCGCGTCAGCGATGAGATCGGCGCGTCCCGCTCCGAGCGCGGCTCGAAGGGCCATGTCCCGTTCCTGGCCGACGGCGCGCACGAGAAGCAGGTGGCCGATGTTCGCGCAACCAATGAGCATCAGCGAGCCGACGGCGGCGAGCAACACCCACAACACGGTGCGGACGTCCCTGATCAGTTCCGATTCCAGCGAGACGACGCCGACTCGCTCGCCCGCGAAGTCCTTCGGGTGGTCTGCCTCGATGCGCCTCGCGATCGCGTCAATCTCGGTCTGCGCCTGAAGCAGGCTCACGCCCTCCTTCAGACGGCCGACGACGTTGAAGCTGTTGCCGCCCAGGTACGTCTGTTCCGGGTACCTCAGGTTGAACCAGATGTCGGGTTTCTGCGGAACCAGCGGGAAGGGAAAGGCGAAGCCTTCCGGCATGACACCGACGATCGTGTAATCGTGCCTCTCGCCGGCAAAGTTCAGGGACAGCGTCTTACCGACCGCGTCCGCGCTTGCACCGTAGTGCTGCCTCCAGAAGTCGTAGTCGAGGATGGCAACATGAGCGCTTCCATACGTGGCGTCGGCGGCAACGAACGGACGTCCGACCAGCGGAACGGTGCGCAGCACCGCGAAGAACTGAGGACTGCACGAGGCGGTCGCAATGCGCTCTTCGGTTCCCCAGAGCCTGGACGCGAACATGTCGGTCTTGGGAGAGGGGCCGGCGTAGGCGGCCATCGCCTCGAAGCTCCGGGCCTGGCGCTCGAAGATCGGGAATGCCCCGGTCATCACCGGCATGTGCTCCAGGCCGGTCTTGCGGTTGGCGTCCCAGAGCATCACGAGACGGCCTGGATTGTCGTAGGGAAGACGGCGAAAGACGAGCCCGTAAAGGGCGCTGAAGAGGGCGGTGCTCGCGCCGATGACGAGCGCAAGCGTGAGGATAGTGCCGGCGGTGAAGGCTGGACGCCTTCGCAGGGCGCGCACCGAGTGGCGTATGCTCGCGGCCGGAACCAGGAGCCGC
The DNA here is from genome assembly GCA_003170135.1 of Acidobacteriota bacterium. Taxonomy (GTDB): domain Bacteria; phylum Acidobacteriota; class Vicinamibacteria; order Vicinamibacterales; family Fen-181; genus Fen-181. The sequence continues at coordinate 68,351 of PMZR01000056.1, forward strand.
ATTCGGTGAAGGTCCATCGCCCCCTCCCGCGAAATGACTGGCCCGATTCTGCCCGCCACTTGAAGTACACTCAACCGCTCCCCACCGGGCACGAGACTCTCGAGAGGCCGACATGAGAAAAGTCAACATTGCCGTCATCGGAACGGGACGCATGGGCAGCGTCCACGCGCGCAACCTGGCGCGCCACATCCCCGAAGCGCACCTCGCCGCCGTGTGCGACATCCGCCTCGAGGTGGCGCAGGCCGTCGCCGATGAACTGGGCGTCACGCGCGTCGTCCGCGACTTTCACGACCTGCTCGGCGACAGGGACATCGAAGCGATGCTCATCGCCTCGAGCACCGATACGCACGCGTTCATCATGAAAGACGTCGCCGCGGCCGGGAAACACATCTTCTGCGAGAAGCCGCTCGCGCTCGACCTCCCCAGCATCGACGATGCCCTGGCGGCGGTGGAGAAGTGCGGCGTCAAGCTGCAGGTGGGATTCAATCGCCGCTTCGACAAGAGCTTCGGGCGGGTCCACGACATCGTCGCATCCGGCGAGATGGGCCGTCCGTGCGTCCTGCGGATCACGAGCCGCGATCCGGCGCCGCCGCCGCTCGAATACATCCGCGTCTCGGGCGGGATCTTCCTCGACATGACGATCCACGACTTCGACATGGCGCGCTTCCAGCTCGGCGAGGTCGAGGAGGTGTATGCCACCGGCCAGGTGCTCGTCGCGCCGCAGCTCGCCGAGGCGGGCGACGTCGATACCGCTGTCGTCTTGCTGAAGTTTGCCAGCGGCGCGATGGGGGTAATCGACAACAGCCGGAAGGCCCCCTACGGCTACGATCAGCGTCTCGAGGTGCTGTGCGCGAAGGGCGTCGTGATGGCGGGCAATGAGGCCGAGGACACGGTCGTGACCGCCGGCGAGGACGGGTATCGTTCGCCGAAGCTGCCGTACTTCTTCATGCAGCGCTACGCCCCGTGCTACGTGGACGAGGTGCGCCGGTTCGTCGAGTGCGTCCGCGACGGCAAGCCGATGCCGGTGACGGGCCGCGACGGCCGGACGAGCGTGGTCCTGGGCCATGCCGCGTGGAAGTCGCTGCGCGAGAATCGTCCCGTGAAGGTGAGCGAGATCGGGTAGCTCGTGTCACTGCAGTGAGCAATCGCGCGAGCACGGGCGCGGCCGCGGCCAGCGACGAGCCTTGGAGGTCGTCGGCGGTCGATCAGGAAAACGACGCGCGACACGGAGCTTTCCCCGGCTGCCGACTGGCGCCCACTCACGTAGACAAGCCATTGGAGGCTGCCGGCGGTCGAGGCTGGAAAGCGACCCGCCTTCGCTGCGCGTGTGATTCGACCGCGCAGCTACCGCGAGGCCTCGCCGTAGCTCGCGCGGCTCACGCGCGAGCGTAGGCGGGCGTGGCGGTGCGGCGTTTTCCCCGACGACCGACGGCTCGTCGAAGGCCGTGGCCGCGCCCGCGCTCGCGCAATGATCGCAGACGCGTCAGGCCGGGCGCCGACATCTGACACGGGAGTCATAGAGGAGCGGATCATGCTGCTGGGCTTTCACGGCGCGACGACCATGCTCGCGGATCTCGAGACGGATGTGTCGGTCAGCGCGCGGGCAGGCTTTCGTGCGCTCGAACTGTGGGCGGCGAAGGTTGAGCGCTACCTGGCACATCACTCGCTCGACGATCTCGCGGCGCTGTTCAAGAGCCATGGCGTCCTGCCGCTCACGCTCAACTCGATCGAGTTCATCGCGTTTTGCGGCAGCGAGTACGCCCTCATCCAGGCGCGCTGCCACGAGTTCGGCCGGATCGCGCAGGCCATCGGCTGTCCCACCATCGTCGTCGTGCCCAGCCCCACGCCGGATCGCAACCTCGCGTGGAGCGATGTCGTCGCCGAGTACGTCACGGTGCTAGGCGACCTCGGCGGCATCGCCAGCCGGTACGGCGTCAAGCTCTCCTTCGAGTTCCTCGGCTTCGGCTGGTGCAGCGTCCGCACGCCGCGCGCGGCGTTCGAGATCGTCGAACGGGTGAACCGCGACAACGTCGGCATGACGATCGACGCCGCGCACTTCTACGGCGGCGGCGGGTTGATGCAGGAACTCGATCGCCTCGACCCGCGGCGCATCTTCGCCTTTCACCTGGACGACCTGGAAGACACGCCCAAGGAAGCCATCACCGACGCCACGCGCCTGCTCCCCGGCCTGGGCGTCATCCCGCTCGACGACATCTGCCGTCGGCTCGAGGCCATCGGTTACGACGGCCCCTGCTCGATCGAGTTGTTCCGGCCGGAGTACTGGCAATGGGACCCGGGCGAACTCGCCGTCAAGGCGCGCGCGGCCGCGCTCGAGGTGCTGTCGCCCCACTTCTTTGTCAGTTGAGGCCCAGTTGCGTCTGATGGTCGCTGCAATCCTGCTCGCGGCGTGCGGAGTCGCTCTGGCCTCGTCTGGCGCCACGCCGCAGGTGCGCCCCGGCCAGTTTCCGCCGCCGCGCGATCCGCGCCAGGCCCCGCCGCCTACCTTTCGCGTGCAGGTGGAACTGGTGCAGGTGGACGTCATCGCCACCGACGCGCAGGGGCGATTTGTCGACGACCTGCAGAAGGCCGATTTCGAGGTGCTCGAGGACGGCAAGCCGCAGCAGGTGGCGACGTTCGAACTGGTGAACATCCCGATCGCGACCGTGCCCGACCGCGCCACCACGCTCGGCCTGATGCCGTCCGACGTGCGCAGCAACTCGGGCGACACGGGGCGCGTGTACCTGTTCGTACTCGACGACATGCACACGCGCATGGACAAGTCGTCCTACGCGCGCGTCGCCGCCCAGAAGTTCATCGAACGCTACCTGCAGCCGGGCGACCTTGCCGCGGTCGTCTTCACCAGCGCCAGGCGCAACGTGGCGCAGGAGTTCACCTCGGACCGCCGTTTGCTCCTGGCGTCGGTGAACAGCTTCATGGGGATGACTGTCGACCCTGGCGCCGGCGCCCCGCTGCGCGGCCAGATGGCCATCGTCGACACCGCGCGCGACGTCAGCAGCACGCTCACCGCCCTGGCCGAGTTCCTCGGCCGCGTCAGCGGCAGGCGCAAGGCGTGTGTCTATCTCGGACCGGGCTTTCAAATCGCGCCGCACGGCGGCACGCCCGGCGCGTTGAGCCCGGGCGAATACCGCGACCTGGTGGCGGCCGCCAACCACGCGAACCTGGCTTTCTACACGATCGACCCGCAGGGCCTCAGCACGCTGGCCGAGGGCGCCACCGCCGACACGCCGTCGCTCGACGCCGTGGCCGCCTTCGATGCGGCCGACGCGGCGCACGAGGGCCTGGGCGGTCTTGCCGTGGACACGGGCGGCTTCGCCGTGGCCGGCTCGAACAACCTCGATCGGCCCTTTGCGCGTATCCAGCGCGAGACCAGCTCCTACTACCTGCTCGGCTACTACCCGCCGCAGCAGAAGGAAGGCTCGACGCACACGATCGGGGTTCGAGTGCGGCGGCCAGGCGTCCGCCTGCGGGCGCGATCCGAATACGCGGTGCCGAAAGCGTCGGCCTCGACGATGACGAACGTGAAGGCCAGGAACGTTCCGGCGGCGCTCGTGCCCGCTCTGGACAATCCGCTGCCGAACCCGGGCATCAGGTTTTCGGTTGCGGCATCCGCGTTCAACGGCGCCGGGAACGCCGCGCCGTTTGCGCTGGTCGTCATCGAAATCGACGGCCGCGATCTCGATCTCGGCGGGAAGGGCGGCGTCGACATCGCGGAAGTCGCGGTGGACAAGCTCGAGAAGATCCACGGCCACGACGTCCGTCACGTGGATCTCGCGCTCGACGCGGCATCGCTGTCCCGCGTGAAGCAGCAGGGCTTGCGAATTCACGCGCGAGTGCCGCTCGACGGCGACGTGAAGACGCTGCGCGTGGCAGTATCTGACGCCTCGACGCCGCGCGTCGGTTCGCTGTCGCTCGACCTCGACGCGCCCGATTTCCGGACGGCCGCGGCGTCGATGAGCGGCGTGCTCCTCACCAGCGGCCGTGCGGTCCTCTTGCCGACCGCCAACGTGGACGAGGAATTCCGTAAGAGCCTGGGCGGACCTGCGTCAACAGCCCGCGAGTTTCGCCCGGGCGACTCGCTTCAGTGGCTGGTGGAGATCTATGAGAAGCCGGGCGCTGCCAGGGACGTGCGGGTGACGACCACGATCGCCGCCGCCGACGGTCGCCTGGTTCTCACCCGCGACGAACGCCGTGCGATGTCCGAGCCGCGCAACGGGCGCGGCGGCGTGCAGGTGACGGGCGGGATGCGATTGACGGATCTCGCCGCCGGGTCGTACGTGCTGCGCATCGAGGCCCTTCTGGCCGGCGAGAAGCAGCCGATCGTCCGCGCGGTGCCGTTCAACGTGAAGGACTGACGGAGCGGGGAAGTCCGGCGTCCGAAGTCCGAAGTCCGAAGTCCGAGGTCCGAGGTCCGAGGTCCGAGGTCCGAAGTCCGGAGTCGGTGCTACAATCCGCGGGATCTATCTGTCGGCCCACATTCGTCCGTCGGAGGGTTCATGAGCCTTGCCGCCGGCACGCGACTCGGACCGTACGAGATCGACTCGCTCATCGATTCCGGCGGCATGGGCGAAGTCTACAAGGGCCGCGACACGCGCCTCGGCCGGACCGTGGCCGTCAAGGTGCTTCCGCAGGACATCGCCGGCGATCCCGACCGGCGCCGGCGCTTCGAACAGGAAGCGCGCGCGGCCTCCGCCCTGAACCACCCGCACATCTGCGTCGTCTATGACGTCGGGTCCGCGCCGCTGCCGGGCGCCCCTTCGACACGGGACGCGGCGAGTCCGCCACCGCAGCCCGGGATCTGCCATTTCCTGGTGATGGAGTATCTGGAGGGACAGACGCTGGCGAAGCGGCTTCTGCGCGGGCCGCTGCCGCTCGCCGACGCGCTGCGGGTCGGCGCGCAACTGCTCGACGCGCTCGCGCGCGCCCACCGTCAGGGGATCGTCCACCGCGACCTCAAGCCGGCCAACGTCATGCTGACCCGGGACGGCGTGAAGCTGCTCGACTTCGGGCTCGCGCGGCTGACGCAGGCGTCGGATGCGGCCGGCACGGCATCGACGCGCACACAACCGGGGACCGTCGTCGGCACCGTGCCCTACATGGCGCCCGAGCAACTGGAAGGCCGCGCGACCGATGCGCGTACCGACCTGTTTGCGTTCGGCGCGGTGCTCTACGAAATGGTGACGGGGCGGCGCGCGTTCGAGGGCACGAGCCGCGTGAGCGTCATCACCGCCATCCTCGAGCGGGATCCGCCGCCGGTGACGTCGCTGCAACCGCTGGCGCCGCCGCTCATGGACCGGCTCGTCGCCACCTGCCTGGCGAAGGACCCGGAACGGCGCTGGGACACCGCCCACGACGTGGCGGAGCAGCTGCGAGGGCTTGCCGAGACAGCGCGCACGGAAACGGACGCTGGCGCTGCGTCCGGTCCCGTGTCGTGGCGATGGGTGTGGACCGCCCGGTGGTGGCTGGCCGCTGCCGCGCTCGTCCTGCTGCTGGGCGCGCCGGCGGTGTGGCGGTTGCTCACGGCGGAATCGTCGGTCGGCGTCATGGTGCCGCGGCAGATCACGAGCTCGGCTGCCTGGGAGACCGATCCGGTGATCTCACCGGACGGGACGTCGGTTGCTTATGCGGCCGGCGAATCCGGCAGCGCCGACATCTGGATCGTGGGCGCCCGGGGAGGCACGCCCCTGCGCCTGACAAACGATCCGGCATGGGACTCGTCTCCAGCCTGGTTTCCCGACGGCACCGAGATCGCGTTCGTGTCGGACCGCGGCGGCAGCCGGTCGATCTGGAAAGTCGGGCGACTCGGCGGCGCTCCGACGCTGGTCGTGCCCGACGCCGAAGATCCCGCGATCTCGCCGGGCGGTGACCAGATCGCATTCGTGAGAGCGTCGGCATCCGGCGATCGTCGCGTCGTCGTTGCGCCGCTCGCCGACGTGGCGCAGGCGCGCGTCGTTACCGGCGATGGCGACGGCCTCTGGAACCACCGCAATCCCGCCTGGTCACCGGACGGCCAGACGATCTGTTATCGCGCGCAGCGAGACCTGTGGTGCATCGCCGCCCGGGGCGGCCGGGCCCGCAGATTGACGATGGACGGCGAAGTGGATTTCGAGCCGGCGTGGTCGTCGGACGGCAGCTTTGTGTTGTTCTCGTCGCTGCGGGAGGGAACACAGGCGCTCTGGCGCGTCGGGCAAAATGGCGGACGGCCCGTTCGCCTGACGCTCGGGACGGGGCCTGAACGTCACGCCAGCGTCTCGCGCGACGGCACACGCCTCGCCTACGCCACCTACCTCGACAACTTCGATCTGGTGCTTCGCGACCTCGTCTCGGGCCAGACCAGACGTTACGGCGGCGTGCGATCCGACATTCACCCCTTGCTGTCGCCGGACGGCGCCACTCTCTATTTCGTGTCCGACAGGCAGGGGAAATACGACCTCTGGGCACAGGCATTGTCCGGCATCGATCCTTCCGGGGCACCTCGCCATCTGACCGATTACCCGGGCAGCGTGTCGCTCCCGAGTTGTTCTCCGGACGGCCAGTGGGTCGCGTTTGGCTACGTGGAGAAGAATCGGCGCGCGGTCTGGATGGTCCCGACGTCTGGCGGGCCGAAGGTTGAGTTGACGGATGGATTCTCGGTTGCCGGCGAGCCGGCGTGGTCGCCGGATGGTTCCCGGATCGCGTTCGTGTCGAACCAGTCGGGTGCGAATCGCATCTGGGTGATCAAGGTGGCAAACGGCCGCCCCGCAGGGCGACCCATGCAGATGAACGCCGTGCCCGGGGCGCAGGAGCTGCCCACCTGGTCGCCCGACGGGACGCGGATCGCGTATCTCTCCGTTGAGGGGAGCAGCAAGGGCGATGTCTTCGTGGTGAACGTCGGCGGACCGGCGTCCCCTGCGCGTGTTACCAGCGGCGCCGACGCGGTTGCCGTGCGGTGGTCGCCTGCGTCGGACCGGCTGCTGGTGAGCGGGTTGTGGGGCGGCGCGTCCTACCGCGTCCAGGCGGTGTCGCCCGCCGGCGGCGCTGCGACGGCGGTCGCCGAGGTGGTGGGTCGATCCCAGGACGCCGCCCAGTTCGACATCTCTCGCGACGGTCGATTGCTCGTACTCACCTGGGAAGAGCGGCGTGGCAACATCTGGGTGCTGGAGGCCACGTCCCGCATGTATTGACGGGCTGGTGCCTGCGAGCCCGAGGAGGTGGCACGCGATGGCGAAGAAGCAGAGACGGCGCGCGAAACCGCGGGTAGGACTCGAACAGGTCGTGGCGGCGCTCGATGCCGTGGAACGACAGCTCATCGACATCCGCATGGCCGTCGCGACCATGGGAGTCAAGCGGCTGTCTTTCTCCCAGGCGGAAGAGGCCGGGCCGCGCTCGGAGTGGCCGGGCGAATCGTGTCTGGCGGCTCTGGCGGCGTGGCCGGGCACCGCGTGTCGGACGCCGTGGCCGGGCGACTCGTGCAAGACCCTGTCGCCGGCGCCGGCTTCATCCTGCACTCCTTTGCCGAGCATCGCCTGCTTCAGCCCGTGGCCGGGCGACTCGTGCGGGATGCCAAAACCGGGCGGCGCGTGCAAATCGTGGCCGGGCGCATCCTGCCACCCGCCAATCCCGGACGAGCCAGCTCGGGAGCAGAAGCCGCGCATGGCGAAGAAGCGGACGCGCCGGTAGTCACATGCGCACGCCTCCGGCGATCCGCTCGGTCACCGCGCTCCTGTGCAGCGACTGCACGCTGCGGTGCGCGTACTGCTATCAGCGTCCGGGCGGATCGCTTCGGATGTCGTGGCCGGTCCTGCGGGCCTCGCTCGACGTCGCGCTCACATCACCGGTGCGCCCGGTGACGATCGAGTTCTCGGGCGGCGAGCCGCTGCTCGCGTTCCCGATGCTGCGGCGGGCGCTTCGGTACGCCGAGCGATCCGGCAACGACGCCGGTGTCAGGTACGTGCTGACGACCAACGGCACGCTGCTCGACCCGGCCACCCTCGCCGTACTCGAGGAACACCGCTTCGAGGTGCGCCTCACGTTTCACGCCGTTCCAGGCGCGCAGGATCCGAGCGGCCGAGGGATCTTCCGTCATCTCGATCGCGTGCTCGATCGGCTGCAGGTCGAGCACGCGGCACTCTGGCGCGACCGCCTGCACGTGGCGGTCACGGTCGGCATCTGCGAAGTGCCGGCGCTCGCCGATTCAATCGAGTACCTCGTGGCGAAGGGGGTCCGGCACGTCGGGATGGCGGCGGCGTTCGGCCAGGCCCGGTGGCGCGCCGGCGACATCGACCGGATCGAGCGCCAGTTCGCGCGCATCACGGCGCTCATGCGACGCGAGCGCGCGAGGACCGGCCGGCTCCCGCTGCCGCTCTATCGGAAACGGGACGGGGAGACCGGTTCGTCGAGCGGCGAAGACCCGCCTTGCAGCGGCGCCAGCGGGCAGGCGATCGCGATCGATCCAACCGGGCAGGCGTACGGCTGCGTGATGCTCGCCGGCACCCGGCCGGTCACGCCGGATCGGGTGCGCGCCACCGCCGCGCGCCCACACGGCGCCGCTCCCGCCCTCGTCGTCAATCGTGGCTCGCCGCTGTGGAGGTTCCAGTTGGGCGATGTCCGGGACGCCGCCTTTTCGCGCCGGCTCAGGACGTACTCGCCCGCCGTTCTTCGCTCGGGCATCTTCGAGCGGCGACGTGAGCAGTATTCGAGCTATGGGCGGTGCGGCGATTGCCGTTTCATCGACCGGTGCTCGGTGTGTCCGGTCGCGAGCGCGTTTGGTCCGCACGCATCGGACCCGAACCAGGTGTCCGACTTCGTCTGCGCGTTCAACCGGGTCGCGTTTGGCCAGCGCGAGCGCTTTCCCGAAGAGCCGAGCCTCTGGCAGCAGCTCGCGGGCCGCGCGCCGGTGCCTATCCTCGTCCGCGAGCTTCAGCAACACGCATCACGAACCCGGGGGGCACTGACCCGCGGCGCGAGGGGCCGGTAAGCAGACTGCGGAGGAGCCTCGGAAGTGCGCGGTGCGCGGTGCGCGGTGCGAAGTGCAGTGCCGAGTGCCAGGTGCTGCGCGGAGTCCGGAGTGTGGCCCGCGGGACCGCTCTGCGACGAGGGACGTGCGGGGTGCGCGGTGCGAAGGGCAGTGCCGGGTGCAACGCGTCCGCGCCGGCAGCCGCTCACCGCCGGTATTTCTCCGGGAGGTGAATCACCGACACTTCCCACTTCGCGCCGTCGTCCTTGCGCTCCGCGATCGCCAGCACGAGGCCGTCCTCGGACCAGGCCGGCAAGGTGAACGTGCCCTTCAGAAGGCGCTCGGCCCCGCGGCCGTCCGCCAGCGCGATCCAGAGGGCGCCTTTTTCGTCGACGTACGCGATGCGGCCGAGCTGGGGCGGCGACCAGGACCAGACTTCACCGTCGTAGGGCGCGACGTTGAACCGGCGGTGCAGGAGCAGCGCGCCCAGCCGCAGCTCGTAGGTCATCCGCGTTCCACCCATGTCCATCGCGTCCAGCAGTCGCTGCTCTTGCGAGGCGATGCCGTACATCGGCAGCTTCGCATCGTCGGCCGACGTAATCCTGCCGATGCCGCTCGGGCTCACGCGGTTCGCCTTCATGGCCCAGTAGCGTTCCACGCCGGGCGACGCAACCGGCAGCGGCACGACCTTCATCCGCGGGCCGGGCACCGTGAAGTAGCGCGCCGAACGCGTGCCGTCGGTCGCGATCGCGATGGTCTGGATAACCAGGGTGCCGCCGTCCCAGGCCAGGCCGGAGACGATGCCTCGCGACAGCGTGGGGCCGGAGATGGTCGCGACCAGTTCCTTGTCGCCGGATTGCGCACCGAGGGTGAGCCCCGCGCCGAGCAGCAAGAGAGCGATCGAGATCGTGCGATGCATGTCGGCCTCCCCGGTGCCTGCGCGTCACATCGACGCCTCGGCCGCGTGAACGGTCGAGACGCCGCCGGCAAGGGGGGATTGTACCTCACGGGTCGATGACCCGCGTCCGGTTGACGCGCGACGTGGACGATCTGTCGACCGGCGTAAACCGGCCGGAATCAGGCGGCAAAACAGGCGGCAAAATCCCTGGTCAGCACCGCGGACCGTCTGACATCCGCGTTGCTCTCTGACCTCGCGGCGGACGACTGTAGTGACGACGACACCCGCGGCCGAAACCAATGCACGGCGAAGCGAGTCGCGTCGACGAATCGGCTCGCATTTCGCGCTACTCCTTCCGAACGGCTTCTTACGCCACGCGTCGATCGAGGACGCACCCGGCGCTGGTTTGATGCGCCGCACGCGGCGCCCGGCCGTGCGCGGGCGACGCGTCGCCCGCGCCAAAGCGCGCTGCGGGGGCATCGCGGAAGGGGGCCGCCTGACCAGATGGAAATCGAGCGATTTCGCGGCGCCGACGTCGGGATTGCCGATGGAATGCATCTTGCTGCTTCCGGAGAACAGAGATCCCCGGACGGAGGCGATGATCAGATGGACGAAAGCGACCTGGCAGCCATCAACATGACGGAATCGGCTCGGTGCGTGATCGACCGGGCCCTTGAAGAAGCGCGGCGTTGCGGACATCCGGTCCTCGCGAACGAACATCTCTTCCTGGCGTTTGCGCAGGTCCAGTGGGAGACGTTCGCGCAGGTGATGGTGGACCTGGATCTGAACCCGCACGAGATTCTCCAGGTGCTCGAGGATGGCGTGAAAGCCTTGCCCGCCGCCCCCGCCGCGTCGCTGCAGATGTCGCCCGCCACCGGGGCGGTGCTGACGCTGGCGGCCCGGCAGGCGGCGAGCGCCGGCCGGGGCGCGATCGATCCCGTCGATCTGTTCGGCGCCATCGTCCAGGAGAGCCACAACGGGCCGGTGGCGATCATCCGCGGGCGCGGCATCAACCCGGACGTCCTCGTGTCGCGGGTGGCGACCCACGTGCGCAGTCTCGAGCAGCGCGACGAGCGGTTGAAGAAGCGGTTCGAGCTGCCGCAGTTCCTGAAGCAGTTCGGCACGAACCTCAATCAGCTCGCGCGGCAGGATCGCCTGGCGCCCGTGTTCGGCCGCGACCGCGAGATCCAGCAGGTTCTCGAGATCCTCTCGCACCGGGAACGGGCGAACTCCGTGATGCTCGTCGGCGAGCCGGGCGTCGGCAAGACCGCGATTGCCGAGGGGTTGGCGCGCCGCCTCGAGTTCGAGCCGGAAACGGTTCCCGTGCGGCTCCGCAATTGCCAGGTCGTCAACCTGCAGATGAACGCGATGGTCGCGGGGACGATGCTGCGCGGGATGTTCGAAGACCGGATGCAGAACGTCATCCGCGAGGTCAAGGAACACCCGAACCTGATTCTCTTCGTCGACGAGGTGCACACGATGGTCGGCGCCGGGTCGGCCATGGGCGCGCCCTCGGATGCGGCCAACATCCTCAAGGGCGTCCTCGCGCGCGGCGAAGTGCGCATGATCGGCGCCACGACGTTGTCCGAGTACAAGCAGCACATCGAGGAAGACGAGGCGCTGGCGCGCCGGTTCCGCACCGTGCACGTGGCCGAACCCACGATCGAGGAGACGCGGCGCATCCTCTACAACCTCCGGCCGCGGCTCGAACGCAACTACGCCGTGCGCGTGACCGACGAAGCCATCGAGATGGCGCTCGATCTGTGCCCCCGCTACATGCGGCACCTCCGCCTCCCCGACAAGGTGATCGGGTGGCTCGACACGGCCGCCGTGCGCGCCGAGGTCGGCCGCCGGCTGGACGTTCGGGCGTCGGACGTCGTCGCGGTGGTGTCCAACGTCGCACAGATTCCGCAGGACATGGTGTTTCGCGACGTCACCGACCGCTTCAAGGACACCGAAGCGCGGCTGGGCGCGCGCGTCATCGGCCAGCGCGAGGCGATTCGCGCGGTGGCCGAGCGCCTCGTGCTGAACAAGGGTCCGCTCAAGGACGGCTTCGACCGGCCGGACGGCGTGCTCCTGTTCCTCGGGCCCACGGGCGTCGGCAAGACCGAGCTGGCGAAGGCGGTCGCCGAGTTCCTGTTCGGCGACGAGAAGAAGATGGTGCGCATCGACATGTCGGAGTACCAGGACAGCGGCGTGTCGATCGACAAGTTGATCGGGATGCCGCGCGGCATCGTCGGCTCGGAGCGCGGGGGCGTGCTGACCAATCAGCTGCGCGACAACCCGCACACGGTGCTGCTCCTGGACGAGGTCGAGAAGGCGCACCCGGCGCTGCTCAACCTGTTCCTCCAGGCCTTCGACGAGGGATGGCTGACCGACGGGCGCGGCAAGCGCGTCTACCTGAGCGACACGATCGTGATCATGACGTCCAACCTCGGATCGGAACACTTCCGCCAGGTCACCAACCCGCTGGGGTTCCGGAACCGGCAGGTCGGTGTCGACCAGGTGAGGACGCAGGTGATGCGCGAAGTCGAGCGTCGCTTCTCGCCCGAGTTCCGCAACCGGATCGACGAGACGATCCTGTTCGCCCCGCTGACCTCGGGCGAGGTCCGGCAGATCGCGACCGGCCACATCGAGGCCGTGGCCGAAACGCTCCGGCAGCGCGGCCGCGAGCTGGTGGTGGACGCCGAGGCGCTCGACGCTTTGGCCGAGCAGGGCCACAGCCTCGCCTACGGCGCCCGGTTCCTCAAGCGCGTCATCGACGAGAAGATTAAGCTGCCGATCAGTCAGCACTGGCACGATGGGGTGGTCTTCAAGGTTGCGGTTCGCGACGGGGAGATCGTCGTCGAACCGCAAGGGACCGCCGCCTCTGCCGAAACGGGCCCCGCCTTCGAAACGGTGTGAGCGTCGAGGCTATGGTGACTCGTGTCGATGAGTCGGCCGGGACTCATCGACATGAGCAAGCGCCTTTGCATCCCTCTTCTGCCACGTCGTCACTCCGCCCTCGCCCCCTGCCATGAAGGATCCATTGAAATCCTGCGGCGGTCAGCGTAGCGTTGGCTGTCGCTCAGTGAAGGCCTTCGGGTCAAGGAGGGATTCGATGCGTGGTCTGAAGATGATGTTGGCGATCGTCGTCGCGGTCCTGGCGGCTGTCGTTCTGCCTGCCGCGGCGCAAACCAAACCGGGAGGGTGCACGGTCAGGATGACCGGCGGCCTCGAGCAGACCTTCGCCTGCCGCGCAGAGCTGCAACACTTGACCGGCTGGTTCCTGGTCGTCGGCGGCTCGAGCAGCCTGCCCTACGACTTCGGCGGGACCCTCACGTTCGAGGGCGACCCCAGGGTCGGCACGATCTACACGCTCGGGGACCTGGCGAGTGGCTCGCAGATGGCCCGCGACAAGCACGACAAAGAAGCCAATAGCTGGACCGCCAGCGCGTCGAAGAAGCCGTCTTTCGGAGGCAACCGGCAGATCCCGCCCACGGTCGGAAGCCTGACCTTGAAGCTCACCGCGATCGGGCCGGCCGCGGCCGTGCACGGCACGCTCACGGCCACGCTCAAACCGGACACGTTCAACAAGAACACGAAGGACGTGGTGCTGAACTTCGAGTTCTGATCTACACGCCGACCGACGCCGCGGCGGCGGGTTCCGTCGTGGCGTCGCGGCCTCCCATGCGACGACGCAACGCTTCCAGGTAGACGTAGTACACGGGCGTCACATACAGCGTCAGCAGCTGCGAGACGACCAGCCCGCCCACCACGGCCAGGCCCAGCGGTCGCCGTGACTCCGCGCCCGCGCCCAGGCCGAGGGCGATTGGCGCCGTTCCCACCAGCGCGGCCATCGTCGTCATCATGATCGGGCGNNATCATGATGCCGTTCTTCTTCACCAGGCCCACCAGCATGATGACGCCCACGAACGCGTAGAGGTTGAGGTCGATGTGGAAGAGCAGCAGCGTGGCCAGCGCGCCGAGACCCGCCGAGGGCAGCCCCGAGAGAATCGTCAGCGGGTGGAAGAAGCTCTCGTACAGGATGCCCAGCACGATGTAGATGACCACGATGGCGAGGACGAGGACCAGGCCCAGGCCCTGCATCGCGTCCGCGAAGGCCTGGGCGGCGCCCTGGAAGGTCGTGGCGATCGTGGCCGGCAGATCGCTGGCGGCCTGCGCGACGGCCGTGACGGCATCGCCCAGGGCCATGCCAGGCTTCAGGTTGAACGAGATCGTCACCGACGGCAGCTGCCCGACGTGGTTCACCGTCAGCGGGCCCACACCGGTCGTGACGCGGGCGAGCGTGTTGAGGGGTACCAGCGTCCCGCCGCCGGTGCGCATCTGGAGCATCGACAACGCGTTCGGATCGCGGGCGTAGGCGGGCATCACGCCGAGGATGACCTGGTATTCGTTGTTGGGCGCGAAGATGGTGGAGACCTGGCGGGTGCCGTAGGCGTTGTAGAGGGTCGTTTCGACGTCGTCCACCGTGAGGCCGAGCGCGGCGATCCGGTCGCGATCGAGGTCGACGCTCACCTGCGGGTTCTTGATCTGCAGATCGCTGCTGACGTCCTCGAGGCCCGGGATCTGCCGGATCTTCTCTTCGAGCAACGGCGCGTACCGATAGAGCTCGGTCGTGTCGGTGTCCTGCAGCGTGAACTGGTACAGGCTGCGGGTCCGCATGCCGCCGATGTTGATCGGCGGCGGGTTCGTCAGGTAGACCCGGACGCCGGGCACGCGCGCCACTTTCGGGCGCAGCTCCTCGATCACTTCGTCGGCCGTCCGCGCGCGGTCGGCGCGGGGCTTCAGGTCGATGTTCACCCGGCCGCCGTTGGTGCCCGCCATTCCGCCCACGCTGGACGTGAAGCCGGCGATGTTCGGGTCCTTCTCGAGGATCGCCGTCACCTGCTTCTGGTGGCGCACCATCTCGTCGTAGCCGAGTCCCTGGATCGCTTCGACCTGAACGCTGATCCGGCCCGTGTCCTCGTTGGGCAGGAACCCCTTCGGGATGATCACGAACAGCCGCACCGTGACCACGAGCAGCACGAGCGACACGACGAACGTGGTGGCGCGATGCGTGAGGCACTGCCGCAGCGACCACGAGTACACGCGGAGCGCGGCGTCGAACACGCGTTCGGACGATCGGTAGACCCGGTTGTGCCGCACCTCGCCCGTCCTCTTGAGGACGCGACTGCACAACATCGGCGTCAGGCTGATCGACACGAACCCGGACACGAGGATGGCGACGCTGATCGTGACGGCGAACTCGTGCAGCAGTCGGCCGATCAGCCCGCCCATGAAGAGCACCGGGATGAAGACGGCGGTCAGCGAGAGCGTCATCGACACGATCGTGAAGACGACCTCCTTCGATCCCGCCAGCGAGGCCGGCATCACGGCTTCGCCCATTTCCGTGTGCCGGACGATGTTCTCCAGC
>PMZR01000053.1 GCA_003170135.1 Acidobacteriota bacterium
CTGAACCTGACAAAGTAGTGTTAGTAGGTCGTCGACGTCCGGTGCCGAATGGCGTGCACGAGAACCGTGCGGGTGGCAGCGTCCGGAGTGAAGAAGATGCGCCAGTCGCCCACGCGACGGCGCCACTCACGTATCGCACGCAGGCGTCGTATGTCTCCGGCGAACGGATCTGATTCCATTGCGATGAGGGCGGCCTCGATGCGCCTGCGGTCAGCGGCGGGCGCGCGCGCGAGCGCTCTTGCGGCGGGCGACGCGACGTGGACCGTCCACCTCACGGCACAACTCGTCGAGCGTGACGTAGTCGCCTTGCGCCATTGCGCGGCGCCCCCGCTCGATGGCGTTCAGGTCGGCCTTGGTCAGAACCTCCTGCTCGACCGTGAGGAGACCGAGCAGCTGGCGCCGCAGTCGACGATCGTGAACGAGGCGCTGGAGCAAGACTAGCTGAGATTTGCGGTCGAGAGCCGTGAACGACGTCCACACCGCATCCGCTGATTGGCGCTCCGACTCGGTCTCCGCGCCATAGCTGGGAGCCGTTTCCCGGACCGCGTGCGCGCCTCGACTTGCCATGATGCATCTCAGTCTACCATCGTCCTGGCAACGGACGTGCCGCCGCGCTGGGCTGCGAAAAGAGCCTGGAACAGCGACCGGTTTGGAGCATGAGACGAGCAGGCCTTCCTCGTTCCGCAGTTCCTGCACTCGATTGGCGGCGCGAAGGTGGCGGATCTTGCCGCGGCGGACAGGAGACAGGTGGTGTAGACGGCCTGTTCGCGTGAATGACAGGAGATGGGGATGCGGGTAGTGGAGAGTGGCCAAACGCCCAAGGTCTGGCTTCGGACACGCCCTTGTGTAATTATCCTCGCTGCCGGCGCGACCGTTTTGAACGCTCCGACGTCAAATAGGAGCGGAGGGGCATGGTGACGATCCTGCGGGCGGGCTTCTGGCCGCGCGGTCCCGGCGGTGCGTCTACCGCGGTCTTTCTGGTCCTTCTTACCTTTCTGTCGGTCTTACCGGCGTGCGGCTCCCGCCAGCCGGCCGACACCAACTCCACGCCCATTGTCGACGTCACGGCCCGCGCGGAGCGGCGGCCCTTCGTGCACACGATTCGCGTGTCCGGCCTCGTCGCGGCCTCGCGATCGTTTGCGGTCACGGCCCCGCGGCTGGCCGGCGCCACCATGAGCATGCTGATTGTCACCAGGCTGGTCGCGTCGGGGGCCAGCGTCCGGCAGGGCGATCTGCTGGTCGAGTTCGACCGCCAGGCGCAAATCAAGAATGCGTTCGACCGGCGGGGCGAGTATCTCGATCTGCTGGCGCAGATCAAGAAGAAGCAGGCCGACCAGCGGACGGCGCGGGCCGGCGACGAGAGCGAATTGAGCCAGGCGGAGAACGCGCTCGAGAAGGCCAGGCTCGAACTGCTCAAGAAGGAATTCCAGTCGCCGATCGAAGCGGAGAAGAACCAGCAGACGTTCGAGGAGGCGCAGGCGCGCCTGGCGCAGTTGCGCCAGACGTTCGACCTGAAACGACGCGCGGCCGCGGCGGAATTGCGCATTCTCGAGATCCAGCGGGATCGGGCGAATTCGGCGATGCTCAAGGCCGAGGATAACTCGACAAAGATGCGCGTCCTGTCACCGCTCGATGGCCTGGTCGTGCCCAAGCAGGTGTACAAGGGCGGCCAGATGGGCGAAGTGCAGGAAGGCGAGCAGGTGCGGCCGGGCATGCCGATGATCGACGTCGTCGACGCGTCATCGATGGAGGTGCGTGCCCGCGTGAACCAGGCCGACGTGCCGTACCTGCGCCTCGGGCAGACCGCCGAGATTCGCCTCGATGCCTACCCGTCCAAGTTGTTCAAGGGCGAGTTGGTGCAGCTGGCGCCGATCGGCTCGGTCAGCGACATGACGGACCGGGTGCGCACGTTCGTCGCCGTTTTTTCCGTCGCCGGGCGCGATCCGGTGCTGATGCCCGATCTGTCGGCGTCCGCGGACGTCGAGATCGATCGTGTCGCCGACGCGGTGGTGGTGCCGCGCGACGCCGTCGCCATCCGCGACGGCAAGGCATCGGTGTTCGTGCAGAACGGATCCGGCTACGTCGAGCGGGCCATCACCGTCCGCGCCCGCAGCGAACGCGAGGTGGCGGTGGCGTCCGGCCTCGACGTCGGGGCGGTCGTGCGGCGCGGCGGCGTGTAACAGGACTGAAGTCCTGTCCCACAGGATGACAGGAACGAACACGACGAAAGGACCCACGCTGTGACCGGGAGAAACAGGCTCGTCCGGCCGTGGCTCACGTGGCGCCTTTCGGGCGCGCTCGCGGTGGTCGTATGCCTGGTCGCCGCCGTTGCCTGGTGGTGGACCCGCCCGGCTTCTTCGTCTGGCATTCCCGTGGCCGACGTCACCGCGGGCGATTTCCTCGACACGCTGGCGCTGCGCGGCGACATCAAGCCGGTGAAGTCGATCGTGCTGAACGCGCCCGTCATCGGCACGGGCGACCTGCGGATCGTGAAACTGGCCCGCGCGGGATCGACCGTCAAGCGCGGCGAGCCCGTCGTGCAGTTCGACACGACGACGCTGCAGCGCACGCTCGAGGAGAAGCAATCCGAGCTCAAGCGCGCCGCGTCCGACATCGACCGGGCGCACGCCCAGGCACGGATGCAGGAGGAGCAGAACGTCACCGAGCAGACCCGCGCCAGGAACGACGTGGAGCGCGCCCGGCTCGACACGACGGCGGCCGATCTCCTGTCGCCCGTCGAGGCGCAGGAGAAGAAGCTCGCCTTGAGCGACGCGCAGCACAGGCTGCGGGCGACCGACGAGAAGGTGAGCTCGGGCAAGGACGGGAACGCGGCGGACCTGGAGAGCCTGAAGCAGAAGCGCGACAAGGCGCTCGCGGAAGTGCGGCAGGCGGAGCGCAACCTGGCGTCGATGACGCTCACCGCCCCGGCCGACGGCATGGTCACGCTGATGCAGAACTACAGCGCGTCGAGCGGTATGTCCACCGCGCCCGATTTCCGTGAAGGGGACCGACCATGGCCCGGCGCGGCGATCGCCGAGCTGCCGAGCATGGCCAGCGTCGTCACCGAAGCACACGTGGACGAGGCCGACCGCGGCCGCCTGCAGACGGGGCAGTCGGTGATGGTGCGGATCGATGCGCTGCCCGACAAGGAATTGACCGGGACGATCAAGGAAATTGGCGCCCTGGCGCGGGCCGACATCGGCAGCTGGCCGCCGGTGCGCAATTTCGACGTCGTCGTCGCCCTCGACCGCAGCGATCCGAGCCTGCGGCCGGGCATGAGCGCCTCGCTGCGCGTGGTGGTCGATCGCGTGCCGCACACGACGCTCGTGCCGGCGGGCGCCGTGTTCACCAGGGACGGCCGCAGCGTCGTCTACGTGGTCGCCGGCGGCGGGTTCGAGATGCGGGTGGTGGAGGTGTCACGCCGCAACGACGAACGCGTGGCCGTCACGCGGGGCGTGAAGCCGGGCGAGCGCGTGGCGCTGAAGGATCCGACCGCGGCGCCGGCGGCGCCGGAAGCGGGGCGCAAATGAAACGCTGGGTGATCGTGGGGCTGGTCGTCGCGGTCGCCGCCGCGGGCGCGGCCTTCGCCTTCAAGCGCCTGCACGCGTCGGATCGAAGCCTGCCCACCTCTCGCGTGACGCGCGGCGACCTCAGCCTCGATGTCGCCATCACCGGCGAAGTGCGCACGCTGAAGACCGCCACGCTGGTGGCGCCGCCGGTGGGTGGCACGCTGCAACTCGTCCTCCTGCAGCCGACCGGCAGCGCCGTCAAGACCGGCGATCTCGTCTGCGAGTTCGACCCGACCGAACAGGAATACAACCTGGAACAGAACAAGTTCGAATTGATGCAGGCCGACCAGGAGATTGCGAAGCTCAAAGCCGACGCCGCCGTGCAGCAGGGGCAGGACGAGGTGGCGCTGCTGCAGGCGCGCTTCGCCGTGCGCCGGGCCGAACTCGACGTCAAGGGCAACGAGCTGCTCGGGACGATCGACGCGCAGAAGAACGTGATCGCGCTCGGAGAAGCCCGGCGCTTTCTCGCCCAGCTCGACGAGGACGTCACCTCCCACGCGGCCAGCAACAGGGCCTCGCTCGCGGGCCTCGACGAGCGGCGCAACAAGGCGATGCTCTCGATGGCCGTGGCGCAGAAGAACATCGAGAGCATGAAGATGCGTTCGCCGATCGACGGCCTCGTGGTGGCGCGCCAGAACGGGGACGCCTCCGGCGGGTTCTACTACTCGGGGATGATGCTGCCGGACTACCGCAGCGGCGACATGGTGAACCCCGGCCGTACCCTCGCCGACGTCATCGACATTTCCGGCCTCGAGGTGCAGGGAAAAGTCAACGAAGCCGATCGCGCCACCCTGCAGGCGGGGCAGGGCGTCCGCGTACGCGCCGACGCGTTGCCGCATGAACGTCTGAGCGGCAAGCTCAAGACGATCGGGGCCCTCACGTCGCGCCGGTTCTTCTTCGACAGCGATTCCAAGCGCCAGTTCGACGGCACGTTCCAGCTCGATCGCGTGGATCCGCGGCTGCGGCCGGGCATGAGCGCGCAGGTGGACATCATCGGCCAGCAGCTGAAGAACGTGCTGTCCATCCCGCGCCAGGCGGTCTTCGAGAAGGAGGGCCGCCCCGTCGTCTACGTGAAGGAAGGCGATCACCTCGCGCTGCACGAGGTGAAAGTGCGCTACCGCACCGCGAGCCGCGCGGTCATCGAGGGTCTCACCGAGGGAACCGAAGTGGCGCTGGTGAATCCGGAGCAGGGCGCTCCGGGCAAAGCCTCGCCTGCCACGCCCGCGGGCGGAGGCGGCGGCGGGGTGATGCGCATAGGGATCACGCAATGACGGACACAATACCGGTGTCCCCGCCCGTGCCGCCTGTTCCGACGCCGGTCCGGGCGACGGGTCTTCTGCTCGACTTCCGCCAGGGAATGCAGAACCTGCTCGCGCACAAGCTGCGCTCGCTGCTGACGATGCTCGGCATCATCTTCGGCGTGGCAGCCGTTGTCTCGATGATGTCGATCGGGGCGGGCGCCGAGCAGCAGGTCATGGCGTTCATCGAGAACCTGGGCGTTCACAACCTGATTGTCGAGGCGAAGGAATCGGCGAATTCGCAGGCGCTGACGAAGATCCGCAAGCTCTCGCAGGGCCTGACCCTCGAGGAGTTCCGCGCGCTGAAGGCGAACGTGGGCGGCATCGTGGCGGCGACGCCGCGCAAGCGCGCCACGCCCACGAAGATCCTGCCGAAGCCCCAGCGCGAGATGCCCGTGGTGTACGGCATCGAGCCGGGCTACCGCTCGATCGCCGCGCTGCGGATCGTGCGCGGCCGCTTCTTCGACAGCGAGGAGAACGACGAGGCGGCGGCGGTGTGCGTGCTGGGCACGGCGGCGCGCAGCAACCTGTTCGGGACGGCGGACCCGATCGACCGGATGGTGAAGGTCAACGAGCAGTGGTTCCGGGTGATTGGCGAGCTGGCGCCGCAGCTGAGCGTCGAGGGTGCGGTGGCGGGGCTGTCCAGCCAGGACCGCAACAACATGATCTACGTGCCCATCTGCGCGGCGCTGCTGCGGCTCGAAGATTCGTACAGCTACCTGAAGGACGAGATCGACGGCATCTACCTGCAGATGTCGCCGTCGACCGACAGCCTGGCGACCGCGGAACTGGTGCGCGGCCTGCTGAACGCGAGCCACCGCGGCGCCGACGATTTCTCGCTGGTGGTGCCCGCCGAACTGCTCGAGCAGCAGAAGCGCACGCAGCGCGTGTTCGAGATGGTGATGGTGGCGCTTGCGTCGATCTCGCTGCTCGTCGGCGGGATCGGCATCATGAACATCATGCTGGCGTCGGTCCTCGAGCGCACGCGCGAGATCGGCGTGCGCCGCGCCGTCGGCGCCCGCCAATGGGACATCGTCCGGCAGTTCCTGCTCGAAACGATCATGATCTCGTTTGTCGGCGGCGCGATCGGCCTCCTGTTCGGATTTGCGATGTCGCGGCTGATCGCGTTCTTCGCCGGCTGGTCCACGATCGTGACCGCCAGCTCGGTCCTCCTCGCCTTCCTCGTCTCGGTGTCGGTCGGGCTGGTGTTCGGCGTCTACCCGGCGCTGAAGGCCGCCAGGCTCGACCCGGTCGAAGCGCTGCACTACGAGTGAGACAGGGGCAGTCGACAGTTGACAGTCGACAGTTGACCGTTGACCGTTGACAGTCAACAGTCCATCGCGTCCGGGTGTACTGCCGACTGATCAGAACATCATCCCCGCCTGCGGCTCCTCGAACGGGAAGATCAGCAGCGGTCCGGGCGCCTGGTCGATCACCTTCCGCATCGTCGTCCGCTGCTCCGGCTCCCAGCCCGCCACCCATGCGATGACGATCAGGTCCGTGTGATGTTCGGCGGCGAACTCGACGATGACGTCGGCCGGCTCGCCGCAGGCGAAGAACAGTCGCATGCGCAGCGCCGGCGGCGGAACGCCCAGCGCCACGAAGCGGTCCATGAACTCGCGCGCCCACACCGGCCACTCGTGCTGCGGTTGATCGAGATAGCGCGGCGCCATCAGCGCGCCCGGCTCGCCGGGCGGCGGCGCGCCGGTCGAGGCGATGTGCAGCACCGCCAGTTCCGCGTGCGCCTTCTCGGCGAGATCCGACGCGCGCGCAATCGCCGCGGCGGTCGTCGGGATGCCGTCGTGCGGCAGCAGGATCTGGTGGATCGACCACGAGTCGAACGCCTGCTCGGGCGGCACGATGACGATCGGGCAGGGCGTCGCGCGCAGCACGTCGCGCGTCACCGATCCCAGGGCGCCCCGCCCCGCCCCCTGCACGCCGCGCGAGGACATCACGATCAGCCGGCTGTCGAGATCGCGGGCCTGGTGCACGATTTCCGCGGCCGGCTGGCCGGTCCGCTGATCCAGCACCGTGCCGTCGAGCTGGTCCCGTGTCAGGTGAAGGCGCTGCGCCATGCTGCGCGCCGACAGCCGTTCGCTGCTGACATGCAGCAGATGCAGGGTCGCGCCCTCCGCCGCGGCCAGGGCCCTGGCCACCGGCAGCGCGGCCGCCGCCTCCGGCGAACCGTCCAGGGGCACGACGAGCGTGGAAGCGCGCACCTCGGCCGGCGGCGGTATTGTCGCAGCAGCTTCGTTGTGCATCGTGCCCTCCCGCAAGTTCGGACTCCGGACTTCGGACTCCGGACTCCGGACTAAACTTGTTCCCAGTCCCCCCAACCGCTCTGCTCGTGGCGGGCTTTCCACCGGCCGCCCGGCGTCGCGCGCAACTCGCGCCCGCCCTCGAGCGCCACGACCATCGGTTCCGCGCCGGCCACGCCGACTTCGACGCTCCGCGTCACGCGATCGAGCTCCACGGTCAGATGCCGTCCGCGCCATTGCACCGGGAAGCGCAGGCTGCTCCACGTGCGCGGCAGGTGCGGATCGAGGATCACGCCGTCGTTGCGCGGCCGCAGCCCGCCGATGCCGAGGACGGCGGCCTGCCACAAACCGCCCAGCGCCGCGATGTGCACGCCGCCGGACGCATTGCCCATGTTGTTCGCGAGGTCGATCTCGGACGCCTGCCGGAACAGTCTGTCGAACAGGACGTCGTCGCACAGGCGCGCGGCGACCAGCGCGTGCAGCGCCGGGCTGAGCGAGCTGCCGTGGGCGGTCCGCGGCTCGTAGTAGCGGAAGTTCGCCTCGTGCACGTGGCGCGGGAACTCGTCCCACAGCAATGCAGTCAGCGCCACCACGTCGGCCTGCTTCACCACCTTCGACTTCTGCAGCCGCTCGCGCTGCAGGATGATGTCCATCGGCGCGTTGCGCGGCTCGTAGCTCGACAGCGAGATGTCCTCCAGGCGGAAGTACCCCTCGAACTGCTCGAACAGGCTGGAGCGCCGGTCGAAGCCGGTCTTCATCACGGCGGCGATCTCCTGCCACCGGCCCGGCTCGTCCGGTTCGATCCCCAGCCGCGCGACGAGCGCCTGCCAGGCCTGCGGCCAGCGGTCGGCGAGGAGGCGCGCCGTCTCGGCGGCGCGCGTCAGGTTCCACTGCGCCATGACGTTCGTGTAGGCGTTGTCGTCGATCGTCTCGTGGTACTCGTCGGGTCCGATCACGCGACGGATGTGAAACAAGCCGTCGGCCTCGATCGTGCCCCGGCTCGCCCAGAACCGCGCGGTGTCGACGATGATCTCGGCGCCGTACTCCACGAAGAAGCGGTCGTCGCCGGTCACGAGCCAGTACTGCCAGACGGCGTAGGCGATATCCGCGCTGATGTGATGCTCCTCGTCGCCGGTCAGGATCCGCACCACCTCGCCGCCCGGCGCGATGGCCACCGTCGGGGTCATCTCGTCGCCCGTGTCGGTCGATTCCCACGCATAGAGCGCACCGCGGTAGCCGTGCGCCTGCGCCTTGCGCCTCGCGCCCGGCAGCGTGTGGTAGCGGTACTCGAGCAGGCTGCGCGCGGCCGCCGGGTCGGTGTAGACGTAGAAGGGCAGGGCGTAGATCTCCGTGTCCCAGAACACGTGGCCGCGATACCCCTCGCCGGTCAGCGCGCGCGCGCCGATCGACACGCGCGGGTCGTCGGGGTTCGCGGCGCTCACGAGGTGGTAGATCGCGAAGCGCAGCGCGCGCTGCGCCTCCTCGTCGCCGCCGACGCAAACGTCCGCCGACTGCCACCGTTCCGCCCACGCCGCCGTGTGCGCCTTGACGATGTCGCCTGCGTCCCGCCGGACGGCGACTGCCAGGCGGCGCGCCGCCGTCGCGGGCTGGCCGGCGGCGCCGCTGCCGCGATCCACCGTCAGGAAGCGGTCGAGGCGCATGTGGTCGCCGACCCGCGCGTCCCAGTCCCAGGCCTCGATCAGGGCATCCGCGTGGGCCTCGGTGGCCGGCTGTCGATGCTGCTCGTCCTGGCACGTCGCGACGGCTGCCGTTGCGAACGCGACGGACCTTCCCGTCGTGGCCATCTGGACGAACACCGACCAGGGCTCGGCGACCGAGGGCGCGTGTACCAGTCGCAACGACGGCGCCTGGTGCGCGGGCGCGGCGCCCCAGCGTTTGCGACGCACCGGCGAGAGCCCGATATGGCTTTCCACGCGCACATGCCCGGTGTAGTTCTCGGCCATGATGGTGGCGCCCTGGACGGCGAGCGCGCGATCGGCCAGCGACGCCAGGCGCAGGAACTGCAGGCGGGTCACGCGTCCCGCCTCGTCGCGGTGCAGCCATTCGCGCCACAGCACGCCGTGTTCGAGATCGAGCAGCCGCCGGTGCTCGAGCGTGCCGCCGGATTCGAGCGACAGCGCGCGGCCGTCCACCAGGACGCGCAGGTCGGTCCAGTCGGCGAGCACCATCAACCCGGGAATCGTGTTCCAGCTCGGCTCGATATCGAACACGCCGGCGACGAACGTCGCCGGGTCAGACAGTGACGTGCCCTCGGCCACTGAGCCGCGAATGCCGAGCGCGCCGTTGCCGACGGCGAACAGCGATTCGATCTCGTGCTCCCGCGCCAGCACGAAGCCACGGTCCTCGAGTGCCCACGCCTCGTCCTGCGTGGGCGTGACGGCCCAGGGCGCGGACGGTGGGCGGACGAGCACGCCGGGCGCTGCCGCGCCGGCCTGGCTTCGCTCGGCACCGAAGCCAGACAGGTACCGCGAGAATTCCCCGAGGTGCGAGACCACCAGGTCCGCGCCGTGCTCGCGCAGCGCCTCGGCCTGCCCCGATTCGTCCACGCCGACCACCTTGAAGCCGCCGCGCTTGCCGGCTTCGACGCCTGAAATCGCGTCCTCGAAGACGACCGCGCAATCCGGCGCGACCTGCAGGCGACGGGCGGCCTCGAGGAACGTGTCGGGCGCGGGTTTGCCCGGCAGGTGCAGGCGCTCGGCTTCCATGCCGTCGACATGCGCATCGAACAAATCGAGGATGCCGGCCAATCTGAGGATCGCGCCGCAGTTCTTGCTCGACGAGACGACCGCGGTCTTCAGTCCACGCGCCCGCGCGTCGCGCACCAGCGACACCGCTTCCGGAAACGTCTCGACGCCGTGTTCGCCCAACGCCTGCTCGAAGTACCGGTCTTTTCGATTGCCGAGGCCGGCGATCGTTTCGTGATCCGGCGGATCGGCGGCCGATCCCCACGGCAGCGAGATGCTGCGCGCGGCGAGGAAGCTCTGGACGCCGTCGTAGCGCGGCTTGCCGTCCACGTAGCGACGGTAGTCGGCCACCACGTCGAATGGCACGAACGAGGCGCCGGTGCGCTGCGCGTTGGCGGCCAGGTACTCGTCGAAGAGCCGTTTCCACGCCGCCGCGTGCAACGTGGCGGTCCGCGTCAGGACGCCGTCGAGGTCGAACAGCAGGGCCCGCACGTCCGTGAAGATCGGCTGGGATGTGGTGGTTGTGGCCGTCGGGCGCATAGAGGCCGGAAGAAGAGCAAGAAGAGCGCCATCCTGCAGTTCAGCCGGGAACGCATGGGGTCGGTGGCTTATGATTCCCGTATGACGCGCTCCGAGCAGATCCTCGTCGTCGATGTCGAGGGCATCGATCCGTCCGCCGACGGCGCGGGGTACGCCACGGTGGACGGCCGGCGGCTGCTCATCGACTACGCGATTCCCGGCGAGCGGGTCGAGCTGCGGATCGAGGCGCATGGCGGCCGCACGACCCTCGGAGACATCACGCGCGTCGTCCGGCCGTCGCCGCATCGGGTGACGCCGGGCTGCCCGTCCTTCGGCCCGTGCGGCGGGTGCACGTGGCAGCACATCGCGTCGAACGAGCAGCGGCGATTGAAGGAGCAGCTGCTGCAGGCGCTGTTGAACCAGGCACTCGGACGCGCCGCCCCGCAGGTGCAGCCGACGCTGACCGGCCATGAGGGCGACACCACGCCGTGGGGCTTCCGCAACAAGGCGCATTTCGTCCTTGCAGCCGGCTCACGCGCGGGCGGTCTCGTGCTCGGGCATTACCGCCGGCGATCGCAGGCGGTCATCGAGGTGGACGCGTGTCCGGTGCACGCGGAGCAGGCCAACCGCGTGGCGTTTGCGGTGCGCGACGCGCTCGTGCGGGCGCGAGTCGGCGGGGCCACGCCGGACGGCCACCGCGGCGTCGCGCGGCACATCGTCGTGCGCGCGACCGAGACGCCGCGGGAAACGCTGGCGACGCTGGTCGTGACGCGCAATGAGAAGAGCCTTCGTCCCGCGGTCCGCGCCCTCGTCCAATCGCCCGGCGTTCCGGACGGCCTGCACCTCAACGTCAACGATCGGCCCGGGCCGTACCTGTTCGGCACCGAGACGCGGCGGCTGCACGGGCGCGACCGCGTGCGCGAGACCATCGCCGGCGTGTCGTTCCTGATCTCGCCGACGGCCTTCTTTCAGACCAACGTGCGCGCGGCCGCGGCCATGGTGGAGTGCGTGCTGGAGCAGGCCGGCGAGCCGGACACGGTTCTCGATCTGTACGCGGGCGCCGGGCTGTTTGCGCTGCCGCTCGCCACGCGCGGTGCCCGCGTCACGGCGGTGGAGGAGAATCGCGAGGCGGTCGAGGACGGCGAGGCGAGCCGGCGCTTCAACCGGATCGCCGAGGCCGCGTGCCGGTTCGTGCGCGCGCGGGCCGAGGATTTCGCCGGCACCGGTGGACGCCGCGCCGCGTCCACGCCCGATCTCGTCATCCTCGATCCACCCAGGGTGGGATGTCCGCCCGGCGTCCTCAACTGGATCTGCGCGTCGCTCCGGCCGCCGCGCATCATCTACGTATCCTGCAATCCCGAGGCACTCGCCGCCGATCTCCGGCAGGCGTCCGCCGCTGGATACGCCCTTCAGATCGTTCAGCCCGTCGATATGTTTCCGCACACGGCGCACATCGAAACGGTTGCGGTGCTGCGCACCGTGCGAACGCCCGAGGAGAGCGCGCAGGTGACGCGGATGGTCAAGGAGGCGCCCGGGGTCAAGCAGATGGCGAACGCCTGACCCACCGACCCCGCGCGTGCGCTGAAACGCCTGCATGGCGTCATGGTTGGTCGGATCCGCCTTGTCAGGCTTCGGGCTCCAGGCTCCGGGCTTCGGCGGACGATGGTGGCTTCGGGCCGCAAGGCTCCGGGCTCGAGCCGCAGGTTCCAGCAGGGCAGGCCGACTCACGTTGACACGGCGTAGCGCCGCGGCGGATCATCGGCCGTTCAGGAGTCCGGAGTCCGGGGTCCGGTGTCCGAAGTCTGGCCCGGAGCCCGGAGCCTTTCGAAGGGGAGTTGCGATGCGCAGAACACTGATGGCCCTCGCCGGTACGATTCTCGTCTGCGCGATCGCCGCGCCGGTCGTAGCCCAGGACGAGCAGGAAACCCCGGCCACGTCCATCCGGACGATGAGGCCTGTGATCACCGGACGGCAGTACGCCGCCACGTCGATGAAGCCGCAGGCAACCGAGGCCGCCGTGCGGATTCTCGAGGCGGGCGGCAACGCGTTCGACGCCGCGGTCGCGGGCCAGGCCGTCCTGGCGCTGGTCGATCCGTCGCTGAACGGCTACGGCAGCGACGCCGTGCTGCTCGTCTGGGACGCGAAGGCGAAGAAGGTCTTCTCGATCAACGCCGAGGGGACGGCGCCGCGCCTGGCGACGATCGACTGGTACAACAAGAACAACGGCGGCAAGCTGCCGGTGAACGACAGCCTGCTCGCGGGCACGGTGCCGGGGGTTGTCGATGCGTGGTTCACGCTGCTCGATCGCTGGGGGACGATGACCTTCGCGCAGGTGCTGCAGCCGGCGATCGAGATGGCGGAGCAGGGATTCCCGCTCCCGGACAGCCTGGCGCGATCGATTGCGACCACGCGCAAGCTGCAGAAATATCCGAGCAGCATGAAGTTGTACTGGCGCGACGGCAAGCCGCCGCAACCGGGCGACATCTTCACCAACCCGGATGCGGGCCGCACGCTGCGCAAGCTCGTGGAGGCCGAGAAGGCCGCGGCCGGCAAGGGGCGGCACGAGGCGCTGCGCGCCGCGCGCGATCGCTTCTACAAGGGCGACATCGCGAAAGCGATGGCGGCGTTCTCGGAACAGAACGGCGGCCTGTTCCGGTACGAGGACTTCGCCAGCTATACCGTGGAAGTCGAAACGCCCGTCTCGATCAACTACCGCGGCTACGACATCTACAAGAACCCGTCGGCAAGCCAGGGGCCGGCCGAGCTCATCGCGCTGAACCTGCTCGAAGGCTACGACCTGAAGAAGCTCGGGCTCAACTCCGCGGCTTACGTGCACACCAGCGCCGAGGCGGTGAAGCTCGCCTTCGGCGATCGCGAGAAATACCTGGGCGACATGGACTTCATCAAGATCCCCTACGACGGCCTGCTCTCGAAGGAGTACGCGGCCGAGCGGCGCGCGCTCATCGATCCGGACAAGGCGTCGCTCGATCTGCGACCGGGCGATCCGTCGAAGTTCATGAAGAAGACGGAGTCGATCGATCGGGCGGCATTTGGTTTCGACCGGCCCGTGCAGGTGACGACCGAGGGCAACGCCGATCACACCGGCGACACGAGCTATATCGCGGTCGTGGACAAGGACCGCAACATGGTGAGCTTCGAACCCAGTCTGCACAGTTCGTGGGGCACGGGCGTCGTCATGGGCGATCTCGGGTTCATCTTCAATTGCCGCGGCGATTACTATTCGCTGGTGCCGGGCGAGGCGAACGCACTCGCACCGGGGAAGCGTCCGCGAAGCACGCTGCAGAGCACGCTGGTCATGAAAGACGGCCAGCCCTACATGATCCTCGGCAGCCCGGGCGGCGACGACCAGGTGATGCGGACGATCCAGACGCTCGTCAACATCCTGGATTTCGGCATGAACGTGCAGCAGGCGATCGAGGCGCCACGCTGGTCGACGCGTAGTTTCCCGGCTTCGCCGTTCCCGCACACGATGTACCCGGGCGACCTCTCGGTGGAAGCGCGCATCCCGGACGCGGTCCAGAAGGCGCTCACGGCGAAAGGCCACACGCTGCACGTCGCCAACGGGTGGTCGCTCGGTTCGAACGCGGTCATCATGGTGGACGTGAAACGCGGCATCCTCAGCGCCGGCGCGGATCCGCGCGTGGACGCGTACGCGTGGGCGCGATAGGGTCGTCGTTACTCGTTAGTCGTTGGTTGTTGGTTGTTGGTTGTTGGTCTGGGTCGTTGGTCGTTGGTCTGCTATGAGACTCAAACTGCGCGTTTGCTTCTCGGCGCTCGTTGCACTGCTGGCTCTCGCTCATCTCACGGGCACTGCCGCGATCCAGGCGCCACAGGTTCCCGCGCCGGCACCGTTCCGGATTGAAGAAGCGACCATCGCCCAGATTCACGCGGCGATGAAGGCGGGCCAGCTGACCTGCCGCGCCCTCGTCGAGAACTATCTGCGGCGCATCGAGGCCTACGACAAGAACGGCCCGGCCTTGAACGCCATCGTCGTCGTCAACCCGGATGCCCTGAAGGTGGCGGACGATCTCGATCGCCGCTACAAGCAGGGAGGACCGACCGGGCCGTTGCACTGCGTGCCGGCGATCGTGAAGGACAACTTCGAGACCATCGGCCTGCAGAGCGCGGCGGGGTCGCTGTCGCTCAAGGGCTTCGTGTCGAACAAGGATGCGTTCGAGGTCAGGCGCATCAAGGAGGCGGGCGCGATCGTGCTCGCCAAGTCGAACATGGCCGAGTTCGCGTTCAGCCCGTACGAGACGGTCAACTCGATCCTGCCCGGCTACACGAAGAACCCGTACGCGCTCGATCGGGTGACCGCGGGGTCGAGTGGCGGCACCGCGGCCGCCGTCGCCGCCAACTTCGGGGCCGTCGGCCTGGGCAGCGACACCGGCAATTCGATCCGCGGACCGTCATCGCACCAGAGCCTGGCCGGCATCCGGTCGACGATGGGGCTGACCAGCCGCAGCGGGGTGGTGCCGCTGAACCTGCTGGCCGACGTCGCGGGGCCGATCACGAGGACCGTCGAGGACGCGGTGGCGGTGTTCCAGGTGGTTGTGGGCGAGGATCCGGACGATCCGGTCACGACGGCGAGTCGCGGGCACGTCGCGACGAACTACGCCGCGTCGCTCGTCAGGGACGGATTGAAGGGCGCGCGCATCGGCGTCCTCCGCCAGGCGTACGAACGCGACACGACCGACGCGGAAGTTGTCGATGTCTTCGCCGCGGCCGTGGACGATCTGCGGCGGGCGGGCGCGACGATCGTCGATCCGGCGCTCGTCGAACAGGTCCGGCGCGCGGCGGGCGGGGGATCGTGCGGCGGCTTCAAGTACGACATCAACCGCTACCTGGCCGCGCAGGGCGACCGCGTGCCGGTGCACACGCTCGAGGACATCATCAAGTCGCGCCGGTTCCATCCTTCGATCCAGGCGCGCCTCGAGAGCGCGCAACAAGGTCCGGCGGATGGGCCGGACTCGCCGGCCTGTCGCGCCGACGCGGAGTATCGCGACGCGGTGCGCGCGGCCGTGGTGAAGGCGATGGATACGATGCGGCTCGACGCGTTCGTCTATCCGACCTGGAGCAACCCGCCGCGGCTGATTGGCGATCTCAACACACCGAACGGCGACAACAGCCAGTTCTACTCACCCACGACGGGCTTTCCGGCGATCAACGTGCCGATGGGGTACACGAGGGGCGTGCTGCCGGCGGGCATGACGTTCTTCGGCCGTGCGTGGAGCGAGCCGACGCTCATCAAGCTGGCGTATGCCTACGAGCAGGCGACGCGCCATCGCCATCCGCCCGCGACCGTGCCGCCGCTGCGGTGAGCGAAACGGCTTGACGCTTCACTTCGTCCGCAGGCGCTTCGCGACGTTTTCGTTGGCCTCCATCAACCGCAGCACATTCTCGCCGAGAATGTTCCGGACGTCCTGCTCCTTGTAGCCCTTCGCCAGCAGCGCCGCCGTGATCTTGGGCAGCATCGTGCAGTCTTCCATGCCGGTTGGCATGTCCGCGCCGTCGAAATCCGAGCCCAGGCCCACGTGTTCCGACCCCACCAGCTTCACCGCGTGGTCGATGTGATCGATGATCTTCTCCCACGACGTGGTGCCGGCCGACCGCGCCTTCAGGTCCACCGCCCGCAGCGCCGCGACGCGCTGCTGTTCGTTCGCCGGCCCCGGGTATTTCTCCTGGGCCTCGCGGCGCATGCGCTGCAGCGCCGGCTCGAGCGCCTTCTGCTTCAGGTACAGCTCCTGGTCGAGGAACCCGTCGTTGAAGTTGATCTGAATCGTGCCGCCCTTGGCCGCCAGCGCCTTGATCATCTCGTCGGTCATGTTCCGCGGGTGACCGCACAGCGCGCGGCACGACGAGTGCGACGCGATCACCGGTGACTCGCTGACCGCCAGCACGTCCCAGAACGTCTTGTCCGAGACGTGCGACACGTCAACCATGACGCCCAGGCGGTTCAGTTCGTGGACGACCTGCCTGCCGAACTGGGTGAGGCCGTTGTGGGCGGGCGTGTCGCCAGACGAGTCCGCCCAATCCGTGTTGACCATGTGCGTGAGCGTCAGGTAGCGAGCGCCCCGGCGGGCGAAGTCCTCGAGCACCGCCAGGTCGTTGTTGATCATGTGACCGCCCTCGACGCCGATGAGCACCGCGATCTTCCCTGACTTGTGGGCGGCGCGCACCTCGGCGGCCGTCATGCATAGCGCCAGATCCGCCGGGTGCGTCTCGACGAGGGTGTGGAGGGCGTCGAACTGCTGCCGGGCCGCGCCGACCGCGGGCAGCCCCGTCACCGTCCCCGCCATGTAGACGGAGAAGAACGCGGCGTCCAGGCCCCCTTCGCGCATGCGGGGCAGGTCCACCGACGTGCCATCGGGATGGTCGCGCGAAGGCGCCGTGCCCCGGCGATCGAATCTCCAGCCGGGCGCGTGAGGTTCGCTCATCGTGTCGTCGTGCGTAT
The DNA here is from genome assembly GCA_003170135.1 of Acidobacteriota bacterium. Classification (GTDB taxonomy): domain Bacteria; phylum Acidobacteriota; class Vicinamibacteria; order Vicinamibacterales; family Fen-181; genus Fen-181. Next base: position 16,825 of record PMZR01000053.1, read on the forward strand.
CGAAGACGATGGCATCGCGATGCAGGCGCAGCGCCCGCGCGTCGGGCGATTGCGGGGCGCTCGCGCCGACAGCGAACACGAGGCCGCCGAGCGCGAAGACGACGATCCAGGCCGCGAGTGAGCGTTTCATGATGAGCTCCAGTTCGGAGTGGCGCGCGTAGAGCCGCGATTCTACCGGTCGCGTGCGAGCCGAGGCAAGCGACCGGACATGGCCACGGCCCGCGAGACATGCCCGTGTCCAGAAGGATTCCCATCGTCCTCCCGCTTTCTGCCGGCGAGCCTGTTCGTGGTGCCGCTGTCCAGCGGGCCGGGACGGCGACGATCGCAGGCCGCGTGGTGGACTACGATACGAGTCGCCCGCTGAAACGCGTCCACGTGACCGTGAGCGGGGCGGGACTTGCGCAAGGCGCCTCGGCGTTGACCGACGCTGACGGCCGCTACACGATCCCCGACCTTCCATCTGGCCGCTATCGCGTGAACGCCTCGAAGGCCGGCTTCGTGACCGTCTCCTATCGACGATGCCGACCAGGGCCAGTGGTACGACCCGGTGTTCCTCGAGCAGCTGCGTCCGAGCGCGGTGCACGTGGCGCTGGCGGAGGGCGAAACCAGGTCGCAGGATCTGAAACTCGTCCCGCTGGACCGGTAGCGCGGGCGCGCGCAAAATAGGGTCTGGCACATTTCTTCAACCAGTCTCGAGATTGCGAGGCCACCGATGACGCGCTTCCTGCTGCTCCTGGCGCTCGTGCCGCTTGCCTGGCCGCCTCATGCCGGCGCGCAAGTGGCGGGCGCGCGCACGATTGAGATCCAGGTGGGAGACAACATGCGCTTCACGCCTGCGCGCATCGACGCGCGTCCGGGCGAGCAGCTGCACGTCGTCCTGAAGGACACCGGGACGATGCCGAAGGTCGCGATGGCACACAACTTCGTGCTGCTGAAGAAGGGCGCCGATCCGAAGGCGTTCGCCGAGAAGTCCGCGGCGGCGCGCGACACCGACTACGTCGCGCCCGCCGTCAAGGCCCAGGTGCTGGCCGCCACGAAGCTGGTGGGTCCCGGCGAAACCGCGGACGTGACGTTCGCGGCGCCCGCGCAAGGCGGCGACTACACGTTCATCTGTTCGTTCCCGGGCCACTTCGTGGTCGGCATGCGGGGCAGCCTCGTGGTGTCGGCCCGCGACCTCGCGCGCGAACCGTAGGACGCAATTTCCGGCGATCGTCCATCCGCACTTGATACGGTCCTCGCCATCGCGATACCGTTGAGCTGCTCTGCTTCGAGAGCGGGCAGGTCTTCATGCCGATGTTGTGGGCCAATCGCTGGCTGATCGTCGCGATCCTGACGGGCGTTCTCGGCGGCGTCGGGACCTTCACGTTCCGCTATGCCGAGGGGCTCTCGTATTTCAGCACCGACCCGGCCGCCTGCGCCAACTGCCACATCATGAACGACCAGTACGCCTCGTGGCAGAAGGGGCCGCACCACGTCGCGGCCCGCTGCGTGGACTGTCACCTGCCGCACGCGCTCGTCCCGAAACTGCTGGCGAAGGCCTCTAACGGCTACCACCACTCGAAGGGATTCACGCTCCAGGATTTCCACGAGCCCATCCGGATCACGCCTCGCAACGCCGCCATCCTCGAGGACAACTGCCTGCGGTGTCACGGTGAGTTCGTGCACGAGATCGTCGCCGGCAGCACCACCGATGCCGATGCCGTGCACTGCGTGCACTGCCACCGGGGCGTGGGCCACGGCGTGACGGGCACGTAGGATCGCGAGGGCAGAACGAACGCAACAGGGGGAGCCATGAGCCGCAGGGTGTCGGTGTGGGTGTTCGGTGCCGTGCTCATCGTCGTGGCCGCCGGCGCCGCGGCGCTGTCCGGGCTGCTCGTCAACATCGCCGAGCGCAAGCAGGAGGCGAAGGACCCCTACCTGAAGCTCGTCAACGTCGCCGAGGACACGACGGACCCGCAGCCGTGGGGCATGAACTGGCCGCGCGAGTACGAGCAGTACCAGCGCACGGTCGATCCCAGCCGCACCAGTTTCGGCGGCGGCGACGTGCCGGTGCCACACGAGAAGGCCGACACGTTCCCGTGGCTCACGCGGATGTTTGCCGGTTATGCCTTCTCGCTCGACTATCGCGACCGGCGCGGCCACGCCTACATGCTGGTGGACCAGGAGAAGACGCGGCGCGTCACCGAGCGGCCGCAGCCGGGCTCGTGCCTGCACTGTCACGCGTCGATCATTCCCACGTACCGGCGCCTGGGCTCCGGCGAGTCCGATTGGGACAAGGTCCGCAGCGGCTTCGTGGCCCTCGGCGCGATGACTTACCAGCAGGCCCACGCCGAAGTGGTCAAGACGGGCTCGCTCAACCCGGTGCCGAAGGGCACGACCCAGGCCCTGGAGCGCGTCGATGGCGCGCACCCGGTCAGCTGCGTCGATTGCCACGATCCGAAGACGATGCACCTGCGCGTGACGCGCCCCGGGTTCATCCTCGGCATCCAGGCCCTGGCCGCCTCCACCGAGCCGACGCCGCAGCTGCCGAGCATCGAGCGCTGGCGGCAGGGCAATCGGGCGAAGCCCTACGACCCGAACGTCGATGGGACGCGTCAGGAAATGCGCTCCTACGTCTGCGGCCAGTGTCACGTCGAGTACTACTGCGGGCCGAAGACCACGCTGTTCTTCCCGTGGAACAACGGCCTGAAGGTGGAGGCCATCGAAGCCTACTACGACGGCTACAAGTTTCCCGATGGCCACCGGTTCTACGACTGGCAGCACGCCGACACCGGCGCCGAGGTGCTCAAGGCGCAGCATCCCGAGTTCGAGACGTGGAGCCAGGGGCCGCATGCGCGCAGCGGCGTCGCGTGCGCCGACTGCCACATGCCGTACGTGCGCGACGGCGCGATGAAGGTCTCGGACCACTGGGTGCGCAGCCCGCTGCCGACGGTCAGCCGTGCGTGCCAGGTGTGCCACCCGTTCGACGAGGCGGAGCTGAAGGCGCGCGTGGCGACGATCCAGAACCGGCACCTGGCGCTGTTGCAGCGCGCGGGCAGCGCGATGGTGGCGATGCTGGACGTGATGAAGCAGGCGCGTGCGGATGGCGCCACGCCGGAGCAACTACGCGGCGCGCTGGACCTGCAGCGCAAGGCGCAGTGGCGGCTCGACTTCGTCGCGGCGGAGAACTCGATGGGCTTCCACGCGCCGCAGGAGGCGGCGCGTATCCTGGGCGAAGCCATAGACGAGGCGCGGCAGGCGCAGATCCTGGCGGCGCAGTGGCGGAGCGCGCGCCGCATCCCGTGAACAATCGCGCGCCTTCCTTGCCACCGCGCACGCCGGTCCGGAGCGTGGACGCAGCCCCCCCGGGGGGGCCGGGCCCCCCGGGGCCTGTCTGGCCCGGCCGGAACGTCGCTACCGCCGGGCCTGGGCCATGTGCGCCTCGCGCTCCCGCGTGAGGTGCGGCACCAGTCCGAGGATCCGCTCGTACACCATCAACTGCGCACGGTGGTGCATCTCGTGCTCCTTCACCTGGAGGAACATCTCGAAGCGGCTCTTGCTGCGCGGCTCGATTGGCTCGGGAAACGTGATCGATTCCGACAGCACGTCCTCGGTCACCCCGTCGAGGAACGTGCCCCACGCCTCGCCGTCCCGGCGCAGCGCCGCCAGGATCTCCTCCCGGGCCACGAGCTTCCGTTCGGCCTCGCTGCGCTCCCGCATGCGCGATTGAAAATCGAGCCCGATGAACGTCTGGATGTGTTCAACGATGAGATTCTCGTAGTTGGCGCGGCTGCTGACCGCGATGTGCGACAGAATCTCGGCGACGCTGCGGCTGGCCGGTGACGGGCGGAAACTGTAGTGCTGTTCGGGAATCTCTTCGGCAATCACCAGCGTGTTCTTGCGGACCACGCGAAAGCTGCGCGCCAGTTCCTTGCCCCCGTAATACTTCATGGACGCTCTCCTTGGATATGGGTGGAAGGGCCTATTGTACGCTTCCTCTTGACCCTCACGTTAGGTCAGAATGCACCATCTTCTCGAGGCACATGGTGAAGCAGTCGCCGGCCCCCGTCTATCGCATCCGCCAGTTCTCCCGGCTCGCCGGCGTGACCGTCCGCGCGCTGCACCACTACGATCGGCTCGGGCTTCTGAAGCCGGCGGCGAGGTCGGCGGCCGGCTACCGCCTGTACACCGATCGCGATATCGCGCGCCTCGAGCAGATCGTCGTCTTGAAGTTCCTCGGGTTGTCGCTCGCAGATTGGCCGGTTGCTGAAGCGACCATCGCCGCTCGCGGACACGCGCTGCGGCGCCAGCAGCGCGTGCTGGCCGAGAAGCGACGTCACCTCGACGCCGCGATCGGCGCCATCGGCTCGACGCCGCATGTTTGCGACGACTGCTACATGCGAACCCGCACCCGCGGGACGCGACAGCGGAGCGCCCCGCTACGGATTCAGGCGATACAGTCCACGAGCTAGCTCGCGTCCCTCAGCCGCACCAGCAGATCCACGATCGCGCTCCACTGGGTCATCAAGTCTGCCGGCACGTGTCGCTGGGCGAGAGCGCGCTGCGTCCTTTGCGCGTCCTGCAACAATCCGTCGATAATCTGTGGGAATCCGAGAAAATCTGCGGCTGAATATCGTCCGGCGGAAGCGGCGACTGCTCGCCGCTAGCGTTTGCCAGCGGCGGCAAGCCCGCACTGATTGCGGCCGACCTCGAGTTCCTCGGCCGCGTCTTCGTCGACGTCGAGCAGGCCGACGTTGACCGCCTTGATCCTGCGGTAGGCGTCAGGGCAGGCGGTCGTTTGCGACGCCACCCACTGCGCGAATGCCGCGGGGTCGGTGAAGGTCAGCGCGTGGTTCGCGTCGAGCAACGCACCATACGAAGCCGCGACCCGTCCGTCAGGGCGCCGTTCGCGCGCCGACGCGTAATGCGCCGGGTAGATGGTCAGGCTGGAGCGCCACGTCCGTTTCACCAGTTCGAGGCTCTCCCAGAGATCGGCCGTCCACTCCGTCGTCTTTCCCGCCAGGTCCGGTCTGCCTACCGAATCGACGAAGATGAAGTCGCCGGTGAGCGCCGCGACGTCATCGAGCACGTACGACACGCTGCCCTCGGTGTGCCCCGGCGTGTGCAGCACGCGCAGCGCACAGCGTCCGAATCGCACGGTATCGCCGTCTTCGATCGCGCGGAAATCGACGCGACCGACGGTGCCGTCGTACGGGTAGAGTGCGTCCCGGGGGTGCAGGTAATAGGGCACCTGCAGCGTCCTGGCCAGGATCGGTCCGCCGCTGATGTAATCGGCGTGCACGTGGGTGTCGGCAACCCCGACGATGCGCGCGCGCGCCTGGGCGGCGGCGCGCAGGTACGCGGTCCCGTCCCGCGGCGGGTCCACGAAAACGGCCTCGCCGTCGCTCGCGAGCAGGTAGCCGAGCGCCCCCTTGCCGAGGCGATCGAACTGGATGAACCGATCCAATGACGGCGGTGTCGCGACGTCGCGTCCGAGAACCACCATCATCCACGCCGCCATGCCCCCACGCAGCGAGTTCGCACGACACCCGAGCCGGTTCAGGTGCACCGCGGCGATGCGGCTGTCGTGACCGCGGCTGCAGACGACGGTGGCTGGAATCGCGGGGTCGATGCCGGTGCGGGCGAGCGTCGGGCAGGCGATCAGATCGGAACAGGCGATGTTTCGGAAGCGAGGCGGCGGGACCAGGTCGATGCGGCCTGCCGCAACGACACCGGGCGGGCGGACGTCAATCACCTGGAGCGCTTCGCCGGCGTCGAGCTGCACGGCGAGCTCGAGCGCGGAGATCTCGGGAACGTTCGAGGCGATATCCACCGAACGCCTCCGGTCACCACTCGTGCCCGCCGCGATTTCATCGTGGCGGGCAGCACACCATGTTCGTGGCACCGCCGGGCTCCGGGCGCGCACGCGCCTCGCTTCAGCCCGGCGGCCCGAGATGACTTCAGCGCGTCGTCTGCACTTCGCCCGGTTGCGGAACCACCCGGAGGTACGGTTTCTTCGCGTTGAACCCCGGGAACCTCTTCCGGGCGTCTTCGTCCGACAGGCTGCTCGCGATAATGACGTCCTGTCCAGGCTTCCAGTCCGCCGGCGTCGCGACCGCGTAATTGGCCGTCAGCTGCAGGGAATCGATCACGCGCAGCAACTCATCGAAATTCCGGCCCGTGCTGGCCGGGTAGGTGAGCGTCAGCTTCACCTTGTTGTCCGGACTGATCACGAACACCGAACGCACCGTGAGCGTGTCGTTCGCGTTCGGGTGGATCATGTCGTACAGGTCGGAGACCTTGCGGTTCACATCAGCGATGAGCGGGAAGTTCAGGGCATGCCCGGTCACGTCTTCGATGTCCCGCATCCAGTTCATGTGGCTGTCGAGAGGGTCGACGCTGAGCCCGATCACCTTCGTGTTCCGCTTCGCGAAGTCCTTCCTCAGCGCGGCGACCCTGCCGAGTTCCGTGGTGCAGACGGGCGTGAAGTCCTTCGGGTGCGAAAACAGCACAGCCCAGGCGTCACCTTTCCAGTCATAGAAGTCGATGATTCCTTCGGTGGTCTCGGCGGTGAAATTCGGCGCCGTGTCGCCCAGACGGATGGCCATGAGCGAATCTCCTTTCGAAGCGAAGCCGTGCGGCTGCGGGGGAACAGCCTCGGCGATGTTGCAATAAGAAAGCTCTGTGTAGCCGAAACCGTGCCAGGTGCCGCCATGCGGGCGGCCACGCATTTGCTGCGATTTCGCGAGCGTCGCTGAACGCAGACGCTGCAGCGAGGCGGTAAAGTCATCCACTGGAGCAGACTTCAGCTTCACGTCGGCAGATTTGCGGCATCACCCGGAATCCCCGATTTCGGGGTGAAAGGGAATAAGAAGGCCGCGGTCCGGGTTGTAAGATGAGAAGTCTGGCCACCCCGGCGTACCATGCCCATTCGCAAGTCATCAGACATCCCCTCGTCTGAGATCACCGACGAGAAGCTGTACCTTCACCGCCGCGAATTCATCCAGACCGCGCTCGGCGCGGCCGCTGGCCTGCTCGTTGGCGGGGCCACCATCCAGGCCGCGTCGACGCCGGTCGCGCCGACCTTGCCGAAGCTGGACGGTGTGCGAAAGGGCGCCTTCGGGACGAGCGAACAACAGACGCCCTACGAGGACATCACCACCTACAACAACTTCTACGAGTTCGGCACCGACAAGTCCGACCCGTCGCACAATGCCGGGACGCTGCGTCCGAAGCCGTGGACCGTGAAGGTGGACGGCGAGGTGAACAAGCCCGCGGACTATGGCCTCGAGGATCTGATCAAGCCGTTCGCGCTCGAGGAGCGCGTCTATCGGTTGCGGTGCGTGGAAGGCTGGTCGATGGTGATTCCGTGGGTCGGGTTTCCGCTGGGGGACCTGCTGAAGCGGTTCGAGCCGACGTCGAAAGCGAAGTTCGTCGAGTTCACCACGTTGTTCGACCTGGCTCAGATGCCGGGCCAGCGCAGCGGCGTGTTGCGGTGGCCGTACGTTGAAGGACTGCGGCTGGACGAGGCGATGCACCCGCTGGCGATCCTCGCGGTCGGGCTCTACGGCCGCGTGCTGCCGAATCAGGACGGCGCCCCGCTGCGGCTCGTCGTACCATGGAAGTACGGCTTCAAGAGCATCAAGTCGATCGTGCGGATCCGGCTGGTCGAGAAGGAGCCGCTGACCGCGTGGAACCGCGAGAGTCCGAGCGAGTACGGGTTCTACTCGAACGTGAACCCGGAGGTGGATCACCCGCGGTGGAGCCAGGCGACCGAGCGGCGGCTGGGCGAGTTCTTCAAGCGCAAGACGTTGAAGTTCAACGGTTACGGCGACCAGGTGGCGGGTCTCTACGCGGGCATGGATCTGCGGAAGAACTTCTAGATGAAAGCTGCCACGGTTCGGCGCCTGGAAAAGTCGCTGCTGTTCGCCGTGTGCCTGCTCCCGCTCGGGCTGCTCGCGTGGCGCGGGTTCACCGCCGGCCTCGGGGCCAACCCGATTGAAGCCATCACGCACGCCACGGGCGACTGGACGCTGCGACTGCTCCTGGTGACACTGGCGATGACGCCCTTGCGCCGCGTCTCCGGCTGGAACGGCGTCGTCAGGTTCCGCCGGATGCTCGGGCTCTTCGCGTTCTTCTACGCCACGCTACACTTTGCCACCTACCTCTGGCTCGACAAGTTCTTCGCCTGGGCCGAGATTCTGCACGACATCCCGAAGCGGCCGTTCATCACGATTGGCTTCTCGGCCTTCGTGCTGCTGGTGCCCTTGGCGCTCACATCGACGGCGGCGGCCATCAGGCGCCTGGGTGGCCGCCGATGGCGCGCGCTCCATCGGCTCATTTACGTGGCCGCCGTGTTCGGCGTCATCCACTACTGGTGGCTGGTGAAGGCCGACATCACGCTGCCGGCCACCTACGCCTGTATCCTCGCGTTGCTTTTTGCCGTTCGTGTCTGGTTCGCCGCGTCGAAGGCGCTGCAGCAAAGCCGCGCCACGCTCCGCAAGCAGCTGCCTGTCCTGCCTCAGTGACCTCCGTGATAGCCGCCGTAGCCTGGACTCCCGGGGCCGTTGTTGCCCGATGATCCGTTGAAGCCGCCGACCATGGTCGGGTGAATCGAGCAGTGATACGACACGGCGCCCGACGGCGCGGTAATCGAGATGCTGGTGGCGCCTGGCGGGATGTCGCCGGTGTCGAAGCCGCCGCCGTCCATCACGATGTGATGCGTGATCGAATCGGTGTTCTTCCAGGCGACCGTCTGGCCCGCCGGCACGTTCGCGGGATCCGGCGAGAAGGACTGGTTGCCGTTCATGCCGACGATCGTGATGACGACCGCGGCCGAACCGCCGCCGCCGCCGCCGCTCGGGGCCGTGGGCGCTGCATTGCTGCTGCCGCAGCCAACCTGGTACAGCACTGCCATGGAGACGACGAACAAGGCCGATGCGATCGTGACTCTTCGTTTCATGGTCCCTCGCTGCGCCGCCAGGCGTCTGGCGACGCTGAGCAAATCGGGTCTTCCCGTTCCGCTGACTGGCGATGCACGCGCCCTGCCCGGCTGGCCTGGCCATTTTCCCCATGTTTTCGCGATCACCCGGGCCAGATCGCGTACGCGACGCGAAAGCGGTTACGGTGGCGGAAATCGACTGCCCGGCATTGGCTCAACCAGCAGGTCGATCACGTCCGGGGTCCGGGGTCTCGAGGCGGATCCCCGATCCTTGCTCGCGCAGGTCGGCTACAATCGTCTTCTGGGCATCCCACGCGCGATTCGACTGTCAAAAGGGCTATGCACGCGAAGGAGGTCTCGATGGCAACTGCCGTGGAAGTGCAACGTCGATTTTCCTGGTACGAGCTGATGACGACGGACCCGAAGGCCGCGCAGTCGTTCTACACGCGGCTGCTCGGGTGGGGGCTTCAGGATTTCAACGCCGGGGCGAACGAACCGTACGTGATGTGGACGCGCAGTAATCAGCCATTCGGCGGCGTGATGACACTGCCCGAAGAGGCGCGCAAAATGGGAGCACCGCCCCACTGGCTGGCCTACGTGGACGTGGCCAAGGTCGATGCGACCGTGGAGCAGGCGAAGGGCCTCGGCGCGAAAGTCTACGTGCCGCCCGTGGACATTCCGGGCGGCGGCCGCTTCGCCGTGCTGGCCGATCCGCAGGGCGCGGTGTTCGGCGTCGTGTCATCGGCGCAGCTGACGCCGGAACCTGCCGAGCCCGCCGTGCCGCAGGTGGGCGAGTTCTCGTGGCACGAACTGATGACGACCGACTACGGTGCGGCGTTCAGTTTCTACAATGCGCTGTTCGGGTGGGAGAAGGGCGAGGCCGCCGACATGGGGCCCATGGGCATCTACCAGATGTTCGGCCGTCGCGGCCGCCCGCTCGGGGGCATGATGAACAAGCCGCCGCAGATGCCCGCGCCGCCGCACTGGATGCTCTATATCCGCGTGCCCGACGTGGACAAGGGGGCCGAGCAGGTCAAGGCCATGGGCGGCAGGATCCTCAATGGCCCGACGGACGTCCCGGGCGGGGATCGCGTCGTCCAGTGCGCCGATCCGCAGGGCGCGGCGTTCGCGCTTCACCAGAGGAAGAACCCCTAGCCAGCGGGAACGACGGAACGGATATCACGTGTCGAATGTCACGAACCGGGAGCCGGGCGCCAGGAGGGCGCCTGGCTCCCGGCGCCTCTTCGTCTTCGTCCTTCTCGCCGTCGCGGGCGCGGCAGCGCTTTCGGGCTGCAGCGACGCGACGCGCCTGAACCTGCGGTGCCTCACCGGCGATCTCCAGCGGTGCCGCCAGCTGGGCGACATGTATGCCAACGGCAACGGCGTGCACCAGGACTATGCGCGAGCGGCGACGCTGTACGAACGCGTGTGCGAGGCCGGCGTGTCGGAGGTGTGCAACACGCTCGGCGAGCTCTACGAGCGCGTGCCGGGATTTGAAAGCGAGGCGAAACGCGTGCCCGATCTGTACGAGCGCGCGTGCACCGCGGGCAGCGCCACCGGCTGCCTGAACTTCGGCCTCGTCCGCGCGTCGCGTGAAGAATTCGCGCAGGCCGCGCTGCTCTTCGATCGGGCGTGCACCGGCGGCTCGAACGCCGCGTGCTTCCAGCTGGCCGGCGCCTATCAGCGGGGGGAGGGCGTAGAGGCTGACCTCGCGCGCGCCGTCGCGCTCTACGATCAGACGTGCAACGCCGACTACGTGGATTCGTGCCTGACGCTGGCGGCGCTCTACACCGACGGCGCCGGCGCGGAAAAGGACCCGCAACGCGCGGCGCAGTACCTGGCGGCGGCGCTCAAGATCTACGACGACGGCTGCCAGAGCGGCGCCACCCGCGACTGTCGCGAGCGCGATCGGCTCAAGACGCGCCTCGCACTGCAATCGGCCGCGGGGAAGTGACCGCGCGCCCTCATCTCAGTGCAGCACCAGCGCGAAGGCAATCCTCGAAAAATTCAGCTTGGCGTTCGGCAGCGTGAACCCCGCGATGGTGAGGCTCTTCGCCGAACGGATGTTCCGGTAATCCACGCGCAGGCCCAGGTGGCTCGGGAGAAAGACCAGCACGCCGCCCCCGACGTCATACCCGAAGCTGCTGTCGCTGGTGCTGAGCAGGCTGCCCACGTTCGGCTCCACCTTGGTCCGCATCAGGCCGACGCCCCCGCTGACGTACGGGTGGACCGGGCCGGCCGGCACGGCGACCACCAGGTTCGACATCAACGTCAGCACGCTGTTGGCGCCGAAGGTCGCACTGCTGCCGAAGAAGTCGGGCGCGTAGCTGAGGTCTTCCTCGAATCCGAAGATGCCGTGGCTCAGGTGGCCGAAGCCCAACCCATAGGCGGTCCGCTTGACGGAACAGTCGTTGAGGAAGGACGGACAGTTGCCCGCGTCGCCCCCGAAGTCGAAGCCGAAGAAGGGGGCAAAATAGCTCTGCGCAAGGGCCGGCCGCGGCGCGAACGTCAGGGCGGCGAGCACGGCCAGGCCAACGGCGAAACGACGCATCACGAACCTCCTGTCGAAGCTGTCGAAGCGAAACGCTTCATCTCATACATATTACTCGCCAGCGCGTGTCCGCGCACGATGATTGAAGCGGCGGCCCAGCGGATGCGCGTGGCAGAACGATGCGTTCACGACGACCGTGTGAAACCGGCTCGACAGTATCGTGTTAACCTGTTGGGCGCCTTCGTCCTGACACGTCTGCTGTCCACGATTAGCGCGGGAGTTCATATGGCCGTCCGCCGTCCCGTCGCCTCGATCGTCGTGCCGATCATGGTCGGCTGCATCGGTTTCTTTTCGTTGATGCAGAGGCCGCGCTTCCAGACCTACCACACCGCCGACGTCCTGCAGCTCGTCGCGTCGGGCATGTGCTTCGGCGTCGCCCTGGCGGCGATCTTCATGCTCGCGCGCAAGCCGCACGTGCGCTGACGTGGCCGCCGGCCGGCGTCCTGGTCGCCGAGGCGTCGGCCCGTGATTGCCGCGCGGTCGGCTGCGCGGTCGGCCTATTTCGGCTTGTGCACCACCCACGTCGTCATGCAGCGCTGATTCTGCACGACCGTCGTCTTGAGCGGGTCGGCCAGCGTGGCACCCAGTTCCCGGGTCCAGCGCAGCAGCATCGCTTCGTCGACAAGATATCGCTCGCTGCCGTCAGGCAGGAGGAAGCGGCCGTTGCACAGAGGGCGCATGCGATCCGGCATCCCGATGGTCGAGGCGAGCCGGCAGAAGAACAGGCCTCCCGCCGCCAGCACGCGCCAGGCTTCGCGGAGCATGCGCGCGAAGTGATCGTCATCGCGCGCGAAGTGCAGCACGGCGGAGCTGATGACGAGGTCGGCGCAGCCATCGGCGAAGGGCATCGCCTCCACCGGTTCCGCGCGGAAGTTCGAGGCGGGAAGCGCCGGCGCCAGCCGTGCCGCCAGTTCGCGCACGGCGGCGACGGCGATGGGGTCCGCATCCACGGCGCGCACGTCGTAGCCGGAGCGCAGCAGGTACACGAGGTTTCGGCCCGCTCCGCAGCCGGCGTCGAGAACGCGCATTCCCGGCGTGATGCGGCGGCGCAGCAGCTGATCGAACAGGTAGATGTCGATCTGGCCGAAGAGCGCGGCCGGATCGTTCGGGTCGGGTTTGGCCATCGTGTGACCGGCGGCCGCGCCGCGCGCGCGACGACATAGCGCCTGAGCCGGGCTCGCGCGGCGACACAGACCGCCACTCGCGACCATGCAACGCGCCAGCCAGCCTGCGGATGCGCTGTCCACCTCAGCCGGCCCGGCCTCGTGGACCTCGACCAGCTGGTGGCGGGATGCTCGATGAACGGGGGAGCCCCGCGCGCTTGGACTTCCGTTCGTCTTCTGAGACAATCCTCCGCGGCCGGCGGCGCGACGTTCCCGCGCTGACGGCGGGCGCGACCGGCCCATGGAGATCCCGCAGTCACCGCGGCCGATCGTGGCCGGCCCGGAGCTTCCTCAATGCTCGGAGCACGTGTTCGGAAAGTCGGTAGACGTGCAGCAGACAACGGTCGATCGCTACGGGCGCTCGGTCGGGCGGGTCTTCGTGAACGGCGCCGATCTGAGCATGGCGATCGTGTCCGCGGGCCTCGCGTGGCATTATACCCAGTATTCCGCGGACAGCACGCTCGCCGCCGCGGAACAGTCCGCCCGCGTCGCCCATCTCGGATTGTGGAGTCAGCCGAATCCCGTGCCGCCGTGGGTCTATCGCAGACCAGCCTCGCGCGCGGCGCCCGTCCCGACGCCCGCCGGCCGCCTGGCGCACCCGCCAGCGCACGAGGCGCCCGTTGCCGCCGCGGCGGGACCGTTCCACGGCAACGTCCAGAGCCATGTCTTTCACGCGCCGGGCTGCGCGAACTACAACTGCAAGAACTGCACGGCCGTGTTCGCGACGCGGGAAGACGCGATCGCGCGCGGGTACAAGCCGGCGGGCGATTGCAACCGGCGGTAGACGTAGACCGCCGCCACCGATCTGCCTCGGGCTAGAATAGGGATTCGTCTGATCGATGTTGCGCCAGGCGCGGCGTTCACGCCGTGAGGCGGCAGCCGCGGGAAGGGTTCGATGCCATTCAGCACGTTGAAGCTTCACCCGAGCCTTCTCAAGGGCATGAAGGAGCTCGGCTTCGCCCGCCCGACGCCCGTCCAGGCCGAGGCGATTCCGCCCGCCCTGGCCGGACGGGACATCCTCGCCTCGGCGATGACCGGCAGCGGCAAGACGGCGGCGTTCCTGCTGCCCATCCTGCACCGGCTCATCGACCGTCCGCGCGGCGCCACGCACGCGCTCGTGCTCACGCCGACACGCGAGCTCGCGTTGCAGATCCTCGAACACCTGAACGACCTGGCCATCCACACGCCCATCACGGGCGCCGCGGTCATCGGCGGTGTCGGCATGGGGCCGCAGGAACACGCCTTCCGGACCGGAGCGGACGTCATCGTCGCCACGCCGGGCCGTCTGCTCGATCACCTGCGGGCGCCCTACGCCAGGATGAGCAGCCTCGAGTACCTGGTCATCGATGAAGCCGACCGGATGCTCGACATGGGATTTTTGCCCGAGATCCGCCGGGTGCTGCGGTACCTGCCCGTGCGCCGGCAGACGCTGCTCTTCAGCGCGACGATGCCCGCGCCGATCGTGGAGCTGACGCGCGAGATGCTGCGCGATCCCGTGCGCGTGCAGCTGGATCGGGCCGTCACGCTGACGCCGGCGGTGGGCATCTCCCAGGCCATCTACCCGGTGGCGCAGACGCTCAAGGCGCCGCTGCTGGTGGCGCTGCTCGAGCGGGGCGATCTGCAGGACGCGCTCGTCTTCACCCGCACGAAGCACCGCACCAACCGCCTCGCCGAATTCCTGGTGCGGCACGGCATCAACGCCGAGCGCATCCATGGCAATCGCTCGCAGTCCCAGCGCACCGCCGCGCTGGCCGGGTTCAAGGGCGGGAAGTTCCGGGTGCTGGTTGCGACCGACATCGCGGCGCGCGGCATCGATGTCGAAGAGCTCGGTCACGTGGTGAACTTCGACGTGCCGAAGGCGCCGGAAGATTACGTCCACCGTGTCGGCCGCACGGCGCGGGCCGAAGCCACCGGCAGCGCGTTCACGTTCGTCTCGCCAGAAGAAGAGGGCGACCTGCGGCGGATCGAGCACGCGATCGGCAAACGACTGCCGCGCGTGACGGTTCCCGACTTCGACTACGCGGCGCGGCCGGACGGACGGCTGGAAATTCCGCGGGCCGATCGGATTGCCGCCATCCGGAAGGAGAAGGCTGCCGCGCGGGCCAACGCCGAGGCGAAGCGCGAAAAGGCCGCGGCGCGCGGACAAGCCGCGCCACCGCGGCCCGCACCTGGCAGGCCGGGTGCCCACCGGCCAGGCGGCGCCAGATCCGGCGCCGGCGCCTACGGCCGGCCCCGACGTGGACGCCGGGGATGACGGATGATTAATCGCGGCGCTCACATATAATCCTCCCGCCAGGATGTGGCGTGGCCGGCGTGCCCCACGGAGGACCGATGACCAGGAGCGAGGTCATTCGACCGTTCATCGAGAAGACGCTGTCGGAGTGGCTCGACGGCAGTGAGTTGCGGCGCAGCGAGAAGGGCGAGTTCCAGTTCCGTCGCGGCAGCGCGGAAATCTGCGTGCGCATCGACGAGGGCGACCAGACCAGCATCTCGGTCTACAGCATCATTCTCAAGAACGTGAAGAAGAGCGCCCGCCTGCTGGACGGGCTCAACGCGATCAATGCCGAGATCGACTATGTGCGCGTCTTCTGGATCCAGAACGCCGTCGTGCTGATGACCGAGATGCTCGCCTCCAGCGTGGACGCCGAGCAGCTGCGCGCCGCGTGCGAGCTGGTCGCGAGTCGTGCCGACGACCTGGACACGCGGTTGAAGAAGAAGTTCGGGGGCAAGACGACGTTTGCGGATGCCCGGATCCGCTCGGACGAGGTGGACGTGTGAGGAGCCTCGCTGATTTCAGCGCGAACCTCGCGCGCCTGGCCGCCTCCGCGATGCGCGGCGTCGTCACCATCTTCGGCCGCACCTCGGACGGCGAGGTGGCCGGGTCCGGGTTCCTCATCGACGCCCACGGCCACATCGTCACCAACAACCACGTCATCGAGGACGTCGAGCCGCCGCTCGACGTGGTGCTGCACGGCGACATCCGGCGCACCGCGTCCGTCCTGGGCAGCGATCCGTGGACCGACCTGGCGCTGCTGCGCGTCGATCGCCCGATTCGGGCGCACCTGCGCCTGCGCTCCGCGCCGGCGCGTTTGGGCGAGCTGTGCCTGGCCCTGGGCAGTCCGCTGGGCGTGTATCCCGAGAGCGCGTCGATCGGCGTCGTCAGCGGCATCGCGCGCACGATCCCGCAGGAAGTGGGCCGGCCCATCTTCCACGCGATCCAGACCGACTGCGCGATCAATCCCGGCAACTCCGGCGGGCCCCTCGTCGATGCGCGCGGGCTGGTGCTTGGCGCCAACAACTGCTGCGATGCCCGGGCGGCGAACATCGGTTTCGCGGTGCCGGCCGAGACCATCCAGGCCGTGCTGGCGGACCTGCAGAAAAGCGGGCGGGTGGTGCGGGCCACGCTGGACGTGACGGTGACGAGGGCGAACGTGGCCGTCGAGGGCAAGACGCTGGCTGGGCTGCAGGTGGTCAAGGCGCCAAAAGGTCCGGGCGCTCATTTCCGGCCGGGCGACGTCATCCTGCGCATCGGCGGCAGGCGCGTTCGCCACCCGCACGACATCTTCAGCCTGCTGACGAAGGACTGCATCGGCCGGCCGATGCCGATCGAGGTGGTGCGCCGCGGTGAGCGCCGGCAGCTGACGGTCCACCCGCGCGAACTGCGGCACGACTCGCGCGTGTAGGCCACCGCCTGCCGCCTACCGCCTACCGACTTCCTGTCCACCGTCTTCCATCTCCCGGAACAGTCCCGGCAGCGACGCGCCGACCGTGGGGAACGCGGCCACCGCGCGCAGTTGATCGTCGGTCAGGTTGCGGCCGACGGGGCACAGGGCCGCGGCGTTCGAGTGCGACGCGATGAAGGGCCGCGCGGCGACGCGCACGACGTCCCAGAACGTGCGTTCGTGCACGTGCGACACGTCCACGATGATGCCCAGCCGGTTCATCTCGCGGACCACCTCCGCCGCACCTCGTCGGGATGGCGCTGGCACGCCGCGTCCAGCACGTCGAGCATCGCGTTCGCCTCCTGGTGCGCGCGCGCCGCGGACAACCGCGACGGCACGAAGCAGGCGAACACCTGCAAGCCCACGCGCCCGCGCCGCAGGCGCGCGAGGTCCACGTGGCCGCCCGGGTTCGACGCCAGGTCGGCGCCTCCCTGCAGTTCGAGGATGGTGTCGCAGTGCAGATCGCAGATGAGGCCGGGTGAGTCACGCGGAGTTGATGGCATCTCCCTATGCTACGGCAATGTCTCGTTCGCGCTGAGGACGAATGCCTCGCTCGGCGGGTGTGCAGATTGTCCATGCGCGCACGCCCTGTGGCGTTGAACATCCTGCAACCACCGCGGCCCTTGTGGGTGGAATCCCCGTGTATTTCATGCGGCCGGTCCCTTGCTTCAGGTGCGGCCGGCGCGCTCGACACGGTCGGGCGCGGCGAGCAGACAAGCAAGGGAGGATGCATGACCCCGCATACGGCCGGCGCCGCCATCGACCCCGACCCCACCCTGGTACCGGGCATCTACGAGCATTGCGATCAATGGTGTTCGTACTGCCCCATGACGGCACGCTGTCTGGCGCACCGCCGCCTGCGGGCGCGTCAGGCGCAGAACGGTCCGGACGCGTTCAGCAGTCTCGAGGACGTGATCGAATTCACGCGGGAAGTCAGCAGGGCGGAGGGGAGACCGACGCCGGAACTCGACGCGCTGCTGTCGCCGGATCCGGCGGTCCAGGCCTCGCTGCCGGAGATCGACGATCCCCTCGACGATCTGGCCTCGCGCTATGAATTCGAGACGATGCGCTTCCTCGAACGGCGCCACTGGACGCCCCCGGTGCGGCCCACGCCGCAGCCGTCATCGATCGACGTCGTCGCGTGGTACCACGTGCTCATCCAGTCCCGCCTCGCTCGCGCGCTCGCGAGGTCCATGGAGGCGGCTCGCGGACGAGCCGATCGCCTGGTGGACGCGAATGGCTGCGCGAAGATGGTGCTCATCGGCATCGATCGCTCCCGTGCCGCGTTGGGACGGCTCCGCGGCCTTTGCGACGACCAGCGTGTCGCGTCACTGCTCGACACGCTCGATCGCCTCGGGCCGGCCGTCGAGCAGCGGTTTCCGGCGGCGCGCGCGTTCATCCGGCCGGGCCTCGACGGTCCGATCGTGTGACGGGCGCGGCCAGGCCCGGACGGCGATCGCGCGTTGACGAGGTAGCTTCCAGAAGCTACCATGGACGTATGCGGGCTGTTGGTCTGAAAGTGCTGAAGAACCGCCTGTCCGAGTACGTCCGGCTGGCCGCTGGCGGCGAGGTGGTGCTCGTGACGGACCGGGATCGCGTCGTCGCCGAACTGGGGCCGCCGCAGGCCGGACGCAGCGCGTCGCTCGGTGACGCCCTGCTGGCCGAGGCCGTCCGCAACGGCTGGCTGACGCCCGCGGTTGCGCCCGACCGCCGGCCGCCGCCGCGCCAGCCTGTCGCGCCGCTGGCATCGCTGCTCGCCGAACTGGCGGGCGACCGCGCATCGCGATGATTTACCTCGATACGTCCGTGGGCCTCGCGCAGCTGCTGGCCGAGGATCGGGTGCCGCCCGCCGCGCTGTGGGAGCAGCCGCTGGTCGCGAGCCGGTTCATCCAGTACGAGATCTGGACGCGCCTTCACGCCCGGGGGCTCGGCGCGTCGCACGGCGAGGCGGCGCGCGATCTGCTCGCGCGGGTCGCCTTCATCGAGCTCGCGCCGTCCGTCCTCGAACGCGCGCTCGCGCCGTTTCCCTCGCCCGTTCGCACCCTCGACGCGCTCCACCTGGCCTCGATCGAGTTCCTGCGTGCCCAACGCCAGGAGGTCGCGCTCGCGACCTACGACGAGCGCATGGCCGCGGCGGCCCGTGCGCTGCGCATCCCCCTCTATGACCTGACGGAAGGCTCTTCTCAGAATCCCGCGCGGTAAGCCATCGGCGATGCGAGCGCCCGCAGGGACATGCCCGGGTACGCAGGGCGAGGTTTTGGCCTTGCCGCGCCGCGCGACATGGTTCGACTCAAGCCTGGATGCTGCTTGCCACAGCGTCGGCGGGTCCGATTGTGATTGAGATTTTGGAGCCGGCGCTCGGACTCGAACCGAGGACCTGCTGATTACGAATCAGCTGCTCTACCAACTGAGCTACGCCGGCCGGCGGGTGGGTGTCTCGCCGGCCGAGATCGGCGGCGGACAGAACCCCCAGTCTAGCACAAGGGGAGCGCGCGCAGCGAAATCCGGCAGCAGAATCGGGCGACGAGCCGCCCCCGCTACTTCAGAAACGTGATCGTCAACGGGTACTTCCAGACGATGCCGTCGTTGGCTTTGATCGCGCCGATGATCGGGAAGACGACCCCGACGATGCACAGGGCAATCAGCAAGGGAATGCCGATGAGCACGAAGATCAGCAGGCCGGACGCGATCATGTAAATGAAGCCGCTGATGATCCAGTTCACGACGACCTTGCCGTGGACGTCGATGCCGGGGAGTTCCTCCTTCTTCATCTGCCAGATGACGATCGGGACGATCAGCCCGGCAAAGGGCACGAGGAAGCCGGCGAGCAGCGACAGGTGCAGGAACATCGCCCACTGCCTGGTCTGACGCTCCTTCGCCTCAGCCAGCGCCTCGGCTGGCGGCGTGGGCGGCGGCGGAATGGCCGCCGGCGAAGCCGCATCGGCGAGCGCCGTCGCTTTCGCCCTGGCGAACTCGTCGTCTGAAAGCCGGCCTGCCTGGTGCAACTCGTCGAGTTTCTGCAGTTCGTCAGCGATGCTCATCGCATTCTTCCTTGCGGGGCCGGACCGGGAGGCCACGATGCCGGCGGCCGGCGCCGGTGACACTCCGACGCCTACGGTGTCGAGGGGATGCTAGCACGACAATGGGATCGTCGGCGGGGCAGTCGCGCCAGCGTTCCGACAGTCGTCGTCGCCGCTGCCGGCCCGCCCTTCGGGCTCGCTCCGGGCCGCGGATTCGGAGTATATTGCCCAGTCCTCGGCGCCGCACTCGTTTCACGCCCCACCGGCGCACTGCGCTCCCACGGCATATCAGACGTCCGCCCCATGGCGGGCCCCTATTGCGCGCAGCCCCCACGCACTCATGAAAGGACACACGGAATGAACGCGTTCTCGTCGCTTGGCAAGGCCGCGTGCCTGTTACTGCTGACACCCGCTCTGGCCGCCGCGCAGACCGCGGCGCCGGCCGATCTCGCGAGCACGGTGCGCGACGTCCAGCAGTACGGTTTCGCCATTCACATCCTCGCGATGCTGCTGGTCGGCTTCGGGTTCCTGATGGTCTTCGTCAAGCGCTACGGCTACGGCGCCATCACCGGCACCTACCTGATCGTGGCCGTGGGCCTGCCGCTCTACCTGGGCCTCCGGTCGACCGGGGTCTTGTCGGCCGATGCGGTGGACGCGCACACGATTCGCGCGGTGCTGCTCGCCGAGTTCGCCGTCGCGTCCGCGCTGATCGCGGCGGGCGCCGTGCTGGGCCGCATCCGGCTGTACCAGTACGCGCTGCTCGCGGTCGTCATGGTGCCGCTCTACATGCTCAACGAACACCTGGTGCTCGACGGAGGCCTGCCGGCCACCAAGGGATTCGTTGACGCCGCCGGGTCGATCAGCATCCACGCCTTCGGGGCGTATTTCGGCCTCGGCCTCGCCGTCGCGCTGACCAGCAAGCGGCAGCGCGAGATGGAGATCGCCAACGACGCCACGTCCAACCGCTTCTCGCTGATCGGGTCGATGGTGTTGTGGCTGTTCTGGCCGAGCTTCTGCAGCGCGGTGGTGCCACAGGCGCAGTTCGCGGCGACCGCCGTCAACACCATCCTCGCCCTGTGCGGCGCGACCGTCTCCACCTACGTGTTCAGTTCGATCATCGGCAAGGGCAAGGTGGCGATTGGCGACATGGCGAACGCCGCGCTCGCGGGCGGCGTCGCGATTGGGGCCACCTGCAACGTGGTCGCGGCCCCGTTCGCGTTCGCGATCGGGCTCTTCGCGGGCGCCCTGTGCGTGTTCGGCTACGCCGTCGTCCAGCCGAGGCTTCAGAATCGCCTGAAGATCGTTGACACGTGCGGCGTGCACAACCTGCACGGCATGCCCGGGTTGCTTGGCGGCGTGGCGGCGATCTTCGTGCTGCCGGGCGTGGCCGGCGCGCAGCTGGCCGGCATCGGCGTGACCGTGGTCCTGGCGCTCGCGGGCGGGATCGCGTCCGGGTTCGTCCTGCGTGCCACCGCTGGTGCGCAAGTTCCCTACGAGGACGGCGAAGAGTTCGCCAACGCGCAGGAAGAGAAAGTCTTCGTCTAGGCGGGACCAGGGGGCCCCGGGCTCACGCTCGGGGCCCGCCGCGTCGAGCAGGACTGAAGTCCTGCGCCACAACAACAGGCGCGGCGCTACACAACCGCAATCGGATTGTGGGCGACCTCGAGAATCCGCCGCCCGAGATACGCGCCCCGTAACGCGTCCACGTACGAGTTGCAACGGAACGTGCGAATCGCGTCGGGTCGCACGCGGACGACGATGTCGCGGTCGGCATCGCGCACCTCGGCAACGTGCGCCCATGAGACGGTGACCGACGGCGAACCGAGATAGACGACCCGGCGGTCGGTGAAGAACAGCTTGCCGCCCGGATCGTTCGGTGCGTCGGGGCGGCACGCCGGGGCGACGAAACGGCACGTCTCGCCGGCAAGCGCGCGGTGACTGGAGACGATCTCCGGCAGCGGCGCGCCTTCCATCCGCGCTTTCGTCAGCGCAGCCACTTCCAGCAGCCCTTCCACCAACTCGAGTTCCAGCGCGACATCGTCTTCGGTCAGACCGAGTGCCGCGGGACGGCCGCGCAGTCGGGCGAACAGCGCCTCGTCCGACGCTTCGCGGGCGGCGAGAACCTCGCCGCGGAACAGGCGCACGCGGCGGTCGAGATCGCGGGCGGCAGCGCGGGATTTCGAGTCGAAGAGGTGGCGGAGCAGGGACATAGGGGGCACATTGTAGAGGGAATGGCCGTGCTGGCGTGCGCTCCGGCCGCCGCGACGCGTCGCCCGCCTGGAAGAACATGTCGAACACGCGGGGCAAGTCCTCCGCCCCCGGTGCCCTGCCTGGGTCGCGCACGCCCATCCGCATCTGGCCGCCTTGTCAACAGACTTGCCACCACCGTGAAACTTCCAGCGCGCTCGTGCTGCCTGTCTACCTTGCCGGCGAAGCGAGCGCCGACACGCGGGCGCTCGTCGAAGAATTCTCAAGACAGGACCACGACCTGGCGGCGACGATTCGCGCCGACTGGACGGAAAAGATGTCCGCCGCGGCGCCCTCGGACCTGCCGCCGGGGCTCGAACGAGGACCGACTCCTGCTCCACGCACCTGTGGTATCTTCGCCGCGACGTTTGCCCCAGACGCCTTCCCGGGAATCAGGAGTCAGGCATCAGGAGCCAGGAGTCAGGAGCCGGAGGCGCGAGCCCGGAGCCTGGAGCCTGGAGCTGGAGCCTGAAAGTAATCAGGAGTCAGGCGATGGACACGCGCAAGCTTCGGAGGCTGTTCCTCTTTCTCCTTCCTGTCCTCATGTGTGCGTTCTCGATGCCGGGGGGCAACCCTGCGGCGGTCGGGCAGGGCGTCAGCCTTGCCGAGTCCGGCGGCAGGGTCCCGGCGGCGACACAGGCGCGGATCCATGCGCTTCGGCAGGCGCAGCTCGCGCAAGTGCAGTCGGACAATCCTGACGGCCCCGTCTGCTGGTGCGAGGGCTGCACCAGCATCCTGGTGGGCAAGGCCGCGTCGATCGACGGCTCGACGATGACGTCGCACTCGTGCGATTCGACGACCGACCGCACCTGGATGACCCTGGTGCCGAACCAGAAACACAAGCCGGGCGAGATGGCGAAGGTGTACTACCTGCCCAAGGAAACCAAGGAGCCCGACGATCCCGATCGCGTCGAGACCGGCGACATCCCGCAGGTGGGGGAGACCTACGGGTATCTGAACGCGGCTTACCCGATCATGAACGAGCACCAGCTCGCCATCGGCGAGACGACCTTCGGCGGCAAGCGCGAGATGCAGAGCGACAACGGCATCATCGATTGCCCGGAACTCTATCGCCTGTGCCTCGAGCGGGCGAAGACGGCGCGCGAGGCGATCCACGTGGCCGACGAGTTGACGAAGCAGTACGGCTACAACGATTTCGGCGAGGCCTTCACGTTCGCGGATCCGAACGAAGTGTGGCTGTTCGAGATCGTCGGGCCGGGCAAGGGCAAGAGGGGCGCGGTCTGGGCGGCGGTCCGCATTCCCGACGATCACGTGTCGGTGTCGGCCAACGCGCCGCGCATCCGCACGCTCGACCTCAAGGACGCGGAGCACTTCCTCGCGTCGGCGAACGTCCAGGCGGTCGCGCAGGAGATGGGCGCGTGGACCCCGACCGGCGGCAAGCCGTTCGAGTTCTGCTATGCCTACGGCTCACGCACCGCGATGGGCAGCCGCCGGCGCGAGTGGCGCGCGCTGTCGCGCATCGCGCCCTCGCTCAAGCTCGATGCGTTCGACGAGAACTACCCGGTCTCGGTGAAGGCGGAGAAGAAGCTCTCGGTGGCCGACGTGCTGGCGATCTTCCGCGACGCCTACGAGGACACGCCGTTCGACATGACGCGCTCGCTGACCACCGTGACGCGCGACGGCAAGGTGACCAAGAGCCCCATCGCCAACCCGTTCATGAACAACGACTACCTGAACGCGTTCAAGATCCCGTCCGAACGCACCATCGCCTGCAAACGGTCCACCTACCTGCAGATCACGCAGTCGCGCGCGTGGCTCCCCGACCCGATCGGCGGCGTCGTGTGGCTGGGCTACGACAACCCGATGACGACCCCGCACACGCCGTTCTACATCGGCATGTCCCAGATGCCGGTGTCTTACACCGTGGACGGCCGGGCGCGGTTCCGCCGCGACTGCGCGTGGTGGGCGTACCGCCAGGTGAGCCAGTTGGCGTTCCTTCGCTGGCAGGACATGGTGAAGGAGATCGAGAAGACCTGGAAACCGATCGAGGACAAGGCGTTTTCCGAGCAGGCGAAAGTCGAGGACGAGGCGCAGCGGCTCTACAAGCAGGATCCCGCCAGGGCGCGGGAGTTCCTCACGAAGTACTCGCAGGGGGTCGCAACCGGCGCGGTGGATGCGTACTGGAAGCTCGCCGACGATCTGTGGTCGAAGTACACGAACTACTTCGACTGAACGGACGGGGACGGAGGCTTAGCCGTCAGCCCTGAGCCTCTTTCAGAACCGCGCATTCTCCCGGATCCGCCGCGCGACGGCTTCGAGGAACGCGTCGGGCGACTGGCGAGGATCGTCGGCGATGCCGGCCTTCTCGCGGATCTTCCCGGCGATCTTTCGCGCCATGCTCTCCTGCACGTCAACGGGCAGATCGTTGCGACGCTGCAGGTAGGTCTCGATGAGCAGCAGGTCCTCGCGCGCGAGCTGCGCAAGGTCGGTCGTCACCGACGCCTCGGCCGTCGTCGGGCCCAGGCGTGGCCCGCTGTCCACGTACGGTTGCACCTCGTCAGTCGGGGTCTCGTGGACGACCACCGTGCCCGCCACGAAGTCGCCCAGGCGGCGGTTCCGCGCGTTCAGCAGCATGCAGACGACGCCCGCGCCGTACATCGCGGGCAGGAAGTCAACCGCGCGCACCAGGTTGCGCGCGATGGCCTCGAACGCGTTGATCGGGCGGCCGGATTCCTTGATGACACGGATGTGCGCCACGCGCTTGCCGGGCGTCTGACCCTTCCAGACCGTCTCGAAGAACGCGAAGTAGCCCCAGTACAGGCAGAAGGTGAGGAACACGAAGACCACGGGCATGAGGCACGCCGAGAGCCAGGCGCCTCCCGTGACGAACCCGGCGAAGGCCAGACCCAGCACCACGGCTGCGAAGACGGCGATTTGCAGTAGAGTATCGACGGCAATCGCGAGGAAGCGGCTCCCGACGCCGGCCAGCGGCAGTTCGAGCGCAATCTGCTCGGGCGTCTCGATCGTCAACCGTTCGAACGGATCCACCACCTGTGCTCTCCACCACCTGGCTGGAAAAACGGAAACCGCACTGGGCCCGGCTGGAACAGCTGCTGGAGAGTGCGGCGCGGGACGGCCTGGGGACGCTCTCGCGTGAGGACCTGCGCGATCTCGGATTGCTCTACCGGCAGATGGCCGCCGATCTGGCCGCCATCCGCGAGGATCCCACCTCGGTTCACTTCGCGCGCTACCTGAATCAGCTGCTCACGCGCGCACACAATACCATTTATGCGGCCGAACGCAGCCGGCCCTGGGCCGCGCTGGGCTTTTTCAGCCACACTTTCCCGATGGTGTTTTGCCGCAACCTGGGGTGCTGCCTGCTCGCGTGTGCCGTGTTCGTCGGCGCCGGCCTGGTGGGCGCGGTCCTCTGCTACCAGGATCCCGATTTCAAGATGAAGATCCTCGGGCCGCAGATGGTGGACACGATCGAGCGGCACCAGATGTGGACGCACTCGATCCTGACGATCAAGCCCGTGGCGTCGAGCGCGATCATGACCAACAACCTCAGCGTGTCGTTCACCACCTTCGCGCTGGGCATCACCGCGGGCCTCGGTACGCTTTACATGATGGCGCTCAACGGCCTGATGCTTGGCGTGGTGGGGATGGCGTGCTGGCTGGCGGGCATGAGCCTGGCGCTCTGGAGCTTCGTCGCGCCACATGGCGTGCTGGAGTTGCCGGCGGTCGTCATCGCGGGCGGCGCGGGGCTGCGCGTGGCGCAGGGGTTGCTGTTCCCGGGCCTTCTGCCGCGACGCGACTCGCTGGCCGCATCGGGCGCCGAAGCGGTGAAGCTGGTGCTCGGCTGCGTGCCGCTGCTCGTGGTGGCGGGCATCATCGAAGCCTTCGTGTCGCCGACCGGGCTGGCCGTGCCGCTGAAATTCGCGATGGCCGCGGCGCTGTTCGTGCTGCTGGTGGGGTACCTCGCGGGACGTCGGGAACCGGGCCAGACTTAAGGCTCAAGGCTTAAGACTTATGGCCTGTTTGGCTCACGGCCCTGAGCCGGACAATGCCCTAAGCCTTAAGCCTTAAGCCTTGTCCTCCCCGTCGTCAGATCCGGTTCCTTTCCTTGATTGCCAGATACGCGTTCACCAGCGTCGGCGACAGGGAAGCGGACTCGGCCTCGATGGTCAGCACGCCGCGGTCACGCATGCGGGCGAGCAGCATCTCGCGGCGGTGCGCCATCTCCTGCGCGGCGGCCGTCTGGTACATCTCGGCCAGGTTCGCCGGCTCACGGCCCGCCATCGTCGCGAGGTCGGGCTGGCCGATGGCGACGAAGAGGACCAGGTGGCGCGGCATCATCTGGGCGGCCTCCACCACCTCGGGCGTCATGGCCGTCTCGGCCAGGTCGGTCAGCCACACGACGAGGCAGCGGCGTTTCTGATCGCCGAGCAGCCGGCTCGCCGCCAGCAGGTGATCGGCCTCCGGCGCCTCTTCGCGCACATCCGCCAGCTGCTCCACCAGCAACCGCAGGTGCGCGCTGCCGCGCGCGGCCGGCACGCGGTGGCGCACCGTGCGGCCGTAGGCCAGCAGGCCGACGCGGTCGCCCGTGTAGAGCGCCACCTCCGCCAGGCTCAACGCGGCGGTGGCCGCGTAATCCAGCTTGCTCAACTCGCCGATCCGCGCGCGCATCAGGCGGCCCGAGTCCACCACGATCCAGATGGTCTGGCTGCGTTCGACCTGGTACGTGCGCGTCACGAGCTTGCCGCGGCGCGCGGTCGCCGTCCAGCAGATGTCGCGGAACTCGTCGCCCTCGCGGTACTCGCGCAGGCTCTCGAACTCGCGCCCGGTGCCGCGCGTGTGCGTGAGGCGGCGTTCGAGCGCGGTCTGCCGGCTCCGGACCAGGTACACCGCCTGGCGCCTGGCTTCTTCCAGGTTCGGGTACACGCGCACGGTCTGCGCGAGCGGCGCCTTCACCCAGCGCTCGGCGATCCCGAGCGACCGCTGATAGCGCACCCACGTGTCGCCCACCGTCACGTCGCCGCGTTCGAGCGGACGGATGGAGTAGGACGCCCGTGCCTGGCCGTGCGCAGGCGCGCGGATCTCGACGCGCAAAGGCTCGGTGCACAGCTGACGGGGGATGGCGTCCACGAGAGTGGCGCCAACGGGCGTGCCCGAGAGATTCGTGAGCACCAGCTCGACGTCACACGCGACCGACAGGGCGAGCGGCGCGCTCCATGACCTGGTCACCCGCAGATCGGAGGGGCGCGGCAGCCGGGCGAGGTCCGCCACCCACGCGAGCAGCACCAGGCCGTCCCACGCGAGCACCGCGTACCCGAGACGCAGGTTGACGAAGGCCGGCACGAGCCAGATGAAACCGATGGCGAGCAGCAGGAAGAACCGCCGCCCGAATGCCACGCCAAAGCGCGCAGACGTTGCCGTCGCAGCTTCAACGGCCGCCGGTCTCAGCGAGTCCGCCTCACTCACCGGGGGACCTCGACCGCCCGCACGACATCCTGCAGCACCTGGTCGGCGGTGACGCCTTCAAGGTCGGCTTCCGGCTTCAGCACGATCCGATGCCGCAGCACCGGTCCGGCCGCCTGCTTCACATCGTCGGGGATCAGGTAGTCGCGGCCGTCCATCGCGGCGATCGCTTTTGCCACCGACATCAGGCCGATCGCCGCGCGCGGACTCGCGCCGAGCGAAAGCGACGGCCAGGCCCGCGTCCGCCGGACAACCTGGACGATGTAGTTGAAGAGCGCCTCCTGCACCTTGACGGCGTTCACCTCCTGCCGCGCGCGTTCCAGCATCTCGGCCTCGATCGGCGCAAGCGGCATCGAATCCAGCGCGTGCGCGTCGAAGCCCTCCTGCACGCTGGCGAGCAGGCGCACTTCCTCCTCGGCGCCGGGATAGGGCACGCGAATCTTGAGGAGGAACCGGTCGAGTTGCGCCTCGGGCAGCGGATAGGTGCCTTCGAACTCGATGGGGTTCTCGGTGGCGAAGACGGCGAACGAGGGCGAGAGCTGGTGGCGGATGCCGTCGATCGTCACCTGCCGTTCCTCCATGCACTCGAGCAGCGCCGCCTGCGTGCGGGGCGGCATGCGATTCACCTCGTCCACGAGCAACAGATCGCTGAACACCGGGCCGCGGTGCAGCTCGAAGGTGGTGGTGGCCATGTTCAGCACGTTGGTGCCGAGGATGTCGGCCGGCATCAGGTCGGACGTGCACTGCACGCGCTGGAACTGCTGGCGCGTGAGGCGCGCGAGCGTCTTCACGGCGAGCGTCTTCGCGATGCCGGGCACGCCCTCGACCAGCGCATGGCCCCGGCACAGCAGGGTGATCATGCACTGGTCCCTGAGGTCGGGCTGCCCGATGATCACGCGCCCCATTTCCGTGCAGACGTGCCGCATCAGATTCGTTACCGCGTCCATCGAATACTTCTCCTCCGGCAAGGCTAACGCCTCGCCCCGCTGAACAGCTTCAGCCTCGCCCCGTACCGCCACAACGCGCGGACGAGCCGCAGCGCTTCTTTCGGTTTCAGATCCGGACGGCGGCGGGCGGCCTCGCAGGCGGCGAGCGTGGCCCCCAGGTCCGCGTCCTCGAACGCCCATCGTTCGCAAAGCGCCGCTTCGAGCACCGCGGGCGACGCGTCGCCGGGCGCGCCCAGCCGGCGCGTCAGCCAGTACCGGAAATGCGAGTAACTGACCTCCGCGGCCACCGACGCGGCGCCCGCCCGCTCGTAGAGATGTCCGAGCGTGCGCACGAACTCGAGCGGCGAGAGGCGCGTGTCATCGCCGGCCGCGAACACCGGACCGCTGCGCCGCGAGTAGGTCGCGAGGACCGCCAGCGCGATGAGGCCGAGGTGCACGAACAGCCAGGCCAGCGGCGAATGCGCCGCCGAGGCGGTCAGCGACTGCCGGTAGCCGTGGAAGTACTCGTCCCAGAGCACCTTCACGCGATCGCGCCTGCCGATACACGCGAGGAAGAACTCGAGGTTGCCCG
This sequence comes from Acidobacteriota bacterium, assembly GCA_003170135.1. Classification (GTDB taxonomy): domain Bacteria; phylum Acidobacteriota; class Vicinamibacteria; order Vicinamibacterales; family Fen-181; genus Fen-181. The sequence continues at coordinate 45,405 of PMZR01000053.1, forward strand.
GTTCCCGCAGCCCGGCATTCGTGAGCGGGGTGGCCGAGGCCCAGAAGATGATGTCGCCCCGGCCGATCTGCTGCGCGATGACGCGCGTCCTGCCTTCGTCCGCGAACAGCGGCATGGCCGGGGCCGCCGAGTCCCAGTAGGCCGACGGCGTGAGCGTGATGTGCGGGGCGGCACGGGTGATCGCCGACGGCGAGACGGCGGCCGCCTGCTTCCACACGTTTGCCGCGAGCGGCTCCGGAACGAAGCCGTCAGCGGGCAGGAAGATGGCGGCCTGCACGCCGGTCGCGATGATGCGCCCGCCGCGGGCCACGAAGTCCTTCAGATGTTCGCGATCGGCCAGGGTTGGAAACGTCGCGGGGTTGGCGAGGACGAGCACCTTGCCCGCGGGATCGGGCAGGTCCGCCGGCGGGCGTTCCCAGCGCTCGACGTCGTATCCGGCCTGCCGCAGCAGCAGCCATGCGGCCTTCGCTCCGCCTGACGCGGTCGAGAAGGTCGTCGGCTCCTCTCGCCTCGCGTCGGTGTCCGGCACCAGGACGAACGCCGCGACGAGCAGCAGCACGAAGATGCCGCCTGCGATCGTCAAGCTGCGCCGGTCACGGCTGTCCAACTCGAATGGCATCAGCCCTGCTCCGGCGCGACGGGCCCATCGCGCAGCGCCGTGGCGTGCTGTGCCCCGGCCGAAGCCACGGCGCCCAGACGTTCCAGATTCGCCACGATCCGCGAGAAGGTCGAGGCGTCGGCCGCCTGGCTGCCGTACCAGGTCGGCTCGAAGATATGCGTGAGCGCCGACAACGTCGATCGATGCTCGCTCGTCGGGGAGAGCAGTCGCAGGTACTCGCGCGGTGTGCGCGCGCGATCGGGCGGCCATACGCCCTGCGATTCGAGTCGGGAGATGGCCGCCCAATACCCGAGGCGAACCGCGTCCCGCCAGCGACCAACGGCCGCGGCGTCGCGCGCCTCGCTCAGCCACACAGACCACTCCTTGGCCGAGATCGTCACGCCTTCGGGCACGACGGGCGGCAGGGTTCCGCCGGCCAACGTCCGGTACACCCACAGCCCCGTCAGCAGCACGGCCAGGCCAACCAACACGTAGACGATTGTGGAGGCGATGACCGGGAAGGAGGACGAGCCGAAGATTCGCGCGACCAGTTTGAGGAGCAGCTCGGCGATTTGCTGCTTCAGCCGGTCGAGCCAGTTCGGCCCGCGCACGGCAGAGAACTCGCTGGTCGCGAGGATTCCGGTCAGGGCCCGGCGGGTCGTGGACACGTCGGGCGGCGGCGTTTCGTAAGCGTCGAGATCGGCGAGCAGGCGTTCGAGGCGGCGCTGGATGCCCTGGCGGGTTTCGGGATCGGCCTTTTCCCGGAGCGCCGTGAGTTCCCCGCGCAGCCAGGCGGTCGAGACGACGAACTGCTGTTGTCCGGCCCGCACGTGCCAGGCGGGCGGCAATGCGGCGAGCATGGCCGCCGACGCGGCCGGGTCGGCGAGTCGCGGCGCGGCGGCGACGAGCTGCTGCAACTGCGCGCGATACTCCGCCAGCGTCATCGTCGCCGGCGCCGAGTCCGATGCGGCCCGGCACACGAGCGGCGCGAGCAGCACCAGCAGTACGATCGCGAATTTCGCCCGCACGGGCGCGCCAGAGTGATCGCTCACAGGTTCTTTACGGCCGGTTCACGCGCCGGCCTGGCTGTCAGGCGGCTGCGCGCCGGGGCCGTCGAGCGTGGTCATCATCAGCTGCAGGTCGAACGCTTCCTTGCGCACACGCACGTCGTAATACAGCACGGCAATGCCAATCGTCATCAGCGGCCCGACCAGGCAGTGGGTGATGAAGGACATGCCCACGTTGAGGACCTGTACCCAACCGGGCAGGGCCGTGGCGGGGCCGTGCTGCATCATCGACATGAAGACGATCACGCCGACGGGCAGGCCGAAGAGGACCCCGACAATCCAGGTGGCAAGCAGGAACAGCACGCAGATGAGCAGGATGCGCATCCGCGAGCCCTGCGTCAACTCGACGCTTCGCGAAAGGGACTTGAAAACGCCCTCGTCCTCCAGCACAGCCACCGGTACCGCGAGCGACCACATCAACGCGAAGATGATACCCGGCACGAGCAGCAGTATCAGGCCCACGCCGACGCCCATGCCGATGACGAACGTCAGCAACAACAATCCGGGGAGGCGACTTCTGATTCGCGACAGCGCTTCCGTCACCGTGACGGGACGTCCCAGGTAAACATGTGAGACGGCGATCATCGTGGCGCCCTGAGACGCCGCGCTCGCGACGAGCGCCGCCACGGCGATAACCAGCACCAGCAGCGCGCTGGTGACCGAGAAGCGGAACCCTGCCGGTTGAATGACGATGTTCAGGATCTGGAACGGCAGGATGACCAGGTACGGGACGGCAATGAGCCCGACGAACAGCACGAAGTGACGTCTGTAGAGCGAGAAGGTCGCGTCCAGCAGCTCCCCGGTGCTCAACGGGCGCAAAGGTGTCGTCATCGCGGCCCCTTCTGAATGGATGTGCGGCGGGGGCGTGCCCGGTGCAGGTCGCTGAATCCTAGCACGGACGGCTGTGATATCTTCGCGGCGCGCATACTCGATGTGCAGGCAGCCGTTGTCTCGAGGAGGACTCATGCGAAGGATCATGTCTGTCGGTGCCCTGGCGTTGGTACTGGCCGTCGTGGCGGCGGTGTTCCTCGCGGCGCAACAGCCGAAGCCGGTCGTGAGGCCTGCGCCGCCGGTCGCGGTGCCGCCGGCCGCGCCGCAGCCGGTCGCGTGGATGGAGCTGGCGCGCACACCGCCGATGGGCTGGAACAGCTGGAACAAGTTCGGCTGCAATGTCAGCGAGCAGCTCATTCGCGAGACCGCCGATGCGCTCGTGGCCACGGGCATGAAGGATGCCGGTTACCAGTACGTCGTCATCGACGACTGCTGGCAGGTCTCGCGCGACGCCCGGGGCGTCATCGTCCCCGATGCGCAGCGGTTCGCAGGGGGCATGAAGGCGCTGGCCGATTACGTCCACTCGAAGGGCCTGAAGTTCGGCCTCTATTCGGACGCGGGAGCGAAGACCTGCGAGGGACGACCCGGGAGCAATGGCTACGAGGACGTGGACGCCCGGCAGTACGCGGCATGGGGCGTGGACTACCTCAAATACGACTGGTGCAGCACCGACGGCGTCGATCCGAAGATCGCCTACCCGACGATGCGCGACGCGCTGAGGAAGGCGGGCCGGTCGATCGTCTTCAGCATGTGCGAGTGGGGACGGAGCCAGCCGTGGACGTGGGCGCGCGGCGTCGGCCACCTGTGGCGCACGACGGGCGACATCGGGCCGACGTGGCAGAGTTTCGTGCGGTTGCTCGATCAGCAGGTGGATCTCTATAAGTTCGCGGGCCCCGGCGGCTGGAACGATCCGGACATGCTGGAGGTCGGCAACGGCGCGTTGACGGCGGCCGAGAACCGCGCGCACTTCAGCCTCTGGTGCCTGCTGGCGTCGCCGCTCATCGCGGGCAACGACGTGCGCCAGATGCCGCCGGAGGTGCGCGACGTCCTGATGAACAAGGACGTCATCGCGATCGACCAGGACGCGCTTGGCGCGCAGGGCCGTCGCATCCGGAGAGACGATCTCGGCAGGGGCGCGTCGGTCGAGATCTGGGCGAAGAAACTGCAGGACGGCGGGTATGCCGTCGCGCTGCTGAACAGGAGCGCCACCACCAGCGAGCCGGCGCCGATCGCGGTGTCGTGGCAGGAACTGGGGCTGCGCTACGACGCCGAGCCGACAGTCCGCGACCTGTGGACGAAGAAGGACCTCGGGCGCGTGAAGGGAACGTTCACGGCGACGGTGGCGCCGCACGACGTCATGCTGATCCGAGTGACGCCGTAGAAGAGGCCCGCGTCACGCGGCGTGGGAGGAGCGCGCCGCGATCTGGCGGGCGATCTTGCGACCACGTACCAGGCCGGCCGCATAGAGGCGCCGGACCGAACGTCGCGTCGCGTCCTCGGCACCGGTCGCCCAGGCGACCGCGGCATGGCCGATGGCCCAGGTGCCGCCGTACGCCACCGCAACCTTCGGGATGATTCCGATCACGGGAATCAGGCCGATCATCTCGCGCGCGATCTGGCGCCACAGCAGGCTCCCGCCGACGACCCCGATCAACTCGCCGATGACGTCGGCGGGCCGGCCCGTCTTGCCCGCCGCCAGCGCAATCCGGTACGCCATGATCGCCTGGTTCTTCGTCAGGACGACGATGTCGCCGATGTTGAGCGGCACATCGAGCAGCGGCACGATTTCGGCGACGCCGGTGCTGAAGGCGTAGCTGGCATTCGCTCGCGAGGTTTCCTCGATGATCTGGTCGAACAACGGCTTGCGCAATCCCGGGAACTGGCGTGCGAGCGCGATTCGCGTGTCGGGCGCGACCAGATCGAACAGGGACGTCGCGAGCGCATCCGCCTGATCGGGGGCCAGCGATGGCAGGGCGATGCGCCGCTGCTCGCCGCGGCGCGGCAGCACGTCCCGCTGGCTGAACGCGCCGATGAGTGCGGTGACGACGGGCATCTTCTTCGACACGAGCATGCCGCGCGCCGATTCGAGGGAGGCTGGCACCTCACCCGTGCGCGAGACGATCAGTGCGAGGTCCGGCGCCTGGTCGGCGATCGACGCGCCAACCTGGTCCGGGCTGACAAGCGACAGCCACGGATGGCTCGCGTCCGCATCGCCCATGAGCAGCGCGGCCATGGCCTCGCGGTCGCCGGGATCGTCGGCGACAACCGCGATGCGACATGGCGCCTCGGCGCGCTCCCGGATCGCGTCCAGGTTGATCTCCCGCACGATCTTCAGGAACCGACTCAGTTTGGGGAGCATACGTCACGATTCTACCGCCTTGGCGCGGTCGATGCTCGTCGCGGCGCCCGCGCGGGCAGACCCATGGAGGTCGGTGGGGCAGATCCAGTGGGGGCTTGCGAATGGAGATTGCCGGCGCTTTCCGCTGTGTTACCCTCTTGTTTCACGTCTGGCGCCCGGCCTGATACGGTATCCAGGGCTTGACGTTTTGCCAGGAGGGAATCCTATGCGTCGTCCAAGCGTCGGCTGGCTCGGTTTCATCGTGCTCATGGCGATGCTGGCGTTCACGTGGCCTATGCATATCGTGGCGTACGCGCAGGCCACCCAGGCCGGTGCCGACCTCAAGCCGGAAGCGGTGGCGGGGAAGTATCAAGGCACCGCGACCACACCGAACGGCGACATGCCGTTGACGGTGGACCTGAAGGTCGAGAAGGGAACACTTGTCGGCACGATTGACTCGGGTCACGGGCCGATCGCGATCACGGGAGCCAGCATTACCGGCGTCCGCGTCACGCTCAGCATCGATATTGGGGGCACGTCCGGGACGATCGCAGGAACGGTGAACGGCGACCGGATCGAAGGCACATGGACGATGGCGGAGGCCAACGGGCCCTTCATGCTGACGAAAGTCACCGGCGATGCGGCCCGGCCAGCGGCCAATGCGCCTGCGCCAGCCGGGGCCGCCGCGGCGAGCAACGCGCCCGCGTCCGGGGACGTTCTGTCCGGGGCGTGGGATGGCGTCACGGGCAACGCTGACATGTCGGTCCCGTTTACGATGCGGCTGACGCTCGACGGCGACAAAGTCACGGGTGACATCTCGTCCGATCAGGGCGGCGCCCAGTTCATTCCCGGCACGTGGAAGGACGGTGCGCTCACCGTCTCTTTCGAGTTCAACGGCATGGGCACCGTGACCATGGTCGGCTCCATCAAGGAAGGGAAGCTCGTCGGGAGCATGGACTTCGCCGGCCAGATGCAGATGTCGTGGGCGGCGGTGAAGAAGGGCTCCTAGCTCGTCTTCCTCGGAAGGGGCGGCCGACGGTCGCCCCTTTTCCCTGCCTCTGCTTGAAGAAAGACCGACCACTGCGGTACCATTTCCTCTTTGCGGACCTTCGCAACGTCCCTGCAGTACGCCATGCCGGATTCCTCTGGCGTCGTCGCCGCCGCTGATCTCGTCATTCGCGGGGCCAGGACGCACAACCTCAAGAACGTCGACCTGACACTGCCGCTCGAGCGCCTGGTCGTGATCACCGGCGTCAGCGGGTCGGGCAAGTCGTCGCTCGCCTTCGACACGATCTACGCCGAAGGGCAGCGCCGCTATGTCGAATCGCTGTCCGCCTACGCGCGCCAGTTCCTCGAGCGGATGGAGAAGCCCGACGTCGATCGCATCGACGGGCTCGCGCCCGCGATCGCCATCCGCCAGAAGAACAGCATCCGCAACCCGCGGTCCACCGTCGGCACCACCACCGAGATCCACGACTACCTGCGGCTGCTCTACGCGCGCATCGGGCGGACTTTCTGCCGCAACTGCGGGCAGGAGGTGGTGCGCGAGAGCCCCGAGGTCGTCGCGAGCCGGTTGGCGGCGCTGCCCGAGGGCACCCGCCTGGTGCTCGGCTTCGACATGCCCGTGGTCGCGGTGCCGGCCGAGGCCCCTGCTGCGGCGGCAAACGGCAACGGTGACGAGGCGACCGACGAGACGGACGCGGAAGGGCAGCTCCCGTTGGAGGACGTCGAGGCAAGCGCCGCGGCACCCGCTGCGCAGACCACGGCGATCAAGGAGACGATCGACACGCTGCGCCGGAAGGGCTTCGGGCGCCTGCTTGTCGATGGGCGCGCGGTAGACTTCGGCGACATCGATGTCGAGGTTGAGCCCTCGTCTGCCGCATCCGCCGCGGCGTCGGCCGACGCCGGGCCTGGGCGGATTTCGCTCGGCGACCGCGGCGTGCTGCACGTCGTTGTTGACCGCATCCGGGTCCAGCCGGGCGTCGAGAGCCGGCTGACCGACTCGATTGAAACGGCGTACGTGGAAGGCGGCGGCGCCGCGTTCGCCTACGAGGCCGGGGAGATGTCCGACGTCGCGCCTTCTGACCCGACTTCGGACCCTCGGACTTCGGACTTCGGACCAGGTCGGTTCCACCTGTTCAGCGAGCGCTTCGAGTGCCGGCCGTGCGGCCTCTCGTACGAGGATCCCCAGCCGCGCCTGTTCTCCTTCAACAACCCGTTCGGCGCCTGCCCGACGTGCCATGGCTTCGGCAACGTCATCGAACTCGACCTGGATCTCGTCGTGCCCGACCCGACGAAGTCGATCGCGCAGAATGCGATCGAGCCGTGGAGCAAGCCGTACTACCGGGTCAACCTCGGCGACCTGAAGAAGGCCGCGCGCAAGGCCGGCGTACGCCTCGACGTGCCGTGGCAGAGCCTCACCGACGAGGAGCGCCGGTTCGTGGTTGACGGCGACGGGGCAGACTACGCGGGGATCCGCGGGTTCTTCGACTGGCTCGAACGCAAGAAGTACAAGGTGCACGTGCGGGTGTTCCTGTCGCGCTACCGCGGGTACCTGACGTGCCCCGATTGCCGGGGCGCGCGGTTGCGGCAGGAGGCGCGCGACGTGAAGGTGGGCGGGCGCTCGATCGACCAGATCTCGTCGCTCAACGTCCGGGAGGCACAGCGGTTCTTCCGAGATCTCGAGCCGACCGAGAAAGAGGCGGTAATTGCGGGGAAGGTCCTCGGCGAGATCCGCCGCCGCCTGGCGTTCTTGAGCGATGTCGGTCTCGATTACCTGACGATCGATCGGCTGTCCTCGACGCTGTCGGGGGGCGAAGCGCAGCGCATCAACCTCGCCACGTCGCTCGGATCGGCGCTGGTCGGCACGCTCTACGTGCTCGACGAGCCGTCGGTCGGCCTGCATCCGCGCGACAACGACCGGCTGATCGCGATCCTGCGGCAGCTGCGCGACCAGGGCAACTCGGTGCTGGTGGTCGAGCACGACGCGGACATGATCCGGGTCGCGGACCACGTCGTCGATCTCGGCCTCGGCGCGGGCGAGCAGGGCGGGAGAATTGTCTACTCGGGCGACCTCGCCGGCCTGATGCAGGAGCCGCGCTCGCTCACCGCGAAGTACCTCCGGACGGAGCTCGCCATCCCGGTGCCCGCCGTGCGGCGCAAGGGCACCGGCCAGGTGCTGCGCGCCATCGGCGCCAGCGAGCACAACCTGAAGAACCTGACCGTCGAGATCCCGTTGAACACGCTCACGTGCATCACCGGCGTGAGCGGCTCGGGCAAATCGACGCTCGTGCACGACATCATCCACCCGGCCGTCAAGCGCGCGAAAGGCAGCTGGGAGCGGCGGGTCGGCGCCTTGCGGAAGATCGAGGGCACCGAGTACGTCACCGACGCGGTGCTCATCGACCAGACGCCCATCGGCCGGACGCCGCGGTCGAACCCGGTCACGTATCTCAAGGCGTTCGATCCGATTCGCGAGCTGTTCGCGTCCACCAAGGACGCGCGATCGCATGGCCTGACCGCGAGCCACTTCTCCTTCAACGTGCCCGGCGGGCGCTGCGAGGCGTGCGAGGGCGAAGGGCAGGTGCGCGTCGAGATGCAGTTCCTCGCCGACGTCTTCGTGCCCTGCGATCAGTGCGACGGGAAGCGCTTCAAGCCCCAGGTGCTCGAGGTGAAGTACCGCGGCCGGAACGTGCACCAGGTGCTCGACATGACGGTGCGCGAGGCGCTCGCCTTCTTCGCGAGCTCGCCGAAGGTCGTGCGCCGCCTGCAGGTCCTCGACGAGATCGGCCTCGGCTATCTCCGCCTCGGCCAGCCGGCGACGACGCTGTCGGGCGGCGAGGCGCAGCGCATCAAGATCGCCGCGCACCTCTCGTCGCACACCGGCGAGCGCCTGCTCTACATCCTGGACGAGCCGACCACCGGGCTGCATTTCGACGACATCGCCAAGCTGCTGACCGCATTCCGGAAGTTGATCGCCGCGGGCCACTCGCTGCTCGTCATCGAACACAACCTCGACATCATCAAGACCGCCGATCACGTGATTGACCTCGGGCCCGAAGGCGGCGACGAAGGCGGCTGGATCGTGGCCACCGGCACGCCCGAACAGATCGCACAGGATCCGGTGTCCCACACCGGGCGCTACCTGGCGCCGGTACTCGCGGTCGGGCGCGCGCACGCCTATGCGAGCGCGAAAACGGAGTGAATGGTGGCGGCCGTTCGCAGTTCGGGGTCGGCACGCGGCAGGCGGGGCCCCGGTGAGACGCCACAAACGCTCGCCCGCGCCTTCTATGCCCGGCCAACCCTGACCGTCGCACGCGATCTCATCGGCAAGGTCCTCGTGCATCGTTCGCCCGCGGGTGTCACCAGCGGGCGCATCGTCGAGGTCGAGGCGTACATTGGCGAAGACGATCCGGCGTGCCACGCCGCGCCGGGGCCGACCCGGCGCAACGAGCCGCTCTACGGCGAGCCCGGTCACGTCTATGTCTACTTCAACTACGGCATGCACGACATGTTCAATGTCGTGACGGAGCGGCGCGGCAAGCCGGCCGCGATTCTCGTGCGCGCGCTCGAGCCGCTCGACGGTCTCGAGGTGATGGAGCAACGGCGATTGGCCGCGGGCGGCCGGCAGCCGGCGGCACCGCGCAGAGCGATTCCGCCCGGGCACCTGTGCCGCGGACCGGGCAACCTCGCGCGCGCGATGGGGATCACGCTCGCCGACAATCGCCTGGACCTGTGCGGCCCGGAGTTGTTCATCGAGGATCGCGGGTTGGATGTCGGGCAGGTCGCCTGGTCACCGCGGATCGGGATCAGGGTCGGCGCCGACCGGCCGTGGCGATGCTACGTGGTGGGGAGCCGGGCGGTGTCGGGCCCGACTGCTTCGCCAGCCAGCGTGCGAAGTTCGTCTGCTGCGTTGCCTTGAAGTCGATGCAGCCTTGAATCTGCTCGAGCGTCTGCGCGAGCGCGTGGCTGCCGCCCATTCGCTTTCCGCCAAAGAACGCTTTCACGTCGTCCCGCATGTCGGCGTCGCAGAAGCCTGTGGCCGCCATCAGCACGTGTTCGGCCGCCTGATCCGCGCCGCTCTTCGCCGCGATGTCGTTCCAGTGCGCCTTGACGAACGCCCAGGCCGCCGGTCGCGCCGCCGTGTTCTCCAGCGCTGCGGCTATCGCGTCGGCCGCGTCCTGGCCGTGCACGTGCTCCGAGATCGCATAGCCGAGCGCCCGCTCGACGAGCGCCGGGTCGCCGAAATCGCCAAGCGCGCTCACGTTGCGCAGGTACACGTCGGGCGACGAGGCATGTTCGATGTTCGCCGCCAGGCGGTCGAGCACCGCGCCGTCGCCGCTTGCGGCCGCCAGGCGCAGAAAGACCGCGAGCATCGCGGCATCGCCGGCGCTATTCGCGTCACCGTCCATCACCAGCGCGCGCGCCTTGCCGAGGACGTCGGGATCGCGGCCGACGGCGCCGAGAAAGTACAGAAGCGTCGCGCGCAGGCCGCGCCTCGCGACTTCGTTGTCGTCGGTCGAGGGCTGGTCCAGGCCGGCGGCGAGCGGCGCCAGCAGCCGGCGCACCCACCCGTGGTAGGCGTCACGGTCGGCGCCCACGGCCAACCGATCGTCCACGACCCGGAGCGTCTCACCCATGCGCTCGATGATCCGGGCGTAGCGTTCGGTCGAGTAGCCACCGACGAGCGACAGGTACTCGCCGACATCGAGCCGGCCCGCGCGGGCGAGCGCCCATTGATCGTCGAGCAGCCGCAGCCGCTCGGCCGGCGTCAGGTGCGTTTCCGCGTCCTGCGCCAGGCGCGCGAGCATCTCCGGCGCGTACGCGGAACGAAAATACCCGGCCGCCTCGGCGTTCCCGAGCACGAGCGCGTTGCAGCCCGCGAGGTCGAATGCCTGCTCCTTGGCCGACAGCAGGTGGTTCGACGAGGCGGCGGGAACGCCCGGTGGCGGCGCAACCGGCCGCGTGGAGACCGGGATCGCCCACACCGGCGACGTGGCGGCCGCGCGCGTCGAATCGATCCAGAAGCGCTGCTGGGCGAGCGCGAGCGACGAGGTGGCGTCGGTCACGCAACGGGCGGCGATCGAGACGACCGGCACGCCGGGCTGTTCGAGGAACGTCCGGAGGATCTGGCCGGTGGCGCGGACCGTGTTGTCGTCGAGCGCGGCCCACAGGTCCTCGGCACCGGCGTTCGCGTACGCGAATTGCCGGATGAAGCCATTGACGGCGACCCGGAATGGCTCGGGCCCCATGGCCGCTTCGACCATGCGAAAGACGGCGCCCGCCTTCTGGTACACGATCGCGTCGTACGACTCGTCGATCTCGGCCGGCGTCGTCACCGTCGTCCGCGCGGGGTGCGCCGACGCGAGGCCGTCAGAGGCCATCCCGTCCTCGGCCGACGCCACTTCGTCCAGTTCGACGTGCCATTCCGGTTTCCATGCCCGAATCGGCTTGGTCTCCATGAAGGTCGCGAACCCTTCCTTCAGCCACAGGTCGTTCCACCACTTCATCGTCACGAGGTCGCCGATCCACTGGTGCGCCATCTCGTGCGCGATCGTCGAGGCCACCAGTTTCCGGCTCTCGATCGAGGCGCCCTGCGGATCGACGAGCAGGTCGTGCTCGCCGAAAAAGATCGCGGCCGTGTTCTCCATGCCGCCGCTTTCGAAGTCGGGAATCGCGATCAGGTCGAGCTTGCCGAAGGGGTACTTCACCGTGAAGTACTGGTCGTAGAACCGCAGGAACGCCTGCGCGGCGTCGAGCGCGAACCGTCCGAGCGCCTCTTTCCCCGCGATGGCGCAGACACGGATCGGGACGCCGTCGCTCTGCGCCTCGAGGCACCGGAAATCGCCGGCCGAGAGGGCCATCAGGTACGTGGACATCTTGCGCGTGGTCGCGAACTTCACCGTGTGCTCGTCCGGCCCGGGCCCCGGCGTGTCGGACAGCACGCGGCCGTTGGAGATCGCGACGTCGCCGGCAGGCACCACCGCCGTGAGCAGGAACGACGCCTTCATGTCCGGCTGGTCGAAACAGGGGAAGGCGCGGCGGGCCTCGGTCGCTTCGAACTGGGTCGCCGCGTACTTGCGGCCGTTCGCGCGGCCGACGTAGAGGCCCCGAAGGCCCGCCTGCAGCCTCGCCGTGTATTCGATGCGGATGCGCGCGGGTCCGGCGACGAGCCGCCTCCGGACGCTGAAGGTCGCGGTGTCATGCCGTTCGTCGACGGCAACCGTGGCGGGCTGGCTGCTGAAGCCCGATGCGATCGTCACCTGCTTGAAGGAGATGCCGACGGCATTGAGCGTGACCCGCGCGGTCGGCTTGACGATGGTGACGAGGATCTGCTCCGAGCCGGTGAAGGTGTCGTCGTGGAAATTGAGCGCCAGCCGCAGCTCGTACTGATCGGGGACGACGTCGGGCGGGAGCGGTTGTGCAAACCCCAGGGCCGGCGCGCCGATGACGAGCGCGAGCGCGACGACGAGCGCGCGAAGACGCGTGATGCGCACCGCTAGTAGCCGGGCTGCCGCCGCCGGCTGCCCTGGACGACGGGCACGCTCAACTCGATCGGGCGGCCGTCGCGGATGATGCCCAGCTTCGCCGTGCCGCCAATCTTCGCGTCCGCCACGATCCGCAGCAGCTGCGACGTGTCTTCGACCATCTGCCCGTTGAACGACGTGATGACGTCGCCCCGGCGGAGGCCCTCGGCGGACGCCGTCTGGTACACGTTGTAGACGAGCGCGCCGCGCGTGCTGCGAAGCCCGAGCTGCGCGGCCAGTTCGGGCGTGATCGTCGTCACGTCCACCGCGCCAATCGAGCCGCGCCGCACTTCCTTGTACTTGAGCAGGTCGTCGGCGATCTTGCGCGCGAGGTTGCTCGGCACGGCGAAGCCGATGCCCTGGTAGCCGCCGCTCTCCGAGTAGATCGCCGTGTTGATGCCGACCAGTTCGCCGCGCGCGTCGATCAACGCCCCGCCGGAGTTCCCCGGGTTGATCGCCGCGTCGGTCTGGATGAAGTCTTCGTACCCCGCGACGCCCAGGTTTGCGCGTCCGACGGCACTGACGATGCCGAGCGTGACGGTCTGGTTCAGCTGAAACGGACTGCCGATGGCGAGCACCCACTGGCCGACCCGGAGTTTCGACGAGTCGCCCCAGGGCACGGCCGGGAGGTTGGCCACGTCGATCTTGAGCAGCGCGATATCGGTCATCGGGTCGGTCGCGACCAGCCGGCCGCGCACCTGGCGCTTGTCGGGCAGCACCGCGTTGATCTCGCGCACCGTCCCGCCGTTGCCCGCCACCACGTGGTTGTTGGTGATGACGTAGCCGTCCGGGGAGATGATCACGCCCGAGCCCAGGCTGAGGGACCGCTGGTCCTGGTCGCCCACTTCGTCGCCGAAGAAGTAGCGGAAGAACGGATCGTCGGAAAGCGGTGAGCGTCGCGTGCGCACGATCTGGAGCGACGACACGTTGACGACGCCGCTGACGGCGCGGGCGGCGACGTCGCTGAAGTCCGGCATGCGGGCGAGGGGGGTGGCGAACGATTGTGACACGGGCGCGACGGGCGGGGCCACAGGCGCGGCGACGGTCTCGTCGAGCGCGCGCATCCGGCCGGTGAGCACGAAGCCAGCCGCGAGCCCGCAGCTGACGAGGATGACGGACAGCACCAGCCGCTTGATCATGGGCACGAGCCTCGCCGGACGCGTGTCTCCGAGAAGCGGCCGGCTCGAACGACCTCCGCTAGCGAATCTCGATGCGCCGGGGCCGGGCCGTGGCCTTGGGAATCGTCACCGAGAGCACGCCGTCGCGCAGGTCCGCCCCGACGTTCTCCTCGTCGATGGGCTGCGGCAGGGCGAAGGTCCGCGAGAACTGACCGTGGCCGCGCTCGACGCGGTGGAACTGCTCGTGGGGCGTCTCGCGGGTCGGGCGCTGACCCTTGAGGATGACCTTCCCGTCCTGCACGGCGATCTGGAAGTCGTCACGCGAGAGGCCGGGGAGTTCGACAAAGATCACGTAGTGGTCGGCGGTCTCATACAGGTCGACCGCCGGGACCCAGCCGGACGCGTGATCGCCGGCCAGTCGGTTCAGTCGCTCCTGCAGCGCGAGCAAATCCTGGAGCGGATCCCACCGGGCAAAGGCCACACCTCATGCTAGCACGCTTTCCCGCCATCGGGCAGGCCACGGCCGGGCCGCGTTGGAGGCGGATCCTCACATGTGCTAGGATTCGAAGGATCTGCGGCATCCAACTTTCCCAAAGAGTACCTCTGCATGGCTTCCATTCCAGCGACCCGGTTGCGCAAGGGCATGTTGATCAAGATCGAGAACGAGCTGTGGCGGATTCTCGAGCTTCAGCACATCACGCCGGGGAACTGGCGCGGCATGGTCAAGGTCAAGCTGCGCAACCTGCGCACCGGTTCGCTGTCCGACCAGCGGCTGCGCTCGGAGGACATCGTCGAACGCGAAACGCTCGACGAGCGCCAGGTGCAGTACCTCTACAACGACGCCAACGGCTATCACTTCATGGATACGTCCTCGTACGAACAGTTCCAGCTCTCGCCCGAAGCGCTCGGGGACGCGACGAATTACCTGGTCGCCGAGGGCCTGGTAAAGGTCGAGTTCTATGGCTCCGAGCCGGTCGGGGTCGAGATGCCGCAGACCGTCGACCTGCGGGTCGAAGACACCGCGCCCGGGATCAAGGGCGCCACGGCGAGCGCGCAGGTGAAGCCCGCGAAGCTGGAGACCGGGCTCGTCATCAACGTGCCGCCCTTCGTGAACCCGGGCGACGTCGTCCGCGTCAACACCGAGACCGGCGAGTACCAATCGCGCGTGTAGGCGGGCGACCGGCGGCGACGACGCAACCTCTTTCGGGGATTCCCATGGACATCGTTCGGCATCCGCAGACCGGTTGGATCGAGGTGATCACCGGCAGCATGTTCAGCGGCAAGAGCGAGGAGCTGATTCGGCGCCTGCGCCGTGCCCAGATCGCGCGCCAGAAGGTGCAGATCTTCAAGCCCCGCTTCGACACGCGGTACAGCGACGATCACATCGTCTCCCACAGCGACATGCGCATTCCGTCGCAGCAGGTCGCCGACTCGAAGGATCTGCTCGAGCAGGTGTTGCCCGAGACCGAGATCATCGGGATCGACGAGGGCCAGTTCTTCGATCAGGATCTGCCCGGCGTCTGCAACCAGCTGGCGAACATGGGCAAACGCGTCATCGTCGCCGGACTCGACCAGGATTACCTGGGGAAGCCGTTCGAGCCGATGCCGCAGCTGCTGGCGGTTGCCGAGTACATCACCAAGACGCTGGCGATCTGCGTGGTCTGCGGGAATCCCGCGAACCACACGCAGCGGCTGGTGGCGAGCCAGGATCGCGTCCTGCTGGGAGCGCAAGGCACCTACGAGGCGCGGTGCCGGCACTGTTACGACCCCGAGCTGTCCAAGGCCGGTCCGGCGCCGGTCTGAGGGCCGCGCGACCCATCCGGATCGGCGGCGTCAGTCGCGGCGAACCCGCACCGTCGAGATGGATTGAAGATTGCAAGACCCAGCCAAGGGGCACTCTCGTCCCCCCGTCAACAACGGGCCCTTTGAGAAGGTCAGACATGACGCTCCAGGACATCCTGCTGCTGCTCGGCGCCGGCTTCCTGGTGGCTAACGTCCGGACGGCGTTCGACTTCCTGCGCTTTCTCAAGCGGCGATCGTCGGCGCTCCTGGTCTGGCTGCCGCCCAAACCGCCCTACTACGGCATGCTCGTCGCCATTGGCGTGCTGATGGGCCTCCTCATCGTTTACAACATCTCGCTGTCGCCGATCCGGTCAGGCCGGCAGTTGTTCGGCGAAGCCATGATGTTTCTCTACTACACGGCGGCGATCGCCATGAACCGGGCCATCGCGCGCGGTTTCTACGCGGACGGCATCTGGGCCGAAGGCGGCTTCATGACTTACCGCCAGATCGGCGCGATCAGCTGGCGCGAGGGCAAGGACGTCACGCTGCTGCTCACGGCGCGGATGCGCCACTTCGCCCGCACGCTGGTCGTACCAGGGAACTTGTACGGCGCGGCGCGGCGGCTGCTGCGCGACAAGATCGAGGCCCACGACATCAAGTTCCTGCACACCGGGCTGGATCTTGGTCTGGGCGACGGGCGCGACAAGGTGTGAAAGAGGCTTAGGAGGCTCCCCATGGCTGCCCGTCCGACCTGGAAAGGGTTCCTGAAAGTCAGTCTCGTCAACATTCCCATCAAGGTATTTCCCGCCTCGGAATCCGCCGCCGCGCTGTCTTTCAACCAGCTGCACGGGGAGTGCAGGACGCGCATCCAGCAGAAGCGCTGGTGCCCGCAGTGCAACCGCGAGGTTCAGAACAGCGAGATCGTCAAGGGATACGAGTTCGAGAAGGGCCGCTGGGTGGTGCTCACCGACGAAGATATCGCGAAAGTGCGCCCCGAATCGACGCGTGTCATCGACCTGGTGCAGTTCGCCGACGAGGGCGACATCGACCCGCTGTACGTCGATCGGGCGTACTACCTGGCGCCGGACGGCCCGATGGCCAGCGAGGCGTTTGCCGTGATGCGCGAAGGCATGCGGGGCAAGGCGGGCGTCGGCAAGCTGGCGCTCTACGGCCGCGAGTACATCGTCGCCGTGCGGCCGCGGGAGCGCGGGCTCGTGATGTACACGTTGCACGTGGCCTCCGAGGTGCGCGCGATGGATCAGATCGACGAGCTGAACGGCCTGCCCACCTCGGTCAAGCCCGAACAGCTGAAGCTCGCCCAGCAGGTCATTGCCACCTTCGAAGGCGAACTGAATCTCGCCGACTACCACGACGAGTATCGCGAGGGGCTGCGCAAGATCATCGACGCGAAGATCGCGGGCGAGGAGGTGGTGGCGCCTGAAGAGAAGGCGGCGCCAAAGGTCGCGGATCTGATGGAGGCGCTCAAGCGGAGCCTGGACGCGGTCAGCGCGTCACGCAAGAAGCCCGCGAAGGTGGCCACGATGCCGAAGCGCGCCGCCGCGGCGGAACGGCCGCGGGCGAAGAAGCGCGCGTAGTGGGGGACCGGCCTGCAGGAATGTGGAAGATGGAATGTGGAGTGTGGAATGTGCGGCGTGACGTTCAGTGGAGCAGTCGCGCGATCCATTCGATGAGGCCCGGCCCGGTGGCCATCGGGTCGTGCAGCCAGGCGGGCGGCGTCAGCCAGATGAAGGCCAGGATCACGATCACCCACAGATCGTACTGCCACGTGGCGCGTTCGTAGGTCCAGAAGAACGTCCGCCACAAGACCAGCGTCGGCAGCGTGAAGAGCCGTTTCATGGCCGGCCGCCACGCGGCGTGCCCAGGCGCATTTCGGCGAGGCGGTGCTCGAGTTCGTCTTCCACTTTGATCCCGCCGCTCAGTTCCCGCCACGTCAAGTACATGCGATCGGCGACCGTGAAGATCGACAAGACCATCACCACCCACATGACCGCGGCCATGCGGTTGGTGAAGGCGCCGATGATGAACAGCACGATCCGCTCGGGCCGTTCCATGAACCCGACCTTGCATTTGGCGATGAGCGACTCGGCGCGCGCGCGGGTGTAGCTCGTCATGATCGAGAACATCATGGCGAGCGCCGTGACGATGACGTAATCCGTGCGGCCTTTCTCGGCGTACAGGTAGATGAGGCCGACGAACAGGCTGATGTCCGAGAACCGATCCATCACCGAGTCGAAGAATCCGCCGAACGCCGATTCCGCGTGAAGTTCCCGCGCCACCTTGCCGTCGATGAAGTCGAAGATGTTGGCGACGATGATGATGACGCCGCCCAGGCGGAACTCGTCCAGGGCCAGGGCCCAGGCGGCGGCCGCATTGATGGCCACGCCGGTGGCCGTCAGGATGTTCGGGTGGATGCGCAGCGCCACGCAGACGCGAATAATCGCGCTCAGCGGGAACATGCAGATCTTGCCGATGGTGCCGGTAAAGGTCATGGCACGAACGAGTTCGGGGCGTCGGCTATAATTGCAGATTGGTGCGCTGCTAGAAACGCGGCCATCTTAGTCCATGCCGATTCACGATCTCAAGGCCCAGATCGCCAGGCTACCTGAACAGCCGGGAGTGTATCTCTTTTTGAACCGGGCCGGGGAGGCGATCTACGTCGGCAAGGCCCGGGCGCTACGTGACCGCGTCAGAAGCTACCTGGGCGCGCGGGGCGCCAGCCCGAAGACCGACGCGCTCATCGACGAGGTCGATCGCCTCGAGTTCACGGTCACCGACTCGGTGGTCGAAGCCCTTGCGCTCGAGAACAACCTCATCAAGCAGCGGATGCCCAAGTTCAACATCCTGCTGCGGGACGACAAGAGCTATCCGTATCTGAAACTCACCACGACCGAATCGTCTCCCCGGGTGCTGCTGGTCCGGCGCGTCGAGCGCGACGGCGACGTCTACGCCGGTCCGTTCATGCCCGCCAGCCTCGCCCGGAAGACGATGAGCCTCACACACAAACTATTCGGGCTCCGCTCGTGCAACGAGGAGATCAATGGCCGTCGCGGCCGTCCTTGTCTCGAGTACGACATCAAGCGGTGCGTGGCGCCGTGCGTGGCCTCGTTGTGCTCACCGGAGCAGTACGCGCGGGCGGTCGAGCACACGAGGCTGTTCCTCGAGGGGCGCAACGACGAACTGATCGAGCATCTCGGCCAGCAGATGCAGGAGGCGGCCGGGGCCGAGCGGTTCGAAGAAGCCGCGCAGCTGCGCGACGCGATGCGCACGGTTCAGACGGTGCACGACCGCCATCAGAAAATGGCCACCACCGAGCTCGGCGACCGCGACGCGTTCGGCGTCAAGCTCGGACCGGAGGGCGCCGTCATCTTCGTGT
Source organism: Acidobacteriota bacterium (assembly GCA_003170135.1). GTDB lineage: Bacteria > Acidobacteriota > Vicinamibacteria > Vicinamibacterales > Fen-181 > Fen-181. Next base: position 64,059 of record PMZR01000053.1, read on the forward strand.
TCCAGATGCGCCGTGGGCGGGTCATCGAACGCGTCGAGCTCGTGACCGAGGGTGACCCGGGGGCCGGCGAGCGGGACGTCGTGCAGGCCGCCGTCCAGCAGTTCTACGCGGAACGCGAGGTGCCGCCGGAGGTCCACCTGCCGGCCGAAATAGACGAAGCGGATGCCATCGAAGCCTGGCTGTCCGCCCGCGCCGGCCGGCGCGTGCGCCTGCTCACGCCCAGGCGCGGCGAGAAACGCGGCCTGCTCGACCTGGCCCATCGCAACGCGGCCATGGGTTACCAGGCGCGGTTCACCGGGACGCCGACCGGCAGCTTCGAGGCGCTGACGACGCTTCAGGCCGCCCTCGCCCTGCCCGGGCTTCCGCGCCGCATCGAGTGTTTCGACGTCTCGACCATCCAGGGCAGCGAGACGGTCGCGTCAATGGTGGTGTGCGAGCAGGGGCGCATGCGGCCGGGGGAGTACAGAAAGTTCAGAATCCGCGGGGTAAAGGCGGTCGCGGATTCTGCGCTGGCGCAGGGATCAGGGATCGGGGATCGGGGGGAACAACACGACGTAGGGGCGCAACATGTTGCGCCCCTACCCGCCACACACTTCGGTTCCGACGACTGTGCCGCGATGCACGAGGTGGTCCTGCGCCGCTACCGGAGGCTCCTCGAGCAGGGCGGCGAGTTTCCCGACCTCATCCTCATCGATGGTGGCCGAGGCCAGGTCAGCGCGGCCTACACCGCGCTCGAGGAACTCGGCCTGGCGAACCTGGTGGCCGTCGGCCTCGCCAAGAAAGAGGAGCTGTTGTTCCTGCGCGATCGACCGGACCCGGTCGCGCTCGCGGTGAGCAGTCCTTCGCTCCTGCTCGTGCAGCGGATCCGCGACGAGGCGCATCGCTTCGCGGTGACGTTTCACCGGCGCGCGCGGCGGATGCGCGACCTGCGCTCGGATCTGGACGACGTGCCCGGCATCGGCCCGCGCCGGCGTCGCGCGCTGCTCGCCGCCTTCGGCAGCGTGGCCGGCGTGCGCCGCGCAAGCCGGGAGGACCTGACGGCGCTGGTCGGCCGACGCGTGGCCGACGCGGTGCTGCAGCATTTTTCGCATCGGTAACGTTAACAGTTAACAGTTAACCGTTAACCGTTAACCGTAGAGCGTCGGCTGGCTGCCGACCGTGAACGGCCGACGCTTTTGACATCTTCGGCCCCCTTTGTTAGCCTGAGTGCCCCTTGCTTGAACACCTCAACTTCGCGCAGATCTTCATCGGGTTCCTGGTCCTGCTGTTCTCGCTGACGGTCCACGAGTCGGCCCACGCGTGGATGGCCTGGCGCCTCGGCGACCCGACCGCTCGCCTGCTGGGACGCGTGTCGCTCAATCCGGCCGTCCATGTCGATCCGGTCGGCACGATCCTGTTCCCCCTGCTCGCGATGGTCACGCGGCTGCCGATCATCGGCTGGGCGAAGCCGGTTCCCGTGGACATCTCGAAGCTGAAGAACCACCGGCGCGACTTCATGCTCGTCGCCGCCGCGGGCCCCGCCGCGAACGTCGTGCTCGCCATCGTCGGCGCGATCGGCATGCGCCTGACGGCGTGGACGCCGGACGATATCGCCAACGTCCACGTGTCGGCGCCGCTCGCGTTGCTGTCGGTCACGGTGCTCGAACTGAACCTGCTGCTCGCGATCTTCAACATGATCCCGGTGCCGCCGCTCGACGGCGGGAACGTGCTCGCCGGCGTGTTGCCGGATCGCGCCGCGGACGTGTTCGACGCCATCCGCCCGTACGGGTTCATCATCCTCTACGCGTTGATCTTCACCGGCGTGCTCGTGCGCATCGTGCGCATGTCCGATTACCTCGCCTATCAATTACTGTCGTGGCCACTGTGAAACCGCGCGTCGTCTCCGGAATGCGGCCGACGGGCAAGCTCCATCTCGGGCACCTGGTCGGCGCGCTGAAGAACTGGACCGGGCTCCAGCAGAAGTACGATTGCTTCTACTTCGTTGCCGACTGGCACGCGCTCACGAGCGAGTACGCCGACACGACCGAGTTGGTCGCCAGCGCGTACGACAACGTCGCCGACTGGATCGCGGCCGGCCTCGACCCCGAGCGCAGCACCTTCTTCATCCAGTCGCTCGTACCCGAGCACGCCGAGCTCTACCTGCTGCTGTCGATGGTCGTCCCGATCCCCTGGCTCGAGCGCGTGCCGACCTACAAGGAGCAGCGCGAACAGCTCTTGGAGAAGGACCTGTCGACCATCGGCTTCCTCGGCTACCCGCTGCTGCAGACGGCCGACGTCGCGATGTACGATGCGCAGTTCGTGCCCGTGGGCGACGACCAGGTGCCGCACCTGGAACTGTCGCGCGAGGTGGTGCGCCGCTTCAACAACTTCTACGGTGCAAAGGCGGGCGTCAAGGACGGCGAGACGATCGTCAAGGGCGTGCTGGTCGAGCCGGAGCCGCTGCTGACCACGTTCCCCCGCCTGCCGGGGCTCGACAACCGGAAGATGAGCAAGAGCTACGGCAACGCCATCGATCTCTCGGACGATGCCGAGGCGGTGCGAAAGAAGGTGATGCGGATGTACACGGATCCCAAACGGATCCGCGCCGACATCCCCGGCACCGTCGAAGGCAATCCCGTCTTCCTCTACCACGACGCGTTCAACGCGGACACGGCGGAGGTCGAGGATCTGAAGACGCGATACCGCGCGGGCAAGGTGGGCGACGTCGAGGTGAAGACGAAGCTGGCGGCGGCGCTGAACGGCGCGCTCGACCCGATGCGGGAGCGGCGGCAGCAGGCGCTCGCGCGACCGGGCTGGATCCGCGACATCCTGTTCGAGGGCTCGAAGCGCGCCCGCCAGGTCGGGGTCGGGACCATGGAGCGCGTGCGGGACGCGATGCGGGTGAGCTATCGGTGAAACGCAGTCAATGGTCGACGGTCGATCGTCAATCGTTGCGAGGGCGTGCTCAACGATGAACTGTCGACGGTCGACCATCGACAGATCGAAGGAACGCATTGGAACCGCTGGAATCCCTGGACAGCTCGCTCGAGGCGTACCCCGTCAGGCTCGACAACTTCGAGGGGCCGCTCGATCTGCTCATTCACCTCATCAAGAAGAACGAGGTGAACATCTACGACATCCCGATCGCGGTCATCGCCCGGCAGTACCTCGACTACATCGACCTGATGCGCGAGATGAACCTGGACCTCGCCGGCGATTACCTCGTCATGGCGGCGACGCTCATCCACATCAAGTCGCGCATGCTGCTGCCGCGGCCCGATCCCGGCCAGGAGGACCCCGAGGAAGATCCGCGCGAGCTGCTGGTCAGGCGCCTGATCGAGCACCAGAAGTACAAGGCCGCGGCCGAACTGCTGCACGAGCGGGAGACGCTGCGCGAGGCGCAGTGGATGCGGCCCGACGAACGCGTGGCGGCGATCGCCGGCGACGAATACGAGCCGGAGCTCGAAGTGGATCTGTTCACGCTGCTCTCCGCGTTCCGCGACGTGCTCGAGCGCGCGAAGCTGCGGCCCCGCCTGGCGCTGCCGCCCGAGCAGCTGTCGATCGAGGCGCGCATCGAGCAGTTGCTCTCCCGGCTGTCGGAGACCGAGGCGTGCGGCTTCGAGGATCTGTTCAGCGACCTGAACACGAAGGGCGGCATGATTGTCACCTTCCTTGCCCTGCTCGAGATGATCAGGCTCAAGCTGATCCGCGTGTTCCAGGCCGGTCCGGTCGGCATCATTCGCATCTACAAGTGCGCGCGGCCATCCGACGCGCCGCACCCGATCGGGGATCCGCAGGTGGTGCGGAACTGACCGGCGGGCACAAGTCGTGCGCGGTGCGAAGTGCGCCGTGCGCGGTGCGAAGTGCCACGTGCGGGGTGGTGCGCGGCAGGCAGGTGGCGGTCCATCGACGTCTGGGGGAAAACACTTGAGCGACAAAGTCGCAAAGACAGCACCGGGCGAGAGCGAGATGACCGGGCCTGACGACACCGACGCGCGCGAAGCGATGCCCGACCAGCCGGCGAACGCCGGTGTTGGCGCCAGCGTCGATGATGCCGGAGCGTCGGCCCCGTCGGTCCGCGCGGAAGAAACCGCGCAAATTGGAGCGGCGAGCGCCGAGATCGAGGCGACGAGCGACCGGGCTGAGGTCGGCTCCGGGACCGACCTCGATTCTGCGTCCGAAGGCGAGGCGGTCGCCGAGGACGTTGTCGCCAGTTCGCCGGCCGAGGCAGCGGCGGCGCGGGTCGCCGACCCGCAGCTGAAAGCGATCATCGAGGCGCTGGTCTTTGCCTCGCCCGAGCCGCTGACGCCGAAGATGCTGTTCAGGCTGCTCGAGAGCGAGCCGAAAGAGGACGTCGAGCTGGCGGTCGAATCGCTCAGGCACGACTACGAGGGCCGTGGCGGCCTGCAGCTCATCGAGATCGCGGGCGGCTACCAGATTGTCACGCGACCCGAGATGCACGAATGGGTGCGCCGCCTGTTCCACGAGCGCAAGACGCAGAAGCTCTCCGTGCAGGCGCTCGAGACACTGGCCGTCATCGCCTACAAGCAGCCGGTCACCGGGCCGGAGGTCGCGGAAATTCGCGGCGTCAACACGGCCGGCGTGCTGAACACGCTGCTCGAGCGGCACCTCGTCAAGATTGCCGGCCGCAAGGCGGTCGTCGGACGTCCGTTCCTGTATTCCACCACGCGCGAGTTCCTCATTCGGTTCGGCCTGCGCGACCTGAACGACTTGCCGAAGGTCGAAGATCTCGCCGACGTCCTGGGCTTCGAGCCGCCCGCCGGGCTGGCCAACGGCCCGTCCGAGGCCCGGCTGCCGCTCGACGCGGAAGAGGAAAGCGGCGTTGGGCCCGAGGGCGAACCGGAGGACCAGGGCGAACAGATCCACTGATGTAGGGGCGCAACATGTTGCGCCCCTACGCCGTCGCGATGTTGGTTCGTGTTCCGTCCCCGACGGTGCCGTTATGCCGATCCGCCTGCAGAAGATCCTCTCCGCCGCGGGCGTGGCCTCGCGCCGCGCCGCCGAAAAGCTCATCGTTGCCGGACGCGTGGCGGTCAACGGCGTGACGGTCCGCGAGCTCGGCAGCCGAGCCAGCCCGGACGCCGACGACATCCGTGTCGATGGCCGGCGGATCGGGCGTCCGCCGCGACGCTACCTCGCCTTGCACAAGCCCCGCGGCTACGTCACGACGCGCTCGGATCCCGAACATCGTCCGACCGTGCTCGACCTCGTCGGGGTGAAGGAGTACATCTATCCGATCGGGCGCCTCGACTACGATTCGGAAGGGTTGCTGCTCCTGACCAACGACGGCGAGTTCGCCGAACGCCTGATGCACCCGCGATACGGCGTCGAGCGGGAGTACGAGGCGCGCGTGCGCGGTGTGCCGGAGCCTGCCGTGCTGCGTCGCCTCGCCCACGGCGTGCGAATCGAAGGGCGGCGGACGGCGCCCGCCGACGTCCGCGTGGTCGAGACCGGACGCGGCGCGCGCGGCGATCAGGCGGTCATTTCCGTCGTGGTGCACGAGGGCCGCACACGCCAGGTCCGCAAGATGTGCGAGGAGATCGGTCACCCGATCGTCCGGCTGCGCCGCGTGCGCATCGGTCCGATCCCGCTTGGCAGCCTCAAACCGGGCGAGTTCCGCGAACTCACGCGAGACGAGGTGCGACAGCTGGAAAGAGCGGCCACCGTGCCGGCCCCAGCCGGCGGTCTCGAGACTGGCGGTCCGACAGGGCCGGGCACCGGCGGCGCCGCAGCGAGGAGCACCGGCGTTCGCACGCCGAAAGCCGGCGACGGCCCGAGAAGGCCGGCGGGCACCGGCGGCCGTGGCACGAACGCGACCCGCGGCCCCCGCACGAGCGCGGCCGGCAGCCCCCGCACGAGCGCAGCCGGCGGACCCCGCGCGAATGCGGCCGGCAGTTTCCGCTCGAACGCGACCGGCGGTCCCGGAGCGAAGGGCAGCGGCGGGTCCACGGTGAAACGATGAGCACTGCGGAGAGCGGATGTCGCGAGGGCTGATTGTTGCGATAGACGGACCGTCGGGTGTCGGGAAAGGGACGATTGCCAGGCGCGTGGCCGCCCGCCTTGGTTACCGACACGTGGACACGGGCGCGATGTACCGGGCCGTGGCATGGGCCGCGGCAAATGCCGGCATCCCACTCGACGCGGAACCGCGCGTCGCACAGCTGGCCGCGGCGGCGACCATCCACGTCAGCGATGACCTGGTCGAGATCAACGGCCATGATGTCACCGGCGCCATCCGGACGCCGGACATCGATCGCGGCGCCAGCGCCGTGGCGCGCCTGCCGGCGGTCCGCGCAATTCTCGTCGAACGCCAGCGCGCGCTCGGGGCGGGCGGGGCGATCGTGATGGAAGGGCGGGATATCGGCACCGTGGTGTTTCCGGCCGCCGACGTGAAGGTCTACCTGGATGCGGCGCCAGAGGAACGGGCGCGCCGGCGGGCCGCGGATCCGGCGCATGCCGGTCACGCCACGAGGTTGCTGCTGGCCGAAGTCGCGGCCGAACTCGACGCGCGCGACCGCGCGGATACGACGCGGCAATCCTCGCCGCTCATGCCCGCCGCTGATGCCCACGTCATCGACACGACCGGATTGTCGATCGACGAGGTCACAAAGACGGTGCTGCAGATAGCAGGCAGTAGACAGTAGGTGCCTACTTCTTGCCTCACGGCTTCTTCCGGTTGCGCTCCTTGTAGTCTTCCGCCGATGCGGGGTCGAGCTCCCACCGTTTCCGGTCCCGCCGTGTGACCTTTTCGGCCGACTTCAACTCCTCGGTATCCTCGTAGTCAATCCCGACGGCGCGGCCCAGATCGTCGACCCTGTCCTGGTCCGGAGTCGGGTTATCGCCGGTCGCCGCCTCGTCGCCCACGGTGTAGGCGCTCTCCCAGTCGGCGTCCACGTCTCCTCCGGTGATCGCCGGGCTGGCGGCGGTGTGCTTCCGGCGCCGTCCTGCCATCTCCGCGCGGCCCGACCGTGCTGCCGAGGCGCGTCGGTCGAGGTCGAGGGTGGATGGCGGCGTCGGGACGTCTTCCTCCTCGCGGTCCTGGCGGCGCTGTACCTCGGCCGTTACATCCTCGAAATCGTTCGCGCTGTTCGGCCGGCGTCCGGCCGACCGCTGGGGTGCCGCGGCCCGGATCCGGGCGGGCGCGCTCCCGGCCGACCCGGTCGCGTCCACCTGGGTGGCCGCCGACCCGAGGCGAGGGCCGGTTTTTGCCGTCTTGCCCCGGCCGGGTCTGGTTTTCCCGGCCCGTCCGCCACTTGACGATTTCATGGCGGCCCGGGATCGGGCTGCTCGCGTTGCCGTCTTGCGCTCAGCCATTGGGGACTCCTTTGGTAGCTTGACTGTTTGCCGATAAGTATCGTAAACTCTATTGCTTACCGCCACGGCGACATCCGGACCGACGCCGGGGGCCATCGCGCGTTTCGGCTCCAGGCCGCCATCGGTTGCGTCGTTGCGGTTGCACATCCCCAGCCCGCCGGTGCTGTGAACCCGGCAAATCTGACGTCAGGAGGACGCGTAATTCATGGCGAACGTTGACAGCATCAGCACTTCCGAGCCGGCCGCGCAGGTTGCGACGAGCCAGACAAGAGGAGGTGAGGCCGAACCGACGGTCGGGAAAGGTGATCCCGACCATGGCGTCGATCCCGCAGAGTACGCTCGACTTCTCGACATGTACGATAGCAGCTTCCGAAACATCTCGGAAGGTGAGGTCGTCAAGGGCACCGTCCTGAAAGTGACGGCGTCCGAAGTGGTCGTCGATGTCGGCTACAAGTCGGAGGGGGTCATCCCCGTTACCGAGTTCCTCGACGAGACCGGGCACGTCACGGTGCAAGCCGGCGACCTGGTCGACGTGCTGCTCGAAAAGACCGAAGACAAGGATGGCTACGTCGTCCTCTCGCGCGAAAAAGCCGAGAAGATGAAGATCTGGGACGACGTGGAGAAGGCTTATGCCGACCGGAAGGTCGTCATCGGCCGGGTGATCGAGCGGATCAAGGGTGGACTGGCGGTCGACATCGGTGTGCGTGCCTTCCTCCCGGGTTCTCAAGTCGACGTACGCCCCGTACGCAACCTCGATGCCCTGCGCGGCCAGGAGCTGCGCATGCGGGTCATCAAGGTGAACAAGAAGCGGGGCAACATCGTGCTCTCGCGCAAGGTGCTGCTCGAGGAAGAGAACGCCGAGAAGAAGAAGACGACGCTCAACACGCTGGCCGAGGGCAAGGTGCTGCGCGGCGTCGTGAAGAACATCACCGACTACGGCGCGTTCATCGACCTGGGGGGTATCGACGGGCTGTTGCACATCACGGACATGTCGTGGGGCCGCGTCGGTCACCCGTCGGAGCTCTTCAAGGTCAACGACGAGATCGACGTCGTCGTGCTGAAGTACGACCCGGCTACCGAGCGCGTCTCGCTCGGTCACAAGCAGCTGACGGCCGATCCGTGGAGCGCGGTGTCCGATCGCTACCCGGTGGGCGCGCGCGTCACCGGCCGCGTGGTGAGCCTCACCGACTACGGCGCCTTCATCGAGCTGGAGCCGGGCGTCGAGGGCCTCATCCACGTCTCCGAGATGTCGTGGAGCAAGCGCATCAAGCACCCGTCGAAGATTCTCAACGTCGGCGACGCGGTCGAGGCGATGGTGCTCGGCGTCGATCCGCAGGCCCGGCGCATCTCGCTCGGGCTCAAGCAGATCGAGTCCAACCCGTGGCACGAGCTGGCCGAACGCTACCCGGTGGGCTCGCGCATCGTCGGCAAGGTGCGCAACCTGACCGAGTTCGGCGCCTTCGTCGAGGTCGAGGAGGACATCGACGGGCTCATCCACATCTCCGACATGTCGTGGAGCAAGCGGATCAAGCATCCGTCCGAGGTGCTGAAGAAGGGCGACAAGGTCGAGGCGGTCGTGCTGAACATCGACGCCGAGAACCAGCGGCTGTCGCTCGGCCTGAAGCAGCTGGCGACGGACGTGTGGGACGACTTCTTCACGCATCACCAGGTCGGCGAGGTCGTCGAGGGCAAGGTGGTGCGGCTGACCAACTTCGGCGCGTTCGTGGAACTGGCCGAAGGCATCGAAGGATTGATCCACGTGTCGGAGTTCGACGATCAGCAGGGCGGCGAGAAGATCGACCTGCAGGTCGACCAGACGTACCCGATGAAGATCATCAAGCTGAGTCCGGCCGAGCGGAAGATCGGCCTGAGCATTCGAGCGATGCGCGGCGATCAGGATCGGACCGACTGGCAGAGCTACACGGAGAACGGCGCGGGTGGCGGCTTCTCGACGATCGCCGACCACCTGAAGCACCAGTCGTAAGGGCGTGGCGTGAGGGATCGGGGATCCGGGATCGGGGGGACGCCTCCGTCGATCCCGGGGCCCTGATCCCGTCGCGCATACTGCGAGCCGTCAGCGCAGTGGCCGGCGAGCGCGGGGGCGCCGCGTGGGGGGCAGCATGACCAAGGCAGACCTGGTCGAAGAAGTGTCGCGCGTCTCGGACCTCACCAAGAAGCACTCGGAACTCATCGTCGAGACGGTCTTCAAGAGCATCATCGAAGCGCTGCAGCGGGGCGACAAGATCGAGCTGCGCGGCTTCGGCAGTTTCCGCCTGCGCCAGCGCGAGCCACGCAAGGGCCGCAATCCCAAGACCGGCGATCGCGTGGACGTGCCGCCGAAGAAAGTGCCGTATTTCAAGCCGGGCAAGGAACTCAAGGATCTGATCAACCGCGAGATCGCGAAGCTGGACCCGGAGAAACCGGACCAGGCCGGCCCGATTCTCTTCGCCGAACAGGTGTGACGCGTGGAACGGCTCTGGTCGCCGTGGCGACTGGCCTACGTCACGGGTACGAGTGACGCCCGGGGCTGCGTGTTCTGCGACGCGCTCACGAGCGAGGCGGCCGCGCCGCTCGTCCTCTGCCGGGGCGAGCGCTGCTACGTCATTCTCAACCTCTATCCCTACAACAGCGGCCACCTGATGGTGGTGCCCATCCGGCACGTGGCGTCGCTCGCCGAATGCTCGCACGCGGAGCTGTGCGAGATGATGGAGTTGACGCGCCGGGCCGAGATCGCGCTGGCCGAGGCGTATCGTCCCCAGGGCATGAACATTGGCATCAACCTGGGACGATCGGCGGGCGCGGGCGTGGTGGACCACGTCCACATCCACGCCGTCCCGCGGTGGACCGGGGACACCAACTTCATGTCGGTGCTCGGCCAGGTGCGCGTGCTTCCCGAAGAACTCGCCGAAACCGCGCGCCGCCTCCGGCCGATTTTTCAGAGACTCGCGGAGGAATAGTCCTTGGTCCTTGGTCCATAGTCCTTGGTCCCTGGTGCGCACCAGGGACCAGGGACTATGGACCATCCTGCCTACTCGATCTGGTGCGGTTCTTCAGCGGTCCTCAGTGACCGGTAGAGCGCGGACAACATCCGGCCGATCGAGTTCGTCGTGTCGACCAACGCCAGGTATTCCGCTGACCGCAGGTGCCCTCGGCCGTGCGCGATGTGCAGTAAGGCGCGGGCCTCTCCGTTCGATGCTGCCGCTATTCGCGTGAACCGTGCGAAATCTCTGCGACTCCTTCGCATGAACCCTTCGGCAATATTTGCAACGGTGGAGAGCGCCGCGGCGTTGAGTTGATCGCGGAGCGCGAAATCCGTTGACGATGACATTCGCTGCAGGACGCTGCCAATGTCGGTGGCAAAAGCCGAAGCTGCCCGCCACACCCGCAGATCTTCGAATCGATCCACACCCATCGGATTCCAACCTGATGCACGCTCCGTTCCCCCCGAACCATGGACCAGGGACCAAGGACCAAGGACCAGTTGACCCCATTTCCCTCCCGTTGCACGATCAGTTCATGCACTTCACTCTGACCCCCGAGCAGCTGGCGTTTCAGCAGGCCGCGCGGCGGTTCGCGCGCGAGACGGTCGCGCCGCTGGCTGCGGCGATCGACGAGCGCGACGAGTTTCCGGCCGATCTCGTGAAGGCGGCGGGCGCGCGGGGACTGATGGGCGTCACGATCCCGACGGCGTGGGGCGGCGCCGGCCGCGACTACGTCAGCTACGCGCTGGCGCTCGAGGAAATCGCGCGCGCGAGCGCCACGCTCGCCGTCATCCTCGTCGTCAACAACTCGCTGGTCAGCGAGCCGTTGCTGCGGTTCGGCAGCGAGGACCAGAAGCGGACGTGGCTGCCGCGGCTGGCGAGCGGCGAGCGGGTGGGGGCGTTCGCGTTGTCGGAAGAGGACGCGGGGACCGATGCCGCCAACCAGCAGACGGCGGCGGCATCGCTGCCGGGCGGCGGGTTCCGGCTGACCGGACGCAAGACGTGGGTCACGTGCGCGGCGGCCGCGGACCTGGTCCTGGTCTTTGCGGGCGAGGCGGGCCAGACCGGCAAGCGCGCGGTCAGCGCGTTCCTGGTGCCGATGAACGCCCGCGGCGTCGTGCGCGGGGCGCGCAACGAGTCGATGGGCGTGCGGGGGCTGGGCGGCATCGACCTGGAACTGGCCGACGTGGACGTCGGAGCCGACGCGCTCGTCGGCGCGCGGGGCGCCGGCTTCGAGATGGCGCGCTGGGCGTTCGAAGGGGCGCGGATCGGGATCGCCGCGCAGGCGATCGGCATCGGCCAGGTGGCCTTCGACGAGGCGCGGGCGCACGCCAAGCGCCGGCACACCTTCGGCAAGCCGATCGCCACCTACGAGGCGATCCAGTTCATGCTCGCCGATTCGGCGACCGAGCTCGACGCCGCGCGCATGTTGACGCTGAAGGCGGCGTCCACCAAGGACGCGCAGGATCAGTGCGGGGTGGAAGCGGCGATGGCGAAGCTCTACGCGTCGGAAGCCGCGACGCACGCGACGGATCGCGCCATGCAGATACTCGCGTCGGCCGGATACCGGCGAGGCTCGATCCTCGAGCGGCTCTATCGCGACGTGCGCGCCGCGGAGATCTACCCGGGGACCTCCGAAGTGCAGCGGATGATCATCTCGGGCGCGGTGCTGAGAAAATAGCCAGTGGATCGTAGATAGTAGGCAGTGGATAGTGGATAGTGGACAGTAGGTAGCAGAGGACGGACGCGGCCGCGAGCCCTGCTGACTATTGGCGTACCGACTGCCGACGACCGTTGCCGACTACCGACTACCCACTACCCACTACCCCACTACCACCTGCAGCCTCCCGCCTCCCAGCAAAGCATCACCCGATGATCTGCTTCGCGATCGTCTGCAGCTGCATGTTCGACGTGCCCTCGTAGATCTGCCCGATCTTCGCGTCGCGGTACAGCTTCTCGACCGGGTAGTCCTTCGTGTACCCGTACCCGCCGAACAGCTGCACGGCCATCGAGGTCACGTGCTCGGCCGCCTCCGACGAGAACAGCTTGCACATGGCGGCTTCGGTGAGGAACGGGCGCCCGGCATCGCGCAGACGCGCGGCGTTGTAGACGAGCAGCCGTGCGGCCTCGAGTTCCATCGCCATGCGCGCGATCTGGAACTGGACCGCCTGGAAATCGGCGATGCGGCGGCCGAACTGCTTGCGCTCCTTGATGTAGGCGACGGCGTGGTCGAGGGCGGCCTGCGAGACGCCGAGCATCTGCGCGCCGATGCCGATCCGTCCCTCGTTCAGCGTTTCGATCGCCACCTTGTAGCCCTTGCCGACCTCGCCGAGCACGTTCGCCCGCGGCACCCGGCAGTCCTCGAGGATCAACTCGCACGTGCTGCTCGCGCGGATCCCGAGCTTGTCCTCCTTCTTGCCGACGGTGAAGCCCGCAAGCCCGCGTTCGACGATGAAGGCCGTGATGCCGCGGTAGCCGGCCTCGGGATTCACGTTGGCGAACACGATGAAGAGGTTCGCCTCGTTGCCGTTGGTGATCCACATCTTGCGGCCGGTCAGAATGAACTCGCCGCCGCTCTCGACCGCCCGGCTCGCCATCGCGAACGCGTCGCTGCCCGACCCGGCTTCCGACAGCGCGTAGGCCCCCACCGTGTCGGTGGCCAGGCGCGGCAGGCAGCGGCTCTTCAAGTCATCGCTCGCCCAGCGCAGCAGGGCGTTGTTGACCAGCGTGTTCTGCACGTCGACGAGCACGCCGATCGACGCGTCCACGCGCGACAGCGCCTCGACCGCCAGCACCGAGTGGAAGAACCGTCCGCCCGAGCCGCCGAACGCCTCAGGCGTTTCGATGCCCATGACGCCCAGCGCGAACAGGGCGTCGATGAGCGACCGCGGGATTTTCGCGTGCTCGTCCATGTCGCGCACCAGCGGCTTGACCCGGCCCTCGGCGAACTGCTGCACGCTGTCGCGGAAAATCGCCTCGTCTTCGGTCAGGCGGGTGAGCGGCGCCACACCATCCATAAGCTCTTCAGCCACGGTCATCTCCTTGAGGTTCGACGTGGTGCTATCATCGATCATGCCCCTGTACGAATACCGGTGCGCAAGCTGCGGTCATTACGTCGAGGCCCTCGAACGCGCCTCGGCTTCGTCGGCGGCCCGACTGTCGTGTCCCCGGTGCGGGACTTCCATGCAGCGGCTGTTCTCGACATTCGCCCCGCGGGGCGACCGGTCGTCTTCGGCCACACAAGGGATCTGCCAGCACAAGTACGGCTGCTCGTGTGCGAGGAAATGACCCATCAGGGTAGAGCTTCGCGGTCTCGCGATCAACGGGAATTCAGAGCAAGACATGTCCAGATATATTCGCCCGGTCGTTTTCGCGCTCGCGCTCCTCGTGTCTGTCGGCGTTCCGGTCGTTGTCGGCCGCGCCCAGCAGGGGGGCCAGCAGAACCCGCCGGCTCAGCCGGCGAAGCCGCCGACCGGTCAAACACAGCAGACACCGCCCCAGGGGCAACAGCCGCAAGGCCAGCAGCCGACTTTCCGCCTGCCGATCAACTACGTGCGCGTTGACGTGATCATAAGCGACAAGCAGGGGAATCCGGTCAACGACCTGACCTCGGCCGACTTCGACGTGACGGAGGACGGGAAGCCGCAGAAGGTGGACTCGTTCAAGTTCATCAACCTCGGGACGGCCACCCAGCAGCAGCTGAACGCGACCGAGACGCCGCGCGAGATCCGGAACGACTTCGACGAGCAATCGGAGGCGGCGCGCGACGATGTGCGGATTTTCGCGATCTTCCTGGACGACTACCACGTGCGGCTCGGGAGCAGCATGGGCGTGCGCGCACCGCTCGAACGCTTCCTGCAGACGCAACTCGGGCCGAACGACCTTGTCGAGGTCATGTACCCGCTGAGCCAGATCACCGACCTGCTCCTCACGCGCGATCACGATGCCATCGCCCGCGTGATCGAGCAGTTCGCCGGCCGGAAGTACGACTATCGCCCGCGAAACGACATCGAACAGCAGTACGCGAACTATCCGGCGACCACGATCGAGCAGATTCGCAACCAGGTCAGCCTGTCCGCGCTCAAGGGCCTCGTGACGCACCTGGGCGGCCTGCGCGAGGGCCGCAAGAGCGTGATTCTGGTCAGCGAAGGCTACACGAACGTGCTCCCGCCGCAGCTGCGCGACCCGATCGCCTCGATGCCGGGCTACGGCAATCCGAATCGCGACAACCCGATGGCCACCGACACCGGCGCGGCGGCGAGCGCGAACTTCTTCTCGAGCGTCGATATCTTGAGCGACCTGCGCAACGTCTACGACGCCGCCAACCGCGCCAACACGGCGATCTACTCGCTGGATCCACGCGGGCTGGCCACCAACGAATTCGACCTGAGCCAGCCGGCGATCAACCAGCAGACCGATCACGACACCCTCGAAGCGACCCAGGACACGCTGCGTGCGCTGTCCACCAACACGGATGCCCGCGCGATCGTCAACCGCAACGATCTCGCCGGCGGCCTGAAGCAGATCCTGCGCGACTCGTCGGCCTATTACCTGCTGGGGTACAACTCGTCGCTGGCCACGGCCGACGGGAAGTTCCACGAGATCAAGGTGCGCGTGAAGCGCCCCGGTGTCGAGGTGCGCGCGCGCAAGGGCTACTGGGCGCCGACCGAGGAGGATCGCGCGAAGGCGCTGGCGCCGCCGCGCCCCGGGCCGCCGACCGCGGTGACGAAGGCCCTGTCGGCGATCGTCGAGCCGCCGCGCGGCCGCGTGGTCCGCACCTGGATTGGCACCGCGCGCGGCGAGAACGGCAAGACGCGCGTTACGTTCGTCTGGGAACCCGTCGCGCCGCTGCCCGGCGCGCAGCCGGGCGATCGTCCCGCGCGCGTGTCGCTCATCGCGTCGGGCCCGGGCGGCCAGGCCTATTTCCGCGGGCGCGTGCCCGACGTCGCCGTCGCCTCGACCGCATCGCCGGCCAGCCCGGGTACCGGCGCTGCGACGACGGCCGGACCCTCTCGCGTCGTCTTCGACGCGCCGCCCGGCAAGCTGCAGCTGCGCGTGTCGGTGGAGGGCAGTCGCGAGCAGGTGCTCGACAGCGAAGTCCGCGACCTGGAGATCCCCGATCTCACCGGGCCGCAGGTCATGCTGACGACGCCGGCTGTCTACAGCGCACGGACAGCCCGCGACTTCCGCACGTTGACATCGGATCCCGACGCGGTGCCGACGGCGGGCCGTGAGTTCAGCCGGACGGAGCGCCTGCTGATTCGCTTCGACGCGTACGGGCCGGGGTACTCCGTGCCCGGCGTGACCGCGCGTCTGCTCAACCGGACCGGCCAGGCGATGACCGATCTGACCGCCCAGCCGGCCGCCAAGTATCCCCAGGAGCACTCGATCGACCTGCCGCTCGCGGGCCTGGCCGCCGGCGAGTACCTGATCGAGATCAAGGCCAAGGGCGAAGCCGGCGAAGCGACCGAACTGGTCGCGATCCGGATCACCGCCTGACGGGGAAGCCGTCGCTTCCCCGTGCTATCCTTCACGCGTGAAGGCGTCCAGATATGCGCTCTCCGCCGGGCTGGTTGCCGTCTGCCTGACACTGCACGGCGGGGCGCAGCAGAATCCCCCACAACAGCCGCAGGCAACCTTCCGCGCCGGGGTCAACGCCGTGCGCGTGGACGTCATCGTCACCGACCGCGCGGGCACGCCGGTCGACGACCTCACGGCTGCCGACTTCGACCTGGCCGAGGACGGCAAGCCGCAGCAGATCGACAGCTGCCGGCTCATCCGCGTGAAGACGGAGCTGGAGCCCGGCGGCGAGGCGCCGCGCCAGATCCACACCTTCGACGACGAGGCCACCGAGCTCGCGCGCGACGACGTCCGCATCATCGTCATTTTTCTCGACGACTACCACGTCTCGCGCATGAGCGCGCTGCGCCTGCACGAGTGGTTTCATCGATTCATCGAGACGCAGATCGGGCTCTATGACCTGGTCGCCTTGATGTACCCGTTGACGCCGACCTCGGGGCTCACCTTCACGCGAGACAAGTTCGCCCTCACGTCGGTCATCGACCATTTCGAAGGCCGCCGGGGCGACTACATGCCGCGCAACGACGCGGAATCGCAGTACGCGATGGAGGCCCCGTGGAAGGTCGAGCAGATCCGGAACGAGGTGGTGGTGTCCGCGCTCAAGAGCCTGTCCTACCATCTCGGATCGCTCAACGAGGGCCGCAAGTCGGTGATCGTCGTGGCGGAGAACGTCGGCCTGGACACGTTGGGCGCCGGTGACCTCATCGAGGCCGCGAACCGGAACAACGTGTCCTTCTATCCGCTCGATCCGCAGGGGCTCGGCGCCGCGCCGCTCGGCGCGTCGGAGACGCTGCGGGCCGTCGCGGAGAACACCAACGGGCGCGCGATCGGCACGCGCAACAACCTGGAGGCCGGCCTCGAGTCGGTGCTGCGCGATTCGTCGGCCTACTACCTGCTCGGGTACACCTCGGCCCGGGGCGCGGACGGCAAGTTCCACGCGATCACGGTGCACACCAGGAAACCCGGCCTCGACGTCCGCGCGCGCAAGGGCTACTGGGCGCCGACCGCGGCGGAGGCGGCGCGGGCGGCCGAGCCAGAGAAGCCCGCCGCGCCCCCGGCCGTGACCGGTTCGCTGGCCGCGCTCGCGGAACCGCGCGGCCGGACGGTGCGCCGGTGGATCGGCATGTCGCGCGGCGATCACGGCACGACGCGCGTGACCTTCGTCTGGGAGCCCCTGCCGCCGGACCCCGGCTCCGGGCCGGGCGATCGCCCGGCGCGAATCGTGCTGGTGGCGTCGTCTCCGGCCGGGGCGACGTTCTTCAATGGACCGGTGGGCAATGCGCCGCCGAGCGAGGCCGGCGCGCCCGGTGGCGGTGCGAGCGCGCCGCCGGCGGGTCCGTCGCGCGCGGTGTTCGACGCGCCGCCCGGCACGCTGCGGATGAACATGACGATCGAATCATCTTCGTCCTCGCGCGAGGTGCTCGAGCGCGACGCCCGCGACATCACGGTGCCGGACTTCGCACTCCCGCGGGTGATGCTCTCGACGCCCGCGGTCTTCTGTGCCCGGACCGCACGCGAGTTCCGCGCGCTTCGCGCCGACCCGGTGACCGCCGTGCCCGCCGCCACCCGCCAGTTCAGCCGCACCGACCGCCTCCTCATCCGCGTCGACACCTATGCGCCGGGCGCGGCGGTGGTGGCGGTGACCGCGAATCTTCTCAACCAACACGGCGACGCGATGAGCGCGCTGACGACCGAGGCGAGCGAGCCATCGCCCGCCGGGCACGTGATCGACCTGCCGCTGGCCACGCTGCCGCGAGGTGACTACGTGATCGAGATCCGCGCAAAAGGCGAGGCAGGCGAGGCGCGGGAGTTGGTCGCGATCCGCGTGGTGGGATGAGTCTCGTGCGAGGTGCGGGGTGCCCGTGCGACGTGCGATGGATGGCGTGCGGCGTGCGTTGTGTGTTGTGCCGTGCGGTCTTCAGGCGGGCTTCGTCACCGCCATCTGCTCTCCTCGGATTCCGGGCGCTTGAGATCCTGCCCGAGCACGTGCAGGCGTGCCACCCAGAATCGTTCGTAGGCCTGCAGCCACACCATCGCCTGCCTCAGCGGTTCCGCGTTCAGGCGGTACACCCGCCAGCGGCCCGCGCGCTGCGACGTCACGAGTCCGGCCCGCCGCAGGACCGTCAACTGCTGAGAGATCGCCGGCAGCGACATCTGAAACGAGGACGCGAGGCGCTGGACGGTCTGCTCGCGACTGCTGAGTTTATCGAGGAGCGCGCGGCGCGTCGGGCTCGAAATCGCTCGGAAAACTTCGATATTCGGGAAGTCGGGCTGCATGATCGACCCCGAGCATACTTAAGGTCTTCCTTAACCGTCAATAGCTTTGCCCCGAAGGTTCGTGATATACACGTGGGCTGCCCCCGGTAACAGTCCGCTCTCGTAACGGATAAAGGTCTTATCAAGGAGGACCGCATGTTGGTTAAGGGCCCAGGAGAAGCCAAGACGTCGCAGTACGTCAAGGATCTGATGGCGGCGGTGAAGGCAAAGAACCCGGCGGAGCCGGAATTCCATCAGGCCGTGCAGGAAGTCGCCGAGTCGCTCGACCCCGTAATGCAGAGACGGCCCGAGTACCGCAAGGCCAAGGTGCTCGAGCGGATTATCGAACCCGAGCGGTTGTTGATGTTCCGCGTGTGCTGGCAGGACGACCAGGGAAACTTCCAGGTCAATCGCGGATTCCGCATCGAGATGAACAGCGCGATCGGCCCCTACAAGGGCGGGCTCCGCTTGCATCCGTCGGTGAATCTCGGCATCCTGAAATTCCTCGCGTTCGAACAGGTGTTCAAGAACTCCCTCACGACGCTCCCCATGGGCGGCGGCAAGGGCGGATCGGACTTCGACCCGAAGGGCAAGAGCGACAACGAAGTGATGCGCTTCTGCCAGGCGTTCATGAACGAGCTGTTCCGCCACATCGGCCCGAACACCGACGTGCCGGCCGGTGACATCGGCGTGGGCGGCCGCGAGATCGGGTTCCTGTTCGGGCAGTACAAGAAGCTGCGCAACGAGTTCACCGGCGTGTTGACGGGCAAGGGGTTGAACTGGGGTGGCTCGCTGATCCGTCCCGAGGCGACCGGCTACGGCGCCGTCTACTTCGCGCAGGAGATGCTCGCGACCCGCGGCGAGACGCTGCAGGGCAAGACCTGCCTCGTGTCGGGCAGCGGCAACGTGGCGCAGTACACGATCGAGAAGTTGCTCGACCTGGGCGCCCGCCCGGTCACGATGTCCGATTCGTCGGGCTACATCTACGACGAGCAGGGCATCGATCGCGACAAGCTGAAGTTCGCGATGGATCTGAAGAACGTGCGCCGCGGCCGGATCAAGGAGTACGCGGACAAGTTCAAGGGCACGGTCTTCACCCCGGCCGACGCGAAGCTGGATTTCAACCCGCTGTGGAACCACACGGCGCACTGCGCGTTCCCGAGCGCGACCCAGAACGAGATCACCGCCAAGGATGCGATGCACCTGGTCGGCAACGGCGTGTACGTGGTCGCGGAAGGCGCGAACATGCCCACGACGATCGACGGCGTCAACGTGTTCCTCGACGCGAAGATCCTCTACGGGCCGGGCAAGGCCGCGAACGCGGGCGGCGTCGCGACCTCGGGCCTCGAGATGTCGCAGAACAGCCTGCGTTTGAGCTGGACGCGCGAGGAAGTGGACCAGCGGCTGCACGGCATCATGAAGGCGATCCACAAGGCGTGCTTCGAAACCGCGAAGGAATACGGCACGCCGGGCAATTACGTCAGCGGCGCCAACATCGCCGGCTTCCTCAAGGTTGCCGATGCGATGCTGGATCAGGGCCTCGTGTAAGCGTCGCTTTGCGTGACGCGTGGCGCGTCGCACGCGTCGCGTGGTAGGGGTCGGGGATCAGGGATCGGAGGACACGTCCTCCGGGCCGGATCCCCGACCTCTTCTTTTTTTGCGGGTTACCCTGGTCCCTGGTCCCTGGCCCCGCATTCCCTGTAACATCTTCTCGATGCCCGACAGCGTTCCCGCTGCAAGCCCCCTCCTGCGCGCCGCCAGCCCGTTCCGCGGTTTCCAGGACCTGATGCGCCATCGGGTCCGCGACATCCTGCTCGTCTCGAGTCTCTACGACGCGTTCATCCTGGCCGAAGACAACGAGCTGAACGAGCTCATCCTGGACGAGGCCATCGGGCTGGGGCTGCTGCACACGCCCCGGGTGACGCGCGTGTCGACGGGCGCCGAGGCGCTCGACCTGGCGTCGAAGGGCGGCTACGACCTCATCATCGCCTCCACGCACGTCGCGGACATGAACGCGCTGACGCTCGCGCGGCGCGTGCAGGCGGCGGGTCTCACCCTGCCCGTCGTGCTGCTGGCCTTCGACGCCAGCGAACTGGTGCACCCGGGGGAGCGGCCCGGCACCTCGGTCCTCGATCGCGTGTTCCTCTGGCAGGGCGACGTGCGCCTGCTGCTGGCCATCGTCCACGACGTCGAGGACCGGCTGAACGTGGCCCACGACACCGGGGTGATGGGGGTGCAGGCGCTCATCGTCATCGAGGACAACATCCGCTTCTACTCGTCGTTCCTGCCGGCGCTCTACGCGGAGGTCACCAAGCACACGCGGAGCCTGGTGCCGGAAGGCATGAACGTGTCGCACAAGCTGATGCGGATCCAGGCCAGGCCCAAGATCCTGCTGTGCCAGACGTTCGAGCAGGCCTGGCACTACTTCTCCGCGTTCCAGGAGCACGTGCTCGCCGTGATCTCGGACGTCGAGTTCCCGAAGGACGGGCGATTGTCGCGCGAGGCGGGGGTCGAGTTCGCGCGCCTGGTGCGCGAGCGGCAGGCCGACGTGCCGATCATGCTGCAGTCGAGCGCGCCGGCCAACGCGGCGCTGGCGCGCTCGATCGGGGCGGCGTTTTTGCAGAAGGGGTCGCCGACGCTGCTCGCCGAGCTGCGCCGGTTCCTGATCGACCACTGCGGGTTCGGCGATTTCGTGTTCCGCATGCCCGACGGCACCGAGGTGGCCCGCGCCTCGGATCTGAAGACGCTCGAGGAGCAGTTGCGCACGGCGCCGGTGGCGAGCGTCGCGTACCACTCCGAGCGCAATCACTTCTCGATCTGGCTGAAGGCCCGCACGGAGTTCGCCCTGGCGCACCGGCTCCGCCCGCAGAAGCTCTCGGATTTCGCGAGTGTCGAGGACCTGCGCGAGGTCCTCGCCCGGGCAATCCAGGACTACCGGTTGCAGCGGACGCGCACGCTGGTGGCCGACTTCGATCGCCACACCTTCGATCCGCACCGCGGCTTCTCGCGCATCGGCGCCGGGTCGCTCGGCGGGAAGGCCCGCGGCCTGGCCTTCGCGAACCTCCTGCTCGACGAGTTCCACCTGCGCGATCGCGTCCCGGGCGTCCACGTCTCGGTCCCGGGGAGCACGGTCATCGGGACCGACGTGTTCGATCGCTTCCTCGACGAGAACGACCTGCGCGATTTCGCCATCGCCTGCGACGACGACGGGGCCATCCTGCGCCGGTTCCTCGCGGGGCGCTTCCCCGAGGCCGCGCGGCGCGACCTCGGCTGGTTCCTGGACGCCGCGCCGTACCCGCTCGCCGTCCGCTCGTCGAGCCTGCTCGAGGATTCGCAGTACCAGCCGTTCGCCGGCGTCTACGAGACCTACCTGCTGCCGAACAACCACCCGGACGCCGGCGTGCGGCTCGAGCACCTCGTGGCGGCGATCACGCGCGTGTACGCGTCCACCTTCTCGCAGAACGCGAAGGCGTACCTGCGGGCGACCTCCTACCGCGTCGAAGAAGAGAAGATGGCGGTGATCCTGCAGAAGCTGGTCGGCGCGCCGCACGGGCGCCGCTTCTACCCGGACTTCGCCGGCGTCGCCCGCTCGCACAATTTCTACCCGGCGCCGGGCATGCGCGCCGACGCCGGCATTGCCGCGGTGACGCTGGGCCTGGGGGCGGCGGTGGTCGAGGGCGAAGTGTGCATGCGATTCTGCCCCCGCTTCCCGCACAACGTCGTGCAGT
This sequence comes from Acidobacteriota bacterium, assembly GCA_003170135.1. Classification (GTDB taxonomy): domain Bacteria; phylum Acidobacteriota; class Vicinamibacteria; order Vicinamibacterales; family Fen-181; genus Fen-181. The sequence goes on from PMZR01000053.1 coordinate 85,918, forward strand.
TCTCGTCGGTGACCGACGTGCTGCGCAACTCGCAGCGCGAGTTCTACGCCCTCGACCTCGACGAGCAGCGGCCCCGCCCGCGCGAGTGCCATTGCCTGGATCTCGATCGGTACGATCTCGAGACCGCCGAGGCGGATGGCACGCTGCAATTGGTCGGCTCCGTGTACTCGGCGGAAAACGACGCCATCTACGACAGCGTGTCGCGGCCCGGCGTCCGGCTCGTGACATTCGCGCCGGTCCTCAAGCACGAGATGTTCCCGCTCGCGGCCGTCCTCGACTCGCTGCTGCAGGTGTCCAGCGAGGCGAGCAGCGCTCCCGTGGAGATCGAGTTCGCGGTGGCCCTGGCGCGAAACGAGCCGCCGGAGTTCGGCCTGCTGCAGCTGCGCCCCCTGGCGCTCTCGGGCGATCTCGCAGACCAGGACGTCGGCGACGTGGACGACAGCGCGCTCGTCTGCCGGAGCGCCAGCGTGCTGGGGCACGGCCAGATCGACGACGTGCGCGACGTCATCGTCGTGGACTTCCATCGGTTCGAGCGATCGAAGAGCCAGGACGTCGCGCGCGAGGTGGCGCGCTTCAACGCGGAACTGGTCGCCGGCGGGCGGCGCTACATCCTCATCGGCGTGGGCCGCTGGGGATCGGCCGATCCGTTCCTGGGCATCCCCGTCGCGTGGAACCAGATCGCCGGGTGCAAGGCGATTGTCGAAGCCGGGTTCCGCGACTTCAAGGTCACGCCGTCGCAGGGCACGCACTTCTTCCAGAACCTGACCTCGTCGAACGTGGGGTACTTCACGGTCAACCCGGAGGCGGGCGAAGGCTTCGTGGACTGGGACTGGCTGGCCGCGTGCCCGGCGGCCGGCGAAGTCGGCTGCGTGCGCCACCTGCGCTTCGACGAGCCGGTCGTGGTGCGGATGAACGGCCGCACGAACACGGGCGTCATCGCGAAGCCCGGGGCGATGCTCGCGCCTGCCGGGACGCGGTCGTCGCGCGACGAAGGGGTGCCGGAGCCGCGCTGGCGCTGACCCGAGGCTTGCGGGAGGCAGTGGAGACGGGCGATTGCGCACGCGTGTGCGGCCGCAACGCCGACCTGCCGTTTTCTGTCTGTCGTCTTCTGATTGCGCTAGATCAGTTCCCGCGTCGCGTTGGCCGGCTCGCGCGGGTCGAAGCGCACGAGCGCGAGTTCGGCGCCATCGTGCGCGGCGGAGAGCGCCCACGTGCGGCCGATCTGCTGCCGCCAGGATCCGGTGAGGCGGGCGGATTCGTGGATATGGCCGTGCAGCGTGACGAGCGGTTGGCGCGTTTCGATGAAGCGGCGGATCGCGATGCTCCCGACGTGCACGTCGACGGGCGCGTGATCGACCATGACGCCGTCGAGGCCCGCGCGGTCGAGCGCCGTCTGGTGGGGTGGCGCGTGGAACAACCAGACGCTGCCGGCCATTGACTGGTCGCCGGCCAGTCGCTTCAGGTCGTCCTGGATTGTTCCGTACTTCACGTCACCGGGTGACACCGGGACGCTTCGCCAGCCCTCCTCCGGCGACGAGCAGCCTGGATCCACGTAACGGGAGACGTCGTAGCGCTCCCAGTCCTTCAGCAGGAACGGTGTCGGCGGGACAAAGCCATACCCGTACACCTGCACGCCCTCGCACTCGGCGCATCGGTCGTGGAGATATTCCCACCCGCCGCGTGGCGCGGCTTCGACGAGGCCTTCTTCTTCCACACGCGGGTCGTCGTTTCCCAAAATCGCGAAGACCTTCGGGGACGCCGCGCCGAGGCGGTCGCGAAGCGCGGCAAAGCCGCTCGCCATGACGTCGCGGATGAAATCCGCATCGGCGCACTCGACTGCCGAGAAGTCCGGCTGAAGCCGGATCCCGCGATTCGCGTGTGCGAGGCCCGAGGGCAGCAGGTCCCCGCCAAGCAGCACGGCCGCCGGGCCCTCGCGCACAGCCATCTCGAACAGCTTGCGGTATCGGTCGATGCGGCCGTGCAGATCGGAGACGAAGAACCACATAGAGTAGTGCTGCGTGCCTGGTGCCAGGTGCTTCGTGCTAGGTGCTAGGTGCTTGGTGCTAGTGCTGCGTGCGACCGGTGCAAGAGATGATGCGCGGGCCGTCAGTGCCAGCGCCTCCGCGCACCGAGCACACAGCACAAAGCACTCAGCACTTCCGTCTCAGGCGCGCCGCAGCGCCAGCGGCCGCGCCGGATCGGTGACCGCGCCGATCTTCGACGCGTAGCTCGTGTGCTGTTCGATGTCCTGGTCCGTGACGAGGTGCACGTCGAGCAGGCCGTCGCTCTTGTAGCCCGTGCGCAGGAAGTTCATCTCGCCGAGGCAGCGGCTCCAGCCCTCGAGCCACAGTTCGAGATCGTGGCGAGTCTGCGTGCCCTCATCCACGTGAACCAGCAAATCGATATCGCTCGCCGGGCCGGCCGTCGCGTTCTTCGTACTGCCGAACACGTAGATCGCCTTGATGCCGAACCGCGCCGGGTCCACCTCGGTCGCGATCCGCTCGGCCATCCGCAGCCGCCATCGCCAGTGATCCTCGGGCGCCTGTTCGGTGTCCCTGCGCCGCTCGGCGATCTGCGTCGCCGAGGGCGGCCCGATGAAGCCCATCGCTTCGTCCAGATCCGCGTTCATCACTACGCGCAGCACCTGGCCGGCCGTCTGGCGCGGCACGTCCACCACGCGGACGACGTCGGCGAGGTGGGCGAACTCGGGCAGGATGTCGCACAGAATGCTGGGCGACTGGGCCAGGAACGCCTCGTTGAAGACCACGCCCGGCTCACCCGGGTAGAGCGGCAGGTAGCGGATGCCTGACTCGACCAGATCCTGGAAGAAATGCGTGCCGAAGGACAGGTCGGGCGAGTAGAGCCCGCGCCGGGTGGCGATCTCCATGAGCACCGCGGCGTTGCTGATGTCCGAGTAGGTGACGCTCACGCCGAGCTTGATATCGCCGCGGCTGCCCCAGCGGCCGGGTCCCATCAACACGAACTGCCGCTTGGGCAGCAGCTTGTTCAGCTTTCCGACCGCGCGGCCCACGTCGCGCAGTGTCGTGAGTTCCGAGATTTCGTTGTAGGCGTCCGGGTCGACGTAGACCAGGTGCGTGATGTCCGGCACCTTGCCGTTCGACACGTAGCGCTTGGCCGTGAAGACGACGCGTTCGGGCGGAATGTCGCGCGGAATGGCGGACGCGGTCGCGTCGATCGAGTAGCTCTGCGGGCGGCACTGCAGCAGGTAGAAGTCCTTGCCGTCGGAGGCGAACTCGATGTCCACGGGGACCCCGAGCTTCTCGCGCAGCAGCTTGAGCAGCGCGCGCATCTGCGTGATGAACGGCGTGTGGCTGATGAGGCCTTCGAAGGTGACGACCGCGCCACCCTGCGCGGGGTGCCATCCGAAGGGGGTCGGCCGGTGGATGCCGTCCTCGTCGCACACCGACACCGTCTGGGTGAGCAGCGGCATCTGGTCGCCGAATTCCTGCAGCAGGTCGGCGATCTCGATGGTTTCGAACCGTCCGGCCTCCATGTTGATGACGTCGATCTTCTTCGGCGCGTAGCGCACGATCTCGTCCTGCGTGACGTTGACACGAAGCCCCGGCTGGCCCGGCGCGATGAGCACGGAGTAATCGTCGCTCACGCGATCGACGGCGCGCGTGCCGAGGCCGGGCACAAGCCGCACCAGGCCGTCCTCCCGCTTGATGCGTGGCGACCAGCGGAACTCGTTGTTGCTGAAGGCCACGCCGGCGAACGCGGGGAAGTAGTACCGCCCGACGCGCGTCCCCACGACCTCCTGGATCAGGATCCCCATTTCCTCGTGAAGGTCGAGCAGGCCGCGCTCGGCGCGGTATTCGATCGGGTCGGGGCTGAACAGCGACGCGTAGACTTCGGCAATCGCGTCCAGCAGGGCATTCAGCCGCTCGGTCTTCGTGCCGCAGTTGGCGAGGAACAGGCTCTTGTACTTGCCCGAGAACGCCGCCCCCGCCCGGTCCTCGAGCAGGCTCGAGCTGCGGACAATCAAGGGGCGGTCCTCGAAGTCGTCCAGGGCGAGCGACAGGCCTTTCATGACCTCCGGCGAGAAGTGCGAGTTCTTGAACACGTGCACGATATGGGGATATTCGCGCCGGATCTCGTCGACCTCCAGGTACTTCCGGTTGTAGACGTCCTCCAGCTGGTTGTACTCGACGAAATCCATCAGTCCGTCGGAGGTGAGGTACCACGTCCGGGGCACCTTGACCGGGCTGAGCGCGTCGGCGTACTCGTCGGACCGCTTCACGATGTGCGACGCGAGAAACAGACCGGAACTCTTGCCGCCCAGCTTGCCATGGCTGTTTGGCGGGCTGACCAGGCGGTGCGCCAGGTCGTGGAAGTCCCGCATCGCGATGTAGTTCTTCGCGGTGTTGATGAACTCGAGATCGTCGGTGAAGAACCGGCGCACGAGTGACACGCGCAGCGTCATCAGGATCGAACGGGAGATCTCATCGTCGCCGACGCCGAGCTGGTCGTAACGTTCGAGCGCATCGACGATGGCGGCAAGCGAGGTGCACTGGTTCTCGACCGCCTTGATGAGGAACCCCGCCTTGTCGTCCTTGATCCACTTCTCGATGCACGACAGGATTTCGGGTTCGCTCAAGTGCTCGGCCGCCATGCGGAACGGTTCCGCGGCGCCCTCCCGCGCGAAATCGGCGTTGCGTCGTTCGAGCGGCCGGTTGTCGGCGAGCTGGTCCTCTTCGGCGTCCTTGTCGCTGGCGAACTGCTGCAGCAGCAATTGCGCCTCCTCCACGCCGCTCCAGCACAGGTAGTTCACCATGCGCCGGCCGATCCGGTAGAGGAGCTGCGGGTCGGTCTTGCGCAGGAAGTCGACGACGAACTCCCATTCGTGCCGGCCGCTCGTCGACAGTCCGTCGATGTCGGCGCGCCAGTTCTGGAAGGCTGCCTGCAGGCGGCGGTGCATGAGGAAGTGCGACAACCGCTCGGCCACCGTGTCGATCAGCTTTCGCTCCTCCTTCAGGAACGGCCCCTCGTCCGCGCGCGGCATCGGCTTGGCGTAATACACTTCGACGGTGCCGACCGTCTCGCTCTGCACGACGACCGGCGTCTGTTGCACCCACGGCGTCTTGACCGCCCGCGGCGGTTCGTACACGGTGTTGCCGAGGGTGATGCGCGCGAAGCAGGCGCCCGGAAACTGCCAGCCGGGTGGAATGATCTCGAGCAGGCTGCGGCAGACCTCGTCAATCGACACGTCCGGCCGGATCATCAGCTCGTGGACGCGATACAGGCAGTGCAGCTCTTTCGCGCGCTCCTGCAGTGCCTCGATAATCTTGCCGGCGGGACCTTCCGTGGGATTCATGATGATACTTATCTGTCCGGAGTCCGGAGTCCGGACTCCGAAGTCCGACGTCACGATTGGCCGTTGAGCACAACCCCCCGGCCGCTGCGGCCGTCCACCTTGACGAGGAGCGGCGCCGCCACGCGCACCCAGCGCACGAAGTCGGTCTCGGCGACCACCGGCTGCGTCGCCAGCCAGTCGAAGTCGATCGCGTACCGGCCGCTGTGGCGCACCGAGAAGTAGCTGACCTGGAAGCTCGAGAGGTTGTGGAAGAAGTGCGAGCCCTGGCTCAGGTCCACGTTCATCGACGGCAGCGTCGCCTCCACGATCGCGGCCGCCCCGTTGATCTGGGACCATTCGACCGGCACGCCCAGCCACGGGTCCGAGCTGCCCCAGCGCCCGAACCCGATGAGCAGGTACGGCCGTTTCTCGTCCACCAGCGTGGCGTTCAGCTGCGCGAGTTCCTGGGCAATCAGCCGCGTGTGCGCCGCCTCGAAGCGGTCCGGCTTCACGTACACGATATCGCGGATCGTGTCGATCACGCCGTTGCCCATGACGGCCTCGGATGCGACCAGGGCGGCGTCGGACTCGAGCGCCTCGATCGGCACCTCGACCACGTGATCGGACACGGCCATCGGGCGGACCTGCAGGAACCCGAACCGCGCACGGACGCCCTCAGGCGTCGGGGCGATCGTCATCGCGAATTCGATCTCGACCTTGGCGCCCACCGCCTCTTCGCACGCCTCGAGCAACGCCTTGACGACCGCGTTGAAGGGCACGTCGTCGAGGGCGAGCAGGGGAGCGAAGGTGATCGCCCACGCGCCGAGCGGCCGCGCGCCGATCGACATCCGGTCGGACTGCGCATCGTAGGTGGACGCGACGAAGTCGAGCGTGCCGTCCTGGGCGGCGTCGCTCAGCCCGGCCTGGACCAGGTATTCGGTTTCCGCGATCGGGTCGTAGGCGGGCGGCTTTCCCATGTTCACCGCCCAGAAGGTCGCCTGCGTCTGGTTCAGCATCGCGCGCGCCGACGCGAACGGCGGCGTGGCGTGCGGGAACGGCGGCGAGTACGTCCAGGCGAGCCCGCCGTCCACGATCGTCTTCCCGAGGCCGAGCGCAAGGTTGACGACGCCGTCTTCCGGCCTGGCGACTCCCGAGCGATAGAAGCTGTACGAGCGCGCGACGCCGGCGACATCCGGGTAGAAACGGTCCCCGTGACGGCGTCCGACGACCTCCTGGACGATGACCGCCATCTTTTCCTCGGTGATGTCGCGCCCGGTCGCACGGCCGTAGTCCTTCGCGCTCCTCGAGAAGGTGGAGGCGTACACGTACTTGACCGCTTCGACCAGCTTCCGGAACCGCGTGTCCGCGTCCAGTTGATTGTTGGGAATCATCTTCGTCGCGTACACGCCGGCAAACGGCTGGTAGAGCGCATCTTCGAGCAGGCTGGACGACCGGATGGCGAGTGGCGTATGCACCTGCTCGACCAGGGCGCGCAGATCGCCCAGCAGTTCGACCGGCAGCTGCGCCTGCTGGAAGGCGTGCGCGATCCGATCGTCCGTCGCGTCGCCCAACGCCACGGGGTAGAGCCGGTTGTTTGTCATGAACTCGTCGAATAGATCCGTCGTGATGACGGCGAGTGTGGGAATGACGACGGTCACCGGGGCGGACGGCGCCGGCGGGAACACCCGATCGAGCACGTGCTTGATGCGGAGCAGGCCGGACGCCTTGCCGCCGCACGCGCCTTCACCCATGCGCGTGAACGGCTCCGACCCGGTGAAGAAGGCGCGGTCGAAGCGGGGAAGGGCGGCGTGGACGAGGGAAGATGTGCGCATGGTTGCCATCGTGTCGCCGAGCCGACCGCCGGGCGGCGGCCCGGCGGCGTGTGAGGCACCTGATAGGTTACACGAACGCGGCGGCGAAGAGGTCCCTGGTCCCTGGTCCCTGGTCCCTGGTCCCTGGTCCCTGGTCCCTGGTGCGGAAGGCGGCCCGGGACGCAAGACCCAGGCCCCAGATTGTGCGGATGATGTATCCTATGCGCGGTACATCGGCCATCACTCCGTTTGGAGGTGCGCCATGGCACTGTTTGGCGGTTTCCAGGAGCGGCGGGAAAAGAAGGCGCTGGAGCGCTATCTGGCCGCGCCGAGCATCGACGCCACCGAGATCGAGGAACTCAAGAAGGCCTGCCCGCAGGCCGCCGCGGTCCTGCACGACGTCGTGAAAGGTTCCTCCGACCGGGACAAGCGGTTTCGCGCGTTGCTGGGCCTGCAGTCGCTGGGCATCACGGCCGACATGGTGCCGTCGGTGCTCGAGGCGCTCAGTGACGACGACGAGTTTGTCCAGGAGGCGGCCGCGAAGATCCTCCGCGCGTATGGCCAATACGCCGGCGCGATCGTCCCGACGCTCATCGCCATCTACGCGGGGCATCCGGAGCGGCGCGAGGTCGTGCTGCAAATTCTGACCGAGTACGGGGCGGAGGCGCGCGCGGCAGCGCCGGTCCTGGCCGAGGGCCTGCCCCAGCCGACCAGCGCTCTCGCCGTTGCGCGATGCCTGTCGCGCGTCGGCATCGAGGCCCTCGATCCGGTCGATCGGGGAATCGTCGCCATTCTCACCGATCGCCGGAACGCTGAAGACGTGAGCGGCCTCGGCCCTGCGCTGCAGGCGCGGCTCGAGGCGTTCCTGCTCTCGTGCGTTCCCTGGCGGTGCGTGGACGCGATCCCGGCGTGGAGGCGAATCCTCGAGGCGTACGCGGATCTCGGCGTGCGGCCGTCGGAGCCGGTGCTGCGCCTGCTGAACGAACTCACGCAGTACACCGACTGGAAGCTGCGGGGCGAGGTGGGCGCGCAGTTCCTGGAGATGTCGCGGGCGAAGGTGGTCGCCGAGAAGCTGGTCCAGCGCACCTGACGGCGCAGCCGCGGCGCCGTACAGAACGAGGACCGGAGCGGCGCGCCCGCCTCCCCGGTCCTGCCGACTGCCTGCTATCTACCGCTACTGTCTACTGCCTACTGTCTACTGTCTACTGTCTACTTCCCTTACACCCAGCCGCGATCCTTGCACGCCTTGGCGACGCGGCTGACGGCGACGACGTAGGCGGCATCGCGCATGTAGAGCTTCTGCCGGCGCGCGATCTCGCTGACGGCGATGAAGGCCGCCGTCATCTTCACGTCCAGCTTGCCGAGGACCTCGTCCTTTTCCCAGAAGTAGTTCATGTTGCCCTGCACCTGCTCGAAGTAGCTGCAGGTGACGCCGCCGGCGTTGGCGAGGAAGTCCGGGATGTTGAAGATGCCGCGCTCGGCCAGAACCTTGTCGGCCTCCGGCGTCGTCGGGCCGTTGGCGCCCTCGGCCAGCATCTTCACGCGCGGCTTGATCCGGCCCACGTTCTCGGCCGTCACCTGGTTTTCGAGCGCGCACGGCATCAGGATGTCGACATCCTGTTCGATCCAGGCCTCGGCCGGCAGCACCTCGTAGCCGAGGGGCCGCGCCTTCGCCTTGTCGATCCCGCCGAAGCGGTCGGCGATGCCGACCAGTTCGTCCGGGTCGACACCCGACAGGCGGCGGCACGTGTAGGAGATCTGGTCTTCCTGGTCCCACGACGACACGGCGATCACCTTGCCACCCATCTGCTGGAACAACCGCACGGCGTACTGGGCGACGTTGCCGAAGCCCTGGACGCTGGCCGTCGTCTCGGAGGGCTTGAGGTTCATCTCCTTCAATGCCTCGCGCACGGTGAAGATCAGCCCATAGCCGGTCGCTTCGGTCCGTCCGAGCGAGCCGCCCAGGCCCACCGGCTTGCCGGTGATGAAGCCCGGTTCCTTGTGGCCGTGCATCGCTTCGATCTCGTCGAGCATCCAGACCATGTGCTGCGGGGACGTCATGACGTCCGGCGCCGGCACGTCGGTCGCGAAGCCGACGTTCTTCGCCATGGCGCGCGCCCACCCGCGGCAGATGGCTTCCTGCTCGCGCATACTGAGGTTGTGCGGGTCGCAGATGACGCCGCCCTTGCCGCCCCCGAGCGGAATATCCACGACGGCGCACTTCCAGGTCATCCAGGTGGCCAGCGCGCGCACGGTGTCGAGCGTTTCCTGCGGGTGGAAGCGGATGCCGCCCTTGCAGGGACCGCGCGCATCGTTGTGCTGCACGCGGAAGCCGCGGAAGATCTTCACGCACCCATCGTCCATCCGGACGGGAATCGCGAAGCTGAACTCCCGCATCGGGTAGCGCAGCAGGTCGCGCGTGGCCTTGTCCAGGTCGAGGACGTCGGCCACCCGATCGAACTGCGCCTGTGCCATGTCGAACGGGTTGAAGGCTTTGCTTGTCACGAGCGTCTCCCTCTCGAGTGATCGGGGGCATTAAGAGCAGAAAATGAGAACGGAACACGGGGCGCGAACGGGACGGGAGGCTTCCGGGCCGGGAGTGACACCTCAACTGCGCGGCGGGCGGTTGCATGCGCGCGAGGTGCCGGCAGGTGCGGGTCGAAGCGGACGAGCGACCATGTCCGGGTGGCCTGGCCAGCGATCTGGCGGTTCCTGTCGTGACTCGGCCCCAAGGCTCCTTTCAACCCCGTGATTTTATCACCATCGGGCCCCTTGCGCGAGCCCCGCTGGCGCCAGATGGCGAACAATATTCAAATAAAGTGTCACAATTCCGAACATTCAATGGTCTTCCTCAGGCTCCCCGTTATCCGTTCAGCCGCGCCGCTACGCGTACATGCCGCGCATCCGGGTCACCGTCGCCACGCGGTTGATCGCGACCATGTAGGCGGCGGTCCGCATGTCCACCCGGTACTGCAATGCCGTCCGCAACGTCGCCTCGAAGGCCTCGCACATCTTCGCTTCGAGCCGCTCGTTGACTTCGCGCTCGGACCAGAAGTAGCCGTGGCGATCCTGCACCCACTCGAAGTACGAGACCGTGACGCCGCCGCCGTTGGCGAGGATGTCGGGGATGACCAGCACGTTTCGATCGTGGAGCAGCTTGTTCGCGTCCGGCGTGGTCGGACCGTTCGCGCCTTCGACGACGAGCCTGGCGCGGATGAGGCCGACGTTGTCCACGGTAATCTGGTTCTCGAGCGCGGCCGGAATCAGGACGTCCACGTCCAGCGCCCAGAACTCGTCGTTCGTGATCGGGTCGCCGCCGGGGAAGCCGGCGACGGTGTGCTCCGGATTGACGCGCACGTACTCGACGAGCTTCGGGATGTCGAGCCCGGCCGCGTTGTGCACGCCCCCCTTCCAGTCGACGACGGCGACGATGGTCGCGCCCTCGCGCGCGATGAGCTCGGCCGAGATCGACCCCACGTTGCCGAATCCCTGCACGGCCACGGTGGCGTGCGCCAGGTCGCGGCCGAGGTGCTTCAGCGCCTCGCGCGTGACGATCATCACGCCCCGCCCGGTCGCCTCGCGGCGGCCGAGTGAGCCGCCCAGTTCGAGCGGCTTCCCGGTGACGATGCCGGTCGTCGTGTGCCCCACGTGCATGCTGTAGGTGTCCATCACCCACGCCATCACCTGCTCGTTCGTATTCACGTCCGGCGCGGGGATGTCCTTCTCGGGGCCGATGGCGTCGATGATCTCCGCGACGTAGCGGCGCGTCAGCGCCTCGAGCTCGCGGCGCGACAACCGCGTCGGATCGCAGGTGACGCCGCCCTTGCCGCCGCCGAACGGGATGTTGGCGAGCGCGCACTTCCACGTCATCCACGCGGCCAGCGCGGTCACCTCGTCGAGCGTGACGCCGGGATGGTAGCGGATGCCGCCCTTGGCCGGCCCCAGCGCCAGGTTGTACTGCACGCGGTAGCCGGTGAACACCTGGATCTCGCCGCTGTCCATCAGCACCGGGCACGACACCGTGATCTGCCGCTTCGGATGGCTGAGGATGTTCCAGATCCCCCGCTCGAGACCGAGCACCGTAGCCGCGCGGTTGAACTCTTCGAGCGCCGAACCGAAAATGCCGCCTTCGATGCCGAGGACCGCCATAGATGCTCCTTTGTGAGACCTCACCTGAGCCTAGTGACAAGCCTCCGCGCAAGTCAAGACGCCTGAGTTGTCGCGAGCGGCGGGCAGGGTGCGCCGGGAGCGGTCAGCTATAATAGAACGATATGAAAAGCCCTGCGAACGGTCCCGCGACCTCTCGCGCACGATGGGAACGCGACGTGGCGGAGCCCGCGCTCAAGAAGGCGCCCGAGCGCGCGGTCTCCTTCACCACCATCTCGGGCCGTCCGATCGATCGCGTCTACAGTCCCGAGGATCTGGCCGGGTTGGACTACCGCCGCGATGTGAACGCCCCCGGCGAGTTTCCCTACACGCGCGGGATCCATGCGACAGGCTACCGCGGGAAGCTCTGGACGATGCGGCAGTTCGCGGGGTTCGGCACGCCCGAGGAAACCAACCAGCGGTACAAGGAACTGCTGCGCGCGGGCGGGACGGGGCTGAGCGTGGCTTTCGACCTGCCGACGCTGATGGGCCGGGATCCGGATCACGTGCTGTCGCTCGGCGAGGTGGGCAAGTGCGGCGTGAGCATCGCGTCGCTGGCCGACATGGAGACGCTGTTCGACGGCATCTCGCTCTCGGACATCACCACGTCGATGACGATCAACTCGCCCGCGCCGATGCTCTTCGCGATGTACCTGGTCGTCGCGGAACGGCAGGGCGCGGACTGGACGCGCATCTCGGGGACCATCCAGAACGACATCCTCAAGGAATTCATCGCGCAGAAGGAATACATCTATCCGCCCCGGGCCTCGATGCGCCTCATCACCGACGTGTTCGCGTTCGCGGCGAAGGAAGTCCCGCGCTGGAACACGATCTCGGTCAGCGGCTACCACATCCGCGAGGCGGGCGCGACCGCGCTGCAGGAGCTCGCCTTCACGCTGCGCGACGGCGTCGAGTACGTGCAGTACGGGATCGACGCCGGCCTCGATCCCGACGACTTCGTGCCCCGCATGTCGTTCTTCTTCAATGCGCACAGCGACTTCTTCGAGGAGATCGCCAAGTACCGCGCGGCGCGCAAGATCTGGGCGCACGTCATGCGCGACCGGTTCGGCGCGAAGGCCGAGCGCTCGTGGAAGCTCCGGTTTCACACCCAGACCGCGGGCGTCTCGCTGACCGCGCAGCAGCCCTACAACAACGTCGTCCGCACGGCGCTGCAGGCGCTGTCGGCCGTGCTTGGCGGCACGCAGTCGCTGCACACCAATTCGCTGGACGAGGCGCTGGCGCTGCCGACGGCCGAGGCGGCCACGCTCGCGCTGCGCACCCAGCAGATCATCGCCTCCGAGAGCGGCCTGGCGAACATCGTCGATCCGCTGGCGGGCTCGTACTTCGTCGAGCGCCTGACGCTCGACATGGAGCGCGGCGCGCTCGACTACTTCGAGAAGATCGACGCGATGGGCGGCATGGTGCCCGCCATCGAGCGCGGCTTCCCGCAGCGCGAGATCGCCGAGAGCGCGTACCGGTTCCAGCAGGCCATCGAGCGCAAGGAACGCATCACCGTCGGCGTCAACGACTACGTGGCGGTCGGAGAGGGATCGGTGCCGACCCTCTATATCAACGAGGAGGCGGCCGCGCGCCAGATGGAGCGCCTCGCGGATCTCCGCCGTGACCGCGACCACGACCGCGTGTGCCGCGCCCTCGACGCCATGCGGACGGCTGCGGCCGGCCGGGAGAACCTGATGTCCCCGATTCTCGATGCGGTGCGCGCCTACGTGACGGTCGGCGAGATGTGCGACGCGCTGCGCGAAGTCTGGGGCGAGTACGAGGAAGTGCCGGTGATCTAGTAGTGCTGGGTGCTGGGTGCTGGGCGCTGAGTGCACCAGGCACGGTGCACCAGGTCCTTCGCACAGGCACTTTGCACCGAGCACTTTGCACCAAGCACTTTTCCCGGGAGCACTCATGCGCAAAATCCGAGCAGTTATCGCCAAGCCAGGACTCGACGGTCACGACCGCGGCGCGAAGGTCATTGCGCGCGCGTTGCGCGACGCGGGCATGGAGGTCATCTACACCGGGCTGCGCCAGACACCCGAGCAGATCGTCGCCGCCGCGCTGCAGGAGGACGCCGACGTGGTCGGGCTGTCGATCCTCTCGGGCGCCCACAATCACATCTGCCCGCGCGTGGTGCAGCTGCTCAAGGAAAAGGGACTCGACGACGTCCTCGTGGTGGTCGGCGGGATCATTCCGGACGTCGACGTCCCCAGGCTGCAGGAAATCGGTATTCGGGGCATCTTCCGCCCCGGCAGCCCGATGCACGAGATTGTCGAGTTCATCGAAAAGAACGTGCGGCCGCGCGTCGCGCAGGTCTAGGGCGGCCCCCAGCCCCCGGCCCCGGGAACTGTCCCGCTTTCGAACACTTTCCGCCCCATCTCATCCGCGCGGTGACGGTATTCTTCCGCGCGGTTCGGACCGATAATTCGATTAGCCATGGCGCACAAGCTCTTGCTTGCCGACGACAGCGTCACGATCCAGCGGGTCATCGAGCTGACCTTTGCGGACGAGGACATCGAGGTCATCGCGGTTGGCGACGGCCAGCAGGCAATCGAACGCATCCGCTCGGACCATCCCGACATCGTCCTGGCGGACGTCGGCATGCCCGAGCGGGACGGCTTCGAGGTGGCCGAGTTCGTGAAGCAGAACCCCGAGTTCTGCCAGATCCCGGTGTTGTTGTTGACCGGCGCGTTCGAACCGGTGGACCAGGATCGGGTCCGGGCGGTCGGATGCGACGGGATCCTGGCCAAGCCGTTCGAACCGCAGCTGTTGATTGCCCGCGTGAAGGAACTCCTCGCCATGCCGCCCGGTGAACGACGACGGCCGGGCAGCGCCCTGGCGATGCCTGACGTCGCGTTCGATGAAGCGCCCTTGCAGATCCCCTCGACGACGCCGAAGCACGGCGGGGAGGGGCTCGACGACTTGAGTCTGTCGGCCCGCGAGGCGCCCGAGTCACGCGCGTCGCTCGACGAGTACTTCGATCAACTCGACGTGGCATTCACGTCCCGGGGCATTGCGGGCGAGGCGCCCGCGCGGCCTGGCGCCACCGATTGGCCGTCCCGGCCAGGCGACACCGCCTGGGGCCCGTCCACGCCGCCGGTGCCGCCCGATCTGCCGTCACCTGGGGCGTCCGCACCCGGTCCCGCCCAATCTCCAGCCACGGTCATCACCGGCGTCTCGCCGGAAATTGCCGCCGCGTTCGACTGGCTGCTTGCCGCCGAACAGGGCCAGCCCGTGCCGCCCGACGCGATCCTGGCACCGGGCGGACCTCGCTCGGTCGCGATGGACACGGTCGTGGACGAGGTCGCCCGTCGCGTCGTCGAGCGGCTCGCCGACCGGAGAGTACGCGACCAGGTGGCCGAGATCGTCTCGAACGTCGCCGAACGCCTGGTGCGCCAGGAAATCGAGCGGCTGAAAGCCCTGAAGTAGCCTCCGCCGGCCTCCGGACGCGCGCCCTTGAGCCGAACCTCCCTTACCAACTACGATTACAAGATCTGTCTGTCCAGGATCGCAAGGCCGACAGCCGAAGGCTGACGGCCCATGGGTCCCATCCAGGGTCACAGAGATTCGACATGCCTGAGCTTCCGAAAGGTTTCGAACACGCCCAGGTCGATCCCAAGTGGGACGCCTTCTGGGAATCGATCGGGGCGTTTTGCGCGAACCCCGGTTCGGGCAAGCCCCGTTTCAGCATGGTGCTGCCGCCGCCCAACGTGACGGGTTCGCTGCACATGGGACACGCGCTCAATCACACGCTGCCCGACATCATCGCGCGCTGGAAGCGGATGCAGGGCTACGACGTGCTCTGGCTGCCGGGGACCGATCACGCCGGCATCGCCACGCAGAACGTCGTGGAGAAGCAGCTCGCGCAGGAAGGCAAGAGCCGCCACGACGTGGGTCGTGAGGCCTTCGTTGCGCGCGTGTGGGAGTGGGTGCACAAGAGCCACGGCACCATCACCTCGCAGATGCGCAAGCTCGGCGAGTCGGTGGATTGGTCGCGCGAACGCTTCACCCTCGACGAGCAGTTGTCGCGGGCCGTGCGGCGCGTGTTCGTCACCCTCTATCGTGAAGGCCTCATCTACCGGGGCCGCTACATCGTCAACTGGTGCCCGCGCTGCCGGACCGCCTTGTCCGACCTCGAGGTGGTGCACAAGGACACGACGGGCAAGCTGTGGTACGTGCGATACGCGGGACTCGGCGGCGGGCCGGGCGTGACCGTTGCGACCACGCGCCCCGAGACGATGCTGGGCGACACGGCCGTGGCCGTGCATCCCGACGACGAACGGTTCCGCGACCTGGTCGGCAGGCGCGTGGGCCTCCCGATCCTCGGGCGGGAACTGCCCGTCATCGCGGATGCGTTCGTCGATCCGGCCTTCGGCACGGGCGCGGTCAAGGTCACGCCGGCCCACGATCCGAACGACTTCCAGATGGGCCAGCGGCACCAGTTGCCGCAGATCGCGGTCATCGACGAAGACGGGCGGATGACGAAGGAGGCCGGCCTGTACGCGGGGCTGGATCGCTTCAAGGCGCGCGCCGCCATCGTTGCTCAGCTGGAAGCGGAGGGACTGCTCGCGAAGGTCGAGGAGCACCGCAACGCGGTGGGGCACTGTCAGCGGTGCAATACCGTCGTCGAGCCGCTCGTGTCCACCCAGTGGTTCGTGAAGATCGAACCGCTCGCCAAGCCGGCGATCCAGGCGGTCGAAGAGGGCCGCATCCGGTTCCTGCCGGAGAACTGGACCAAGACGTACTACGAGTGGATGAACAACATCCACGATTGGTGCATCTCGCGCCAGCTCTGGTGGGGGCACCGCATTCCCGCGTGGTACTGCGACACGTGTGGCGAGACGATCGTCGCGGAGCAGGACCCGACCGCGTGCGGTTGCGGCGGCCCGCTCAGGCAGGACGAGGACGTGCTCGACACGTGGTTCAGCTCGCAGCTGTGGCCGTTCAGCACGATGGGCTGGCCCGACGAGACCCCGGATCTGCGGCACTACTACCCGACCGACCTGATGCTCACGGCGTTCGACATCATCTTCTTCTGGGTCGCGCGGATGATCATGGCGGGGCTGAAGTTCACCGGCGACGTGCCCTTCCGCGAGGTGTACATCACCGGCCTGGTGCGCGACGAGCGCGGCAAGAAGATGAGCAAGTCGAGCGGCAACGTGGTCGATCCGCTGGAAGTGATGGACGAAATCGGCGCCGACGCGTTGCGGTTCACCCTCGCGGCGATGGCGTCCCCGGGCATGGACATCCCGCTGGCCGAGGGCCGGATGACGGGGTACCGGCAGTTCATCAACAAGATCTGGAACGCGTCCCGGTTCGTGTTGATGAACACCGGCGACGTGACCGCGCGGCCGGCGGTTCCCGACGTGTCCGCGCTCGGCCTGGTCGATCGGTGGATCCTCGATCGCGTCAGCCACACCGCCGCCGACGTGGACCAGGCGCTGCGCGACTTCCGGTTCGACGTCGCCGCGGATCGGCTCTACCACTTCTTCTGGCACGAGTATGCGGACTGGTACATCGAGTTGATCAAGCTGCACCTGCGGCCTGATGCCCCGGAACGCCCGCACACGATCGCGGTGCTGCTCGAGGTGCACGACCGCATCCTGCGGCTGCTGCATCCGATCATCCCGTTCGTGACGGAAGAACTCTGGCAACACCTGCCGCGCAAGGCGGGTGATCCGGAGACCGTCACGCTGGCGGCGTTCCCGACGGAGGTGCCCGGCTGGGATGCTCCGGCGGCGGTCGTCGACATCGACGCGCTCAAGGAAATCGTGACCGCGATCCGCACCGTCCGTGCCGAGCGCGGCGTCCCGCCGTCGCGAAAAGTGACGGCCATCGTCGACGAGCACGACCAGGTGCGCCGGCGCACGTTGCGTGACGCGGAGCGGTATATCGCGCTGCTCGCCGGGCTCGAGACACTCGAGTGGCGCGGCGACGTGGATCTCGACGCCGACACGGTCAAGCGCGTGCTGACGCACGCCGACATCTACGTGCCGCTGGCGGGCATCGTCGATCGACAGGGCGAGGTCGACAAGCTGCAGAAGGAGCTCGCCGGCGTGACGAAGGAGATCGCGAGCCTCGAAGGGAAGCTGGCGAACGGCAGCTTCGTGGAGCGCGCGCCCTCGTCGCTCGTGCAACAGACGCGCGATCGCGTCGAGGACCTGCAGCGCCGCCGCGGGAAGCTGGAAGCGACGCTCAAGGAGCTGGCCGGGTAGGCGGGGTGGGAGGCGGAGAGGCGGAAGGCGACGCATGATGTTGTCCCGAACGGTGTACGCCGGCCTGGTGACCATGGCGCTCGAAGAGGACATGGGGCGCGGCGACATCACCAGCCAGGCGATTGTCGACGCCGCGGCGCGCGCCCGCGGCGTGCTGCTGGCGAAGTCGGCGTGCGTGGTGGCCGGGCTGGACGTGGCGTTCGAAACGTTCCGGCAGCTCGATGCGGCCGTGGGGCTTCACGTGCGCCGGTGCGATGGCAGCGCGTGCGAGGCGGGCGACGAGATTGCCGAGGTGGTCGGCACGGCGCGGGCGCTGCTGGCCGGCGAGCGGACGGCGCTGAATTTCCTGCAGCGCCTGACCGGCATCGCGACCCTCGCGCGCCGCTTCGTGGAGGCGGCCGGCGGCCGCATCACGATCCTCGACACGCGCAAGACGACGCCGCTCTTCCGCGCGCTGGAGAAATACGCGGTCCGGACCGGCGGTGCGACCAATCACCGCATGCGCCTGGATGACGGCGTGCTCGTCAAAGACAATCACCTGCGGCTGGCCGGCGGCGTCCGGGAGGCGGTCGCGCGCGCCCGCGCCGGCAACGACGGTCTCCCGATCGAGGTGGAAGTCGAGACGCTGGCCGACGTGGACGCGGCGCTCGAAGCCGGCGCAGATCGGCTGCTCGTCGACAACATGAATACCGCCGACATCCGCGAGGCCGTTCGCCGGACCCGTGGGCGCGCGACAGTCGAAATCTCGGGCGGCGTCACGCTGGCGCGCATCCCGGAACTTGCCGAAACCGGCGCCGAGTTCGTGTCCATCGGGGCCCTGACTCACTCGGCGCCCTCGGCCGACATCAGCTTTGAGGTTTATCCTGTGTAGTGCTACGCGCTACGTGCTACGTGCTGGTGCTGTGTGCCGGGTGCTGAGTGCTGCGTGCCGGTGCTAAGTGCCGATGCTAAGTGCCGGTGCCGGATGCTGGCGCAGCACGTTGCACGTCACGCGGCCCCTGGCATTGAGCACGGCGCCTGACACATAGCACTTGGCACACAGCACCAAGCACAGCACCAAGCACCAAGCACACAGCACAAAGCACCTTCTCCCCCATGCCCGACTCACTTCCATCTCCGGTTGCGCTTCCTGACGATGTGGTTGCTGCACTCGACCGCGCGCGCGGGCACTTCAGCGCCGGCGTTCCGCGCGTGCTGTACTTCCCGTCTGTCACCTCGACCAATGATGTCGCCGCTCGCATGGCCGACGTCGGCGCGCCGGACGGAACCGTCATCGTTGCACAGATGCAGGCGGCCGGGCGCGGGCGACTTGGCCGCACGTGGTTCTCGCCGCCGGGCGCCGGTCTCTACGCATCCGTCATCCTTCGCCTGGTGAACGACCCGGATGCCATGTCGTTTGCCGCAGACGGTGAACCGGGCACATTCTTCACGCCGATGATCACGCTCGCGGCGGGCGTTGCGTTTGCGGAAGCGGTCCGCGGGTGTACCCATCTACCGGTGGATATCAAGTGGCCCAACGATCTGGTCGTGGGACGCCGGAAGCTGGCGGGCATTCTCGCGGAAGCGGCGGCAGGAGGCGGCACCGGCCACGTGATCCTCGGCTTCGGCATCAACCTCCGATCGGCGGCCTATCCGCCGGAGATCGCCGATCGCGCGACATCCATCGAGGCGGAGCTCGGCCGCGCCATCGATCGCGGAACACTGCTCGTGGAGTGTCTCGCGTCGCTGGCGTTGTGGACCCAGGCGCTTCGGGTCGGCAGGACCGACGCGATTCTCGATCGCTGGCGCAGCCTGGCCCCGTCCTCGCGCGGCGCGCGCGTCGAGTGGACGACGGCTGCGGGAACGGCTTCGGGCGTCACCGACGGCATCGATGGGGAAGGCGCGCTGCTCGTGCGAACGGGCAGTGGTATCGAGCGCATCATCGCGGGAGAGATCCGGTGGCTGTGACGCGCACCTCGCACGGCACGTCGCACTCCGCACGTCGCACTCCGCACGTCGCACTCCGCACCAGTGAGGTCCCATGCTTCTGGCCATCGACGTCGGCAACACCAACATCGTCCTCGGCATCTTCGACGGCTCGAGCCTCGTGGCGAGCTGGCGCCTGGCGACCGACCGCGGCAGAACCGCCGACGAGCTCGGCATCCTGACCACCGAGTTGATCACGCACCGGGGCATCGATCCGCACGGGATCGACGGCATCGTGATGGCGTGCGTCGTCCCGCCGCTGACGGCCACGACGATCGCGATGAGCATCCGGTACTTCGGGCGGACGCCGATGAACGTCGATGGCATCGCCAATACCGGCATGCCCGTGCGCTACGACGCACCGGCGGAGGTCGGCGCGGATCGCATCGTCAACGCGATCGCGGCATTCGAGCGCTACGGCCGTCCGACGGGTCGGCCGATCATCGTCGTCGATTTCGGGACGGCGACGACCTTTGACGCGATCTCCGAGAAGGGCGAATACCTCGGCGGCGCCATCTGCCCCGGCGTGCAGATTTCCGCCGATGCGCTGTTCCAGCGCGCCGCGCGGCTTCCGCGGATCGACGTGCGCAAGCCGGCCAGCATCATCGGCCGGACCACGATCGCGTCGATGCAGGCCGGGCTGTTCTTCGGGTACGTCGGGCTCGTCGAAGGCATCGTGCAGCGCATGCGGGGCGAGCTGGGCGAGGGCGCGGCGTGCATCGCCACCGGCGGGCTGGCGGAGATCATCGCGCCCGAAACGAAGGTGATCGAGGCGGTCGAACCCGATCTGACGCTCCTCGGGCTCCGTCTGGTCTGGGAGAGAAACCAGTGGCAGGCGTGAACGACGACGGGGCGGACCACCAGGCCCCGAACGTCAGGGACGCGGGCGAGTACTGCCGCCTGGTCGAGGTGTACCTCTGCCGCAAGAACGAAGGGCACCTGGTTCGCATCGCGGGTCCTTCCTTCGCGCGGGTCTGCGGGTGGGCGGAGCGCGGCATCCCGCTCAACGTGGTCCATCGGGGCATCGACCGGTATTTCGAGCGGTACTACTCGCGCGGGCCGCGGCGCCGCCCGGTGCACATCGACTTCTGCGAGCATGATGTGCTCGACGTGTTCGACGAGTGGCGGCGGGCGGTCGGCGTGCAGGCCTGGGGGGGAAGGCGGGAGGCGGAAGGCGAAGGGCGGGCGGTTGCTGAACTCGGCGCGCTCGAGGCAGATCCCGCCGAGGCCGCGTTCCGCCGGGAGCGCCGCGCGTCGTTGCCGGCGCATCTCGAGCGCGTGATCGTCCGCCTGACGACCCTGCGGGCCGGCGGCCGGCTCGGGCCCGAAGCGGATGCCGCGGTCGACTCCGCCGTTCGGGAACTGGACGCCGCTCGCGGCCGCGCCGCGCACCTGCGGGGCGATGCGCGCGACGCGATCGTCGGCCGGTTGCGAGATCTCGACCTTGCGCTCGTGGCGGCGGTCCGGGCGTCGATCGATGACCAGGAGTGGCACGCGATCGAGCGCGAGGCGCAGGCTGAACTTGCGCCGTTCAAGGGCGGAATGACTGCCGAGGCCCACCAACGGGCGGTCGCCGCGAGTGCGACACGGTTGCTGCGCGAGCGCGCCCTGCTGCCGGCCATCGCGTACGACGAATAGGAGCCGCATGACCGGGCTCGGCGCGTCAGGATGATCCCTTCCCACCTCGATCTCAGCGTCGAAAAGCCCGCGGCGGGCGGCCGCATGGTCGCCCGCCACGAGGGGCAAATCGTGCTCGTGGCCGGTGCGATTCCCGGTGAGCGGGTGCACGCCCGGGTCGAACGCGCCTCGAAGGGCGTCATCTTCGCGACGACCGTTGACGTGCTGTCGCCGTCGAGCGACAGGCGATCGTTTTACGGCGACTTGCTGTGCGGCGGCAACGTCTACGCGCACATCACCTATGCTCGCCAGCTCGAGATCAAGGCTGCCGTCATCGCCGACGCGTTCGCGCGGATTGCCCGCGTGCCACTCCCGACGGTCCGGAGCCCGGAGTCCGGAGCCCGGAGTCCCGGGTCCGAAGTCCGAAGTCCGAAGTCCGAAGTCCGCGCCGGCACGGTCCACGTGACGGGCTCGGAAGAGCGTGGCTACCGGATGCGCGCCCGCCTCCACGTCCGCGACGGCCGCATCGGCTTCTATCGGGAAGGTACGCACGACCTCTGCGATCCTGCCGCCACGGGGCAGCTTCTTCCGCAGACGCTCGAGGTGCTGCACCGCTGCGAAACCGCCCTGCGGCACGAGCGGGTGACCGGCGTGACGTCGCTGGAGCTCTCCGAGAACATGCCGGGCGACGAGCGCGCCCTGCACTTCGAGATCGATCGGGCCGTCGATCTGTCGCGCGTCGCGGACGAGACGGGCCCCGGTCTCACCGGACTCGGCTATTCCGGCCCGTTCAGCGGTGCGCCGGCCGTCGTGTTCGGCACGCCGGTCGTCTCCGATCGCGTGCTCGTCGTGACAAAGGTCGGTGAGCACGCGATGACGCTGCAGCGCAACGTTTGCGCGTTCTTCCAGGGCAATCGCTACCTGCTGCCCATGCTCCTCTCGCGCGTCGTCTCGCTGGTGGATGCCGGCCCGGTGATCGACCTGTACGCGGGCGTCGGGCTCTTCGGGGTGGCCCTCGCGGCATGCGGACGGTCCGGGGTGACGGCCGTGGAAGGGGACCGCGTGAGCGCGCAGGACCTCAAGGCGAATGCGGCGCCTTACGGATCGGCCATCGAGACGGTGCACCAGCCCGTGGAAGGGTTTCTCGCAACGCGGCGCGCGTCACCGGACGCGACGCTCATCGTCGATCCGCCGCGCACGGGAATGTCGCGCGAGGCGCTCGCCGGCGTCGTCGCCCTCGGCGCGCGAGCCGTCGTCTACGTGTCGTGCGACATGGCCACGCTGGCGCGCGACGTGCGCCGGCTGGTGGACGCCGGCTACGTGATGGAGCACGTCGAGGGCTTCGACCTGTTCCCGAACACGGCACATGTCGAGGCGGTCGTGAAGATGAGGAAGGTGCGCGCGCAGGACTGACGCGAGATCCTCGTGGCGAACGCCGCGCCCGAGGCGTTACGATCGAGCGCGCGCGGCCTCGACGAACCCCTCGAACAGTTCCCGGAATTCGCCGGTCCGCCAGAAGTTCTCCGGGTGCCACTGCACCGCGACGCAGAAGGGCAGCGTGCGGTGCTCGATCGCCTCGATGATGCCGTCGGGCGCCGTGGCCGTCACCTCGAACCCGTCGGCGACGCGCTGGACCGCCTGGTGGTGGCGGCTGTTGACCGCGCACGAATCCGCTTCCGCCAGCTTTTCCGTCATCAGCGCGGCCAGCACGCTGGCACGGCTGATCCAGACATCGTGCGCGATCGCCCAGAGCGGCGTCGTCTTCAAGTGCTCGATCGTGGTCGGCGTCTGCGAAGGCAGATCCTGTATGAGGTTGCCGCCGAGCGCGACGTTGAGAATCTGCATCCCGCGGCAGATGCCGAGAATCGGGAGGCCCTTCGCCACCGCGCGGGCAACCAGGTCGATCTCGAACGCGTCGCGCTGCGGGTCGATCTTGGACTCGGACACCGTCGGCTGCCGCGTTTCCCCGTATCGCGCCGGATCGATGTCGACGCCGCCGGTGAAGAGCAGGCCGTGCACCTGCTCGACGATCGCCGCCGCGCCGTCAGTCGCCGGATCGAGGACGCGGGGTTCGCCTCCGGCGCGTTTGATCGACTCCAGGTAGTCCGGGAGCGACCGGCACGAAGTGACCCCGATAGTCGGCGGCATAAGTGTCCTTGCGTGGGAACTTCGGACTTCGGACCCCGGACTCCGGACCCCGGACGAGGTGTTCCTACATCCGCGGCGGCACCGGGATGCCCATCAAATCGAGCGCGCGCGTCATCTGCGCCCGGAAATATGCCACGCCGGCCGCGCGCCAGCGCCGCAGATCCTGCCGCTCCTCGTTCAGAATCTGGTACCGGTGATAGAACGCGTTGAAGGTCTGCGCGACGCCAAACACGTACTTGGCGAGCACAGACAGCTCCAGCGTACGGACCGCCTGTTCCGCGACTTCATCCAGGCGCGCAGCCTCGAGCGCCAGGTTCCACAAGTCCTGCGCGCCGCCCTCGCCGTTCAGCTCGCCGGCCGGCATCCCGGCCAGCCCCGCCAGCAGCGCCTGCTCGCTGACGCCCTCCCTGTCGCGGAGTTTCTGGAAGATATTGTTCGCGCGGACGACAGCATACTGCAGGTACGGCCCGCTTTCACCCTCGAAATTCAGGGCCTCGTCGATATCGAACACGATCACCTTGCCCCGTGAGTAGCGAACCATGAAGTACCGGACGGCGGCGACCGCGATCATTTCGGCGACGCGCCGTGCCTCGGCAGGCGGCAGGTCCGGGTTCCGCTTGACGACCTCGGCTTCCGCTTTCCGCGCCAGCGCGTCGAGCAGATCGTCGGCCTTCACGCCCAGTCCCTTGCGTCCCGACACCTCGACGAACGGCCGCGCGGCGTCCGCCTCGGAAATCTCGTAGCCAAGCTGCCGGGCCGTGGCATGCGACAGGGCGACCATTTCGTAGGAGAAGTGGACCGACCGCGCCGCCTGCTCCGGATGCCCGATCGCCACCAGCGCCTGTTTGAGCAGCTTCTGCAGGTACGACTGGCGCACGTCGATGACGTTGTAAACGCTCCCCGCGCGACCGAACGGCGGATGGGCGGCCTCGTCCGGGGTCTCCTCCGGCGTCGTCGCCCAGAGCACGCGCCCATCGCTGGTCCGCGCGAACGGGCGGTAGTGGAAATCGCGGCCGAGCACGCCGAACTTCCAGAACTGGTACGCGATGTCCTTGCCCACGTACGTGACGGTTCCGTTCGACCGGACGATCACCTTCTCGCGGGTCTCGACGTCCTCGTCCACCACCTTTTCCGTGCCCTGTTCGTTTGCCGGCGCGCCGGCGTTCTTCGGGTCTTCCTGCGCCGGCTCCTCGTCGGCCGGCTCGTCGATCTTCATCACCCAGCAGCCGGCCAGCGGGCCCTGCGTCTGCAGCGCGACCGCGCCCTGGTCTTTCAGGACCTCGAAGGCGCGCGCCCAGAACTGCAGCCGCAGGATGTCGCCTTCCCACGTGAGCAGGTCGTAGTCCACGTTCATGCGCGCCATCGTCTCGAGGTGACGCCGGACGATGCGATCCGCGATGAACCGGGCGGCGGCGGCCGCGTCGGTGTCGCCCCGCTCGAGGTCGTGCAGCGTGGCGGCCCGGATCTTCAGCCGCTCCCGATCGCCGGCGTACCACTCGGTGACGCGGGCATACAGATCCCAGCAGTAGAAATCGAAACGAGTCGTGTCGGCGATGCGGCGAATCGCGTCGAGGTCCTTGCCCTCCAGCTCGCGGAAGCCGACGACCACGTCGGCAACCTGCACGCCGGTGTCGTCGATGTAGTTCTGGATCTCCACCGGCACGCCGCGGAAACGCAGCAGCCGGCCGAGCGTGTCGCCGAGCGCCGAGTTGCGCAGGTGGCCGATGTGCGCCGCCTTGTTCGGGTTGATGGCGGTGTGTTCGACGATCGTCTTGGCCGGCGTCGCCCGTCCGCTCTCCGGCTGCGCGGGCGCCGCTTGGGGCCGACCGTCCGGCGCCGCGGCCATCAATCGCTCGACGAGGAACTGCGGTCGGTCGAGGAACCAGTTCACGTACCCCGACGCGGTGGCTTCGACGCGAGCCACGCCGGGCACCGCCCCGACCGAGCCGGCCAGTTCCTGCGCGATCAGCCGGGGCGCCTTGCGCAGCCGGCGGGCCAGATCGAAGGCGATCGGCACGGCGAGGTCGCCCAGGTCGCGACTGGGCGCATAGTCCACGACGACGGGCGGCAGGGTGGCACGGTCCAGGCCGTAGAGGCGCTCGACGGCGTCGAGGGTGGCGGCGCGGATACGATCGTGAATCGGGAGTATCATCGGTCTGCTTGTCTCTCGTGGAACGGCTGCGAACAACCGGACAGAGGGCTCGTTGACGTGTGGTCGGCGAGGCCCGCGGCTAGCGCGGCGCGCCGGGTTTGGTTGCGGCCGGCCGGCCGCGCTGCGTGATACGATCGTCGGGAGCGTCAGGCCGGACGTCGTAGCGCTCGGCCAGCTGTTGCGCGCGCTCGTAGTCGGCGGGCGTGTTCACGTTGAAGAACAGCAGCCCGTCCGGATCGAAGGCCGCGAGCTCGTCCGGGCCGATTTCACGCGTCCGGACGTCGGCGACGAGATCCTGGATGCGGAGCGTTCCAAGGGCAATGCGCTTTCGAATCGGCTCCCGGCACGTGCGCGCGTAACATGCGCACATGGGTTGATAGCCGTCCGGGGGCCGCGGGATCGCCAGGTCGGCACCTTCGGCGCAACCGGCGAGATGCTCGAGGAAGCGTGCCGTCAGGAACGGCATGTCGCACGCGATGACGAGCACGTAATCCGTCGTCGCGCGGGTGAGTGCCGTGTAGATGCCGCCGAGCGCGGCCGCGCCGGGCAGCACGTCGCGGACCACGGGCAGTCCCGAGGCGCGGAATCGGGCGGGAGTGTTGGCGACAATTGCGATGCGATCGGTCAGGGGACGAAGCGCCGCGATCTGGCGATCGAGGATCGAGCGCCCGCCCACGGGCAGGCTGCTCTTGTTCCTGCCCCCGAGCCGGCTGGCAGGTCCACCGGCGATGATCGCGGCACTCCACGGCATGTAGATCAGCTACCTTAGCAAAAAATGGCGGAAGCCGGTATCGGGCGCGTCCTCGTCGCCAGTCTCCATCAGGGAATCGCCGATCTCCTTCCTTCGCGGCTCGAGTTCTACGAGAACTGGCTCAACCCGACCGGGCTGCGGAACGGGACCATCGGCCTTGCCCCGCTGCTCGCCGTGCTCAGCTTCCTCCGGCGCGAGCAGGGGGCTTACGATCTCATCACCGATCGCGCGGGCGAGTACGCCGCGGAGTGGACCGTGGCGGAGATGTCGCGCGTGAAGCGGTGGACGATCCGCCGGCTGCCGGCCGCGCTGCGCGCCCAGTACGCGATGAAGGTCTCGCGACGCCTCATTCAGCGAGCCTACATGAGCAGCCATGCGGTCGTCAGGCTGCGCCGGGGCGCCGGCCGGGTGACCATTCGCGGATCGATCTTCTGCGGGGTCCGCGACCGTTCGGTCGAGCCGCTGTGCCGGTACTACGCCAGCGCCATCGCGCGGGTGTTCCTGCTGTTCGACCTCCAGGCCCAGGCGCGGGTCACCGAGTGCCGGGCGGTCGGCGACCCCGGCTGCCTCGTGGCGATCGCGGTGCATGGGACACGCCCCGCGAAGGACGCGTCCCGCCAGTTTCTGAGGTCCGAATGAAGACGAAGAGCGCGGCCGCGCTGGCGCTGCTGGCGCTGGTGGTGGCGGCAGGGCCCGCGGCCCTGCGGCCTGACGCGCGGGGCCTGTCGCTCGTCGTGTCCGACCCGCAGACCGCGGCGATCGACCGCGTGCTGGTCATGCCATTCGAGAATCCCTCGGGCGCAGGGCAGCTCTTCTGGCTGAGGGAAGCGTCGGCCGTCGTGCTCAACGAGGATCTGCGCGCCTGCGGCGCGACGCCGATCGGCCGCGAGGAACGCGTGAAGGCGTTCGAGCGGCTCGGCGTGCCGGTTGGAGCAAACCTCAGCGACGCGACGGTCATCCGGCTCGGCCAGCTGCTCGGCGCCTCGTGGGTCGTCATCGGTTCGCTGGCGCTCGACGGCGACACCCTGAACGTGCGCGCGCGCACCATCCGGCTCGACTCCGGGCGGATGCAGCCCGAGATGACCGAACGGGCGCCGCTCGCCGACCTGTTCCACATCTTCGACCGGATGATCATCCGGCTGTTCCCGATGTTGATCGCGCCGCCGACGCACACCGACAAGAGCCACGCTCCGCTGCCGGCGTTCGAGAGCTACATCAAGGGCCTCATCGCCGAGACCGGCGCGGCGCAGGTGAAGTTCCTCCAGGCGGCGCTCAAGAGCTATCCCGACTACGACGCGGCGCGCCTCGCGCTCTGGCAGGTGTTTGTCGCGCAGGGCGACCATGCCAAGGCGCTGGCCGCGGTGCTCGAGGTCCCCGAGAAATCCTCCTCGTTCCGCCGTGCCAGGTTCCTCGCCGCGCTCTCCCAGCTGCAGCTGAAACAGTACGATCAGTCGTTCAACACCCTGCGCACGCTGGGCGCCGAACGGCCGGCGCCTGCGATTTTCAACAATCTCGGCGTCGTCCAGTTGCAGCGCTGGACGTCGGGGTCCGGCAGTGCCGCCAGTTTCTATTTCAACGAAGCCCGCAAGCTCGACAACGACGACGCCGACTACACCTTCAATCTCGGATACGCGTACCTGCTCGAGCACGATCTGCAGGCCGCCGTCTACTGGCTGCGCGAAGCCGTGCGCGGCAACCCGGCCGATGGCGACGCGCACTACCTGCTCGGCGCGGCGCTCGCCGCCAACGGCGCCGCGACCGAGGGCGGCCGCGAGAAGGACCTGGCGCGGCGATTGTCGTCCCGCTACGCCGAGTGGGACAAGCGCCCGGCGAACGATCCGGTGCCGCGAGGGCTGGAGCGCGTGAAGGACGATCTCGACACGTCGCTGCTGGCGCGCGGCGACCTCGCGTTTCAGACGGCCGGGCAGAAGGATCAGCAGGACCTCGCCAGGTTTCATCTCGAGCAGGGCAGGATCCTGTTCGAGCACGAGACCGACCGCGAGGCCACCGCGGAGTTGAAACGCGCCATTTACCTCTCACCGTACGATTCGGAATCCCACTTGTTGCTCGGACGGATCTACCTGCGCGGCGGGCGCCTGCGCGACGCGGTTGACGAACTGAAGATCTCGCTGTGGAGCCAGGAGACCGTGGGCGCGCATCTCGCGCTGGCCGAGGCGTATATCCAGGGCAAGGACCTCCCGGCCGCCCGCACCGAGGTCCAGCGCGCCCTCACGCTCGATCCGCAGTCGGCCGACGCGAAAAAGCTGCTCGAGCGAATCGGCCAGTAACCGGCGCGTTACGCGGAGAGAGGGCGAAAGCCCCGTGACTGGCATATAATCAACCGCGACGTTGCTCCCTCGGGGCGAGGTGTTCATGAAACACGTCGCGCGACTGCTCCCGGTCCTCCTGCTCCTCGCGCCGGTCGTCGCCTTTCCCCTGTTCGCGCTCGCCGGAGTTGCGCCGGCCGCTCAAACTCCCGTTGTCTACACGGCGAACGTCAACGCCATCATTCACCCGGTCTCGGCCGAATACATGATCGAGACGATCGACCGGGCGAACGACGCCCACGCGGCGGCGGTCGTCTTCACGCTGGCCACGCCGGGCGGCCTGGTCGATTCGACGCGCGACATCATCTCGCGCATGATCGCGTCGAAGACGCCGGTCGTCGTCTTCGTGGGGCCGTCGGGCGCGCGCGCCGCGTCGGCGGGCTTCCTGCTGACCATCGCCGCCGACGTCGCCGTCATGGCGCCGGGCACGCACATCGGCGCCGCGCACCCGGTGGCGGGCGCGGGCGAGACGATGGATGCGACGATGGCGAAGAAGGCGGCCGAGGACGTGGCGGCCTACGCGCGGACCCTTGCCGAGAAGCGGGGACGCAACGCGACGCTCGCCGACGCGGCCGTGAAGGAGAGCCGCGCGTTCACCGACGAAGAAGCGTTGTCGGCCTCGCCGCCGCTCATCGACTTCGAGGCGACGAGCGTCCGGGACCTGCTCAACAAGCTCGACGGCCGGACGGTCCGGCGCTTCGACGGCAGCACGATCGTGATGCACACGGCGGGAGCCACCATCGTCGAGTCCGAGATGAACTGGCGGCAGCGCGTGCTGAGCGCCATTGCCCACCCGAATATCACCTACATCCTGTTCACGCTGGGCCTGCTCGGTCTCACCGTCGAACTGTGGAATCCCGGGGCGGTGCTCCCGGGCGTGGCTGGCGGCATCTGCCTGTTGCTCGCCTTCTTCGCGTTCCAGGTGTTGCCGGTCAACTACGCCGGCATCCTGCTGATCCTGTTCGGCATCATGCTGTTCGTGCTCGAGCTGAAGGTGGCGAGCTACGGGCTGCTCAGCGCGGGCGGCCTCATTGCCCTGGCGCTCGGCTCGATGATCCTGATGAGCTCGCCGGCGCCGGAGCTGCGCGTGAGCCTCAACGTGATCCTGCCCGTGGTGCTCGCCTTGAGCGTGATTCTGACGTTCCTGGTGCGCCTGACCATCGCGTCGCAACGCCGCCGGCCCACGACGGGCGCGTCCGGGATGATTGGCGAACTCGGGCGCGCAACGAGTGCGCTGGAGCCGGGCAGCATCGGCCGCGTTGTTGCGCACGGCGAGATCTGGAGAGCGACCTCGCCGGCGCCGGTCGCCGAGGGCGACACCGTGCGAATCACCGCAGTGGACGGCCTGACGCTGACGGTGCGACGGGAAGCCGCGGGCACGCCGCCACCGGCGGCCGGAGACGATCCGACGTCCGCAGGCAGCAGTCAGACGGCGGTCCGGCGTTCGGATGTTCCGCCGTCGGAAGGATGAACGTCGAAACCGGGGCGTAGCCCGAATCGCCTCGCAGTGGACTCATGCAAGGAGCCGTCATGCCGGTCCTGATCTTCGTGTTGATCGTCGTCCTCTACGTGATCAGTTCCATCAAGATCCTCACCGAGTACGAGCGGGGCGTCATCTTCCGGCTCGGCAAGCTGCTGCCGCAGCCGAAGGGCCCGGGCGTCATTCTGGTGTTCGCGCCGATCGACCGGATCGTGCGCGTCAGCCTGCGGACGATCGTCATGGACGTGCCGCCGCAGGACGTGATCACCAAGGACAACGTGTCGGTGAAGGTCAACGCGGTCGTCTTCTTCCGCGTGATCGATCCGCGGCGCGCGATCGTCGAAGTGGAGAACTACCATTACGCCACGTCCCAGCTTGCCCAGACCACGCTCCGGAGCGTGCTCGGGCAGGTGGAGCTCGACGACCTGCTGTCGGAGCGGGAGCGGCTGAACCAGCGGCTGCAGCAGATCCTCGATCTGCACACCGACCCGTGGGGCGTGAAGGTATCGGCCGTCGAAGTGAAGCACGTGGATCTGCCGCCCGACATGCAGCGTGCGATCGCGCGCCAGGCCGAAGCCGAGCGCGAGAAGCGTGCTAAGATCATCCACGCCGAGGGCGAATATGCCGCGTCGCGACGGTTGGCGGATGCCGCCGCCATCATTGCCACCGAACCGGTGACGATCACGCTGCGTTACCTGCAGACGCTTACCGAGATTGCCTCCGAAAAGAATTCGACGATCATCTTCCCATTGCCCATCGAACTGCTGAACCTCCTCGTCAAGGCACAGCCGGCGAAGGAACCGGGAAGCGCGGGCCAGTAAAAGCATCACCATGGCATCAGACGACGGGTTCCGCGAGATCCAGCTGAACGGAAAGCAGCTCATTTTTCTGTTCATGGCCACGACGGTCGTCGCCGTCGTGATCTTCCTGTGTGGCGTCATGGTCGGCCGCGGGGTGCGCAACGGACCCGCGACGGCCGCCATCGAGCCGGCCAGCGCCGGTCCTGCGGCGGCCGACACCGGCGCGCCCGTGGGTACGCCGGCTCCGGCCAGCGCGGCGGCGAACGCGCCCGCCGCGCCACCGGCAATGCCGCCCGCGCCCCCGGCCGAGGAGGTGGCGCCTGATTCGCCGGCGGGAGGCGGGACGCCGCCGGCCCAGACGTCGAAGAAGGCACCGGCACCGGCGCTCGGGAATTTGGCAGGAGGGAAGCCGGCCGTCCAAGCGGCAGCGCAGAAGCCTGCGGCAGCGGATTCCCCGGCGCCGGCGCCTTCCAGCGCCGCAGCGGACGTGCCGGGCGAGCCGCCCGGCGACGGCCTGGTCGTGCAGGTGGCGGCGCTCGGCGAACGGAGCCAGGCCGAGGCCATTGCCAGGCGGCTCATCTCGAAAGGTTACGCCGCCTACGTGCTGACGCCGGCCGCGGCTGGCGGCATGTTCCGCGTCAGAGTCGGCAAGTTCAAGGAGCCGCGCGAAGCCGACGCGGTGAAGCGGCGGCTCGAAAAAGAAGAGCAGTTCAAGCCCTGGATTACGCGCTAGCTCTCGTCTCCGGCGTTCTCCTTGCCCTGAGTTTTCCCCGCTTCGGCCAGCCCGGCCTCGCGTGGATTGCGCTGGCGCCGCTGCTTGCCGCGCTGGCGACCACCGCTTCCGGCGCGCCGGTCCGGCGAGGGATCGGCCGGTCCCTGCGATCCTTCCTGCTCGGTCTCCTCACGGGCGTCGTGTATTTCGCGGGCACGCTGTATTGGGTCGGCGACGTGATGCGGACCTACGGCGGGCTCAATTGGTTCGTCTCGATCGCCGTCGCGCTCGTGCTGGTGGCCTACTTGGCGCTCTATCCCGCGCTGTTCGCGCTGGTGTGCAGCCGCTTGCTGGCGGCGTTCGGCCCCGTGGCGCTCCTGCTGTCTCCGGCCGTGTGGGTCGCGACGGAATTCGGCCGAGCGTACCTGTTCAGCGGCTTTCCGTGGGTGCTCCTCGGTTACAGCCAGGCGCGCGCGCTGCAGATCGCGCAGCTGGCCAGCGTGTTCGGCATATTCGGGCTGTCGGCGCTCGTGGCCACGGTGAACGCGGCGCTCGCCTACCTGCTGTTCGCGCGCTCGCTGCGGTCGCGCGTCCTGACGGTCTCGGTCGCGATCGGCTGCGTCGTCGCCACGTCGGTCTGGGGCACGCTGCGCCTGAACGACAACCGACTCGTTCACGAGGGCACGTCGCTTTTGGTCGGGACCGTGCAGGGCAACGTGCCGCAGGACGAGAAGTGGGACGCGACGCGCGCCTCCGCGATCTTCCAGCGCTACCTGCGGCTCACCCGCGAGGCCGCGTCGCGCGGGGCGCGCCTCATCGTCTGGCCGGAATCGTCCACGCCCTTTCTCTTCGAAGAGGATCCGTTCGTCCGTGACAGTATCCGCGGCCTCGCGGTCCAGACCAGCACGTACATCCTCGTGGGCAGCGATCAGATCGAACGGAGTCAGCCGCCCCGGTACTACAACGCGGCGTTCCTGGTGGGCCCGGATGGCCGCACGCTGGCGGTGTACCGGAAGATGCATCTCGTGCCGTTCGGCGAGTACGTGCCGCTGAAGCAGGTGTTCTTCTTTGCGGCACCGCTGGTCGAGGCGGTCTCCGATTTTTCGCCGGGGGACCAGGCGGTGCTCCTGCCGTTCGGGAGCCACCCAGCGAGCACCGCGATCTGTTTCGAGATCGTGTATCCCGACCTGGTCCGCCGCGTCGTGCTCGCGGGCAGCGAGTTGCTGACGACCATCACCAACGACGCGTGGTTCGGCTCCTCGTCGGCCCCGTACCAGCACTTCGAGCAGGCGAGCCTCCGGGCCATCGAGGAGGGCCGGTACCTGGTGCGGTCGGCCAACACCGGCATCAGCGGCATCGTCGATCCCTACGGGCGCGTGCTGCAGCAGTCGCGCCTGTTCGAGCCGGCCGTGCTGGTTGGCCAGGTCCGCACGCTGACCGGCTTGACGCTCTACGCGCGAATCGGCGATCTGGTGGCGTACGTGGCCGCCATGCTGACGTTCGTCGCGCTCGTGGCCGCGATTTTTGCCGGCCGGCGCCGCTAAGGGCGCGGTCAGATTGCATTCTCCCCGCTTCCTGTCCTTCTGCACGATTTCAGAGTTGGCACGATTCTTTTTCACACTTTTGAGCTTCTGGATCGTTCTTGTAAGTACAGGGCACTCCCTCGACAGGACTGAGGGATGGCCGGCCAAGAGACCGACCTCGTGGCTCTTCGAATGTGACTTACTCCATCGGACTCGTTGAACGTACCGGGTCGGCGGGACAGTCTTGCGGCCGGGCGGCCAACCGGCCGCCGCCGAAGTCCTGCTCCTTCCCGGAAGGGTCGATCGTGCTGGTGTTCCCCTCGGAGGCGGAGAGGTGGGACCGGCAATCGCGTCGTTTCCAGGTGGCGACCGCCGATCGGACCGCGCATTTCAGCGTCACCGGACTTCCGCCGGGTGCCTACCTTGCGGTCGCGCTCGGGCGCGCGAGCGGTGAGCCCTGGGTCGTCCCGTCGTTCTTTGACGCTGTCCGGCTGGCAGCCACGCGCGTCACTCTTCGCGCCGCCGAACGTCGCGCGATCACGCTGCGCCCTGTCGCGCCGGGGCGAGGGACCGTCGATAATTGATCCGGACGGCGCGACCGTCCGGATCGAGATCGCCCGAGAGGAGGTCGCCGTGCGAGCATCCCTCTATTTGGTTCTCATCGTCCTCGCCTTCGGCAGCACCGGCGTCGTGGCCCGCCAGTCGGCCAACGTGTCGTCGGGCACGATCACATACCGTGAGTTCATGTCGCTCGCGCCGGACGGCCGCGAGCGGGCGTGGAGCGAGCTGAGCGCCCAGACCAGGGCGTCGCTCAAGCCAGCCATCGTTCCGCATGGATCCGCTTGCGCCGCGCCAGCAGACGGCCTCGGATGTCCTCTCGGATTGGTTGGACTGGTTCAGCGCGTGTGTGGCCAAGTGATCGGCGATCGGCGGTCGCCCCCGTAGGTTCGTGTGCGGCGACCCTGCTCTCGGCTGGCGCTCGTACGGTCCCGACCCCTGTATCCGTTTCCATGCGCGCTCGAGAACTCGCCGTTGCCATGTGAGGGACCGCCATCGCCGAGTGCGGGCGCGGCTGCGGTCCGCGCCCGTGCTCGTGTAACTGACACCCGCGGACTCCGATTCTGCCAAAGGCCGCCAGCCTCCATTCCTGTATACTGACCTTCTATGGCTTTCGTTCTCGACGAACTCACACGCCGCTACCAGGACCTCGTGAAGCGCTCGGCCGAACTTCGAGGTTATCTTTGAGGCCTCCCACCCTGCCGAGGAGCTGACCAGGCTCGAAGCGCGCGCGGCATCTCCTGATTTCTGGAAGGACCAGGCCGAGGCGCAGAAGGTCCTCCAACGCCGCCGCCGCCTCGAGGAAGAGCGCGACCTCATCGATCGCATCCGCAAGCGCGAGGACGATCTCACCGTGCTGGCCGAGTGGGCCAGCCAGGGCGAGGACGTGCTGGCGGAGCTGTCGGCGGCCCTCGACGTGCTCGCCGTGGAGGTCGAGGCCGCCGAAACCAAGAAGGTGCTCGGCGGCGAGCACGACCGCAAGAACGCCATCGTCACCATCCATCCCGGCGCAGGAGGAACCGAGTCGCAGGACTGGGCGGAGATGCTGCTGCGCATGTACCTGCGATGGACGGAACGCCGCGGGTTCAAGCGGGACGTCATCGACTTCCAGCCCGGTGACGAGGCCGGGCTCAAGAGCGTCACGTTCACGGTCGCGGGCGACTACGCCTTCGGGATGCTGTCGGCCGAGGCCGGCGTGCACCGGCTCGTGCGCATCTCGCCCTTCGACCAGGCGGCGCGCCGCCACACCTCGTTCGCGTCGGTGTTCGTCTGGCCGGAATTGCCCGAGGACGTGGAAGTCGAGATCGACGAGAAGGACCTGCGCATCGACACGTACCGGTCGAGCGGGCATGGCGGCCAGCACATCAACGTCACCGACTCCGCCGTGCGCATCACGCACCTGCCCACCAACATCGTCGTGACCTGCCAGAACGAGCGGTCGCAGGGGAGGAACCGCGATTCCGCCATGAAGGTGCTGCGGTCGCGGCTCTACGACCTGAAGATGAAGGAACAGCAGGCCAGGCTCGACCAGCTCGGCGGCGAAAAGAAAGACATCGCCTTCGGCAGCCAGATCCGGAGCTACGTGCTCCACCCCTACCGGCTCATCAAGGACCACCGCACGAAGGAAGAGATGGGCGATGTCGACCGCGTGCTCGACGGCGACATCGACATGTTCATCAAGACCTATCTCAAACAGAAAGCCGCCGGGACGCTCGGCCAGCCTCGCCCCGACGAAGACTAGTGGAAGCCCATCTGTCCCATTCAGCGCTGGATCCGGCAAGGACGACTGCGCCTGTTCTTGCTTGTCGGTTTGACGCCTGCGGCGGGGTATAGCTGTGTTTGCGGAACCACGGCGATAAGTCACGAAGGGGAGGCTGTATGAGCACCGTCGGCCAGCTCTTGCGTTCGAAGCGACCGGGAACCTGGACGATTGGGCCGCAAGCGTCCGTTTATCAAGCGCTCGAGTTGATGGCGGAGAAGGACATCGGCGCCGTTCTCGTGGTGGACCAGGAAAGGCTGGAAGGGATCTTCTCGGAGCGCGATTACGCGCGCAAGGTCGTGCTGCGAGGCAGGACGTCGCGAGAGACGACCGTGGGCGAGTTGATGACCCAGGCGCTCTACTACGTGACGCCGGAGCAGACCGTGGAGGAATGCCTGGCGGTGATGACCGACAAGCACATTCGCCACCTTCCGGTGCTCGATCACTCGAAGCTGGTCGGACTCGTCAGCATCGGGGACGCGGTCAAGTCGATCATCGACGAGCAGGAGTTGACCATCCAGCACCTGGAGACCTACATCACCGGGTCGGCGGTGACACGCACGTCGCGGACGTGAAGACCGCGTCGTCGACAGTTCGCAATATCTATGGGTGTCGCCATGGTCGCGCAGCGCGGGCGCAGCCGCGGCCAGCGACGAGTCTTGGAGGTCGTCGGCGGTCAATCAGGAAAACGACGGGCGACACGACGCTTTCCCCGGCGGCCGACCGGCGCCCACTCCCGCACACCAAGCCGTTGGAGGCTGCTGGCGGTCCAAGCCCGGAAAGCGGCGTGGCGTCGCGGCGTTTTCCCCGACGACCGACGGCTCGTCGAGGGCCGCGGCTGCGCCCGCGCTCCGCGACTCGCGCGGGGATTCCATTAGCTGCAAACTGCGAGATGACTGCCGTTCGCTACCGATCCGGCCCCAGGCTGCCGCCGGGCTGGGTGCCGGAGATGAACGCCTCGACAATCGCGTTCGGAGCGCCGGCCACGGTGACCGCGCCCGACGCCCGGTCCACGGGCAGGAAGACGATGTTCGGTGGCGCCTGGAAGGTGGGCGGGTTCTGCCGGTCGCAGCGCTTGGCGATGTAGGTCTTCATGAACTCGATCCAGATCGGCAGCGCGGCCACCGCGCCGGTCTCGGAGGGCCCCAGCGGCTTCTTGTCGTCGAAGCCGATCCACACGGCCGCCGTCAGGTTCGGATCGAACCCGGTGAACCACGCGTCGCCGAAATCGTTGGTCGTGCCGGTCTTGCCGCCGAGCGGCCAGTCGAGCGACGCGGCGCTGGCCGCGGTGCCTCGCTGCACGACGCCGTGCAGCAGGTTCGTCATGATGAAAGCGGTGTCGGCGCGGATCACCTCGTGCGGCTCGGGCCGGTTCTCCTCGAGCAGGTTCCCGTCGCGGTCGGCGATCTTCGTGATCGTGTAGGGGCGCATGCGCACGCCCTGGTTCGGAAACGCCGAGAAGGCGCTGGCCGTCTCGACGAGCGTCGCGTCGGAGGCGCCGAGCGCGAGCGACAGGTACGGTTCCATCTGCGCCTGGAACCCGAAGCGGCGCGCATACTCGATGACCCGCTGCGGCGTCACCTGCTCGGTCGTGCGGACGGCCGGCACGTTGCGTGACTGCTCGATCGCGCGGCGCAGGGTAATGGCGCCTTCGAATTTCCCGTCGTAATCGTGCGGGGTGTAGGGCGGCCGGCCCGGGCCGCCGGAGTAGGTCACGGGCGTGTCGAGCAGGATCGTGGTCGGCGTGAAGCCGCGGTCGATGGCGGCCGTGTAGACGATCGGCTTGAAGCCCGATCCCATCTGGCGATACGCCTGCACCGCGCGGTTGAACTTGCTGCGCGCGAAGCTGTAGCCGCCGACCATTGCCTTGATCTGCCCGGTGTGGTTGTCCACGGCCACGAACGCGCCTTCGACGATCGGTTCCTGCTCGAGCGCGCAGCCCACCGTGTGGGTCGTTTCGTCCAGCTTCGTGATCCGCACGTCAATCAGGTCGCCCGGTTTCACGACCTCGGCGGCCGACGTGCGCCGCGTCCAGGCAAAGCCGTCCTTCAACAGGTCCCCGTGATAGGTCCCGACCCGCACGCGGGCTCCGGCCGGCGATGGCGCGCGGCGGGCGCCGCTCTCGGCGACGCGCGGTCCGCCCCCGACCGCGACAACGACCGCCGGCACGATGTCGCCGACGGCGATCGGACGGGACCAGCGGTCGAGCGTGAAGCTGTCGAGCGCGTGGCCTTCCGCCAGGATGTTCCGCTTCGCGTGCCGCCAGCCCCGGCGCTTGTCGAGTCGCCTCAGGCCCTCGTCCAGGGCGCGGTTCGCCGCCACCTGCAGGTCGTAGTCGAGCGCCGTCTGCACCGACAGCCCCTTCTCGTACAACTGCTTCGCGCCGTACTTCTCCTCGAGGTACTTCCGGATTTCCTCGACGAAGTAGGGCGCGATCGACGGTTGGTCCGACATGTGGTTGCGCAGTTCGATCGGCCGTTGTTTGGCCTCGTCGGCCTGGGCCTGCGTGATGTAGCGTTCCTCCGCCATCCGCTCCAACACGTAGTTGCGGCGCTGGCGCGCCCACTTCGGGTTCGCCACCGGGTTCTGACGGTTGGGCAGTTGCAGGATGCCCGCGAGCAGGGCGGCTTCCTCGACGTTCACGTCCCTGGCCGACTTGTTGAAATAGAGCCGCGCGGCCGCCTCGACGCCGTACGCGCCCTGCCCGAAATACATCTTGTTGCAATAGAGCGTCAGGATTTCCGGCTTCGTGTAGCGCTTCTCGATCTGGACGGCGAGGATCGCCTCCTTGACCTTCCGCTCCATCGATTTTTCGGGCGTGAGGAACAGCTTGCGCGCAAGCTGCTGCGTCAGCGTGCTCGCGCCGCCGGCGATGCGGCGCTCGAGCGCGTCCTTGACGGCCGTCATGACGATGCGCGGGATGCTGAGGCCGGCGTGGCGGTAGAAATCCGCGTCTTCCGCCGAGATGATGGCCTGGCGCAGCTTCGGGGAGATGTCGCCGTAGGTGATGATGACGCGGCGCTCGGTCGCGAACTCGCCGATGACCTCGCCGCCGGCGGCGTAGACGCGCGTGATCGTGCCGGGCGTGTAGTCGTCCAGGGCGGCAATCTGCGGCAGGTCGCCTGCGTACGCGAAGAAGACTCCGCTGAAGATCCCGAGCAGGGCGGCGGCGACGAACAGGGCAACGAGCCCGGCCCGTCGCGCCACCCGGATGACCACATGCGGCACGTGCTGATTCTACTCTGACCGGGGCCGCCCGCGGCCACCGCCACCGCGATTGGATCCGGACGGGGCCGGTCGCGACGAAGGCGCCGATCCCCCGCCCGAGCGCGAGGGCGCGGACGAGCCGGGCGACATCGAGCGCGGCGCGGAGTAGCTGCGCGGGGCAAAGTAGGCCGGCGGCGCCGAGTAACGCGGTGAGGGCGCCGAGTAACGCGGTGAGGCCGGCGCCGAATAGCGCGGCGCGGCGTACGCGTTGCCACGCGTCGGCGGCGCCGAGTAAGACCGCGGCGCAGAGTAGGTCTCGCCACGCGGGCGGCCAGGCGCCATCTGCGGCGCGCCGGATCGCGGCGACGAATACATGTCGCCGCGCGGACGCGCTGACGGCATGTCGCGCGGTGCGAACGCCCCGGGTGCGCGCGACGAAGGCGACGGCGACGATTGGTAGCTGCGCGGCTGCGCCGATGACTGCGAACGAGAATAAGACGAGGGCGGCCGGTTCTCGTACGGCGACATCGACCTCACCGAACCGCGCGGCATCGTCCCCGGCGACGCCAGATCACGACGGCCGGCCACGCCGGGACGATCGTTGCGCTGCGAGGCGCCAGGACCGGTGGAGAAGGACAACGACCGCGAGTCGCGCCGTGGCGACACCGAGGTTGGCCCACCGCCCGACAGGCTGCGGGGCATCGCCCGCCCGGAGGCACCGGCAGTGAAAGACGAGGCGAATGCCGAATCGCGCGGGCGGGACTGCATCGTCACACTCGGCAGCGCGCGCGCCGTCGCACGGGCGCTGCCTCCGACACCCTGGACCGTGCGGCGCCCAGCCGCGAACGGCGCTTCGGGGCCGGACCGCCTCACGACGAACTCATTTCTCGCCGACTCCGCCAGCCGCCCGCCGGAGACCGCGAAGTTCGCCACGCGGACGCCGCGGCCGAACTGGTGCCGCGGGACGACCGTCCACGCGAGCCACGGATCGAAGAACCCGCGGTGTCCGCGGAAGCCGCTCTCGAAGAAGAGGCTCACGATCGGCCGGTTGTAGAAATCGAGCGGGCACCAGCTGAGAAAACCGGGCGAGAAGCCCCAGGAAACCCATGCGGGACCCCAGTGCCGTTCCGGGACCCAGAACCATGACCCGGCGCGGAATCCCCAGCGGCCGAAATGGTGCGTCGGCCACGCCCACCGGTCGGAGCCGATCCACGTCCATCCGTACGGGCCGACGTAGTCCCAGTACCCGTTGTAGTAGGGCCGCCAGCCCGCGCTCACCGTCGGATACCAGACGTTGCCGTACCCCTCGACGTTGTCCCAGCGTCCGTTCTGATCGAACGTGCCCGCGTAGGCGTCCAGCTCCGACGGCAGGTATTGCGCCGACTGGGTGCCCACGTCGGCCTCGCGCTGCCCCTCGCTCCACTGGTCGAACGCGTCGAGACGCGCCGAGTTGAACGCCTGGGGATCGCCGGGCGCCCCGCCGTCGCGCGCGAAGGACCGTTCGCCGGCCTCCACGTCCACGCTGCCCTGATCGGTGGCGAGCGCGGCGTTCCCGGTCACCACGTCCAGCTCCACTTCACCCGCGGAGGTCGAGACGCGGTACTCGCCGGCTGCCTGCACGCGCACCGACCCGGCAGGCGCGTCCACCTGGTAGTCGAGGGCCGGGCGTTCGCCGCCGCGACCGGCCGCCACCAGGATCACGCGGCCATCGAGCAGGCGCATCAGGTTCAGCGACAGGAAATCCAGCGTCGTGTTTCGATCCAGGTGCAGCAACGATCCATCGGGGAAGGTGATGGCGACGCGCCCGTTTTCGGTCGTCAGACGGTCGCCCTCGATGAGCGGCATGTTCGCCACCGCCGCCTGGGCCTGCCCCTGGCGCGACAAACGGGCGGTGCCGTCAACGACGGTGATTGCCGGTGGCGTGTCGTAACTCGGTGGCGGCGCGTCGGAGGGCGCCACCGAGGCCTGCGGCGCATCCGGCGGTGCAGGTGATTGCTGCGCTCTCACCCCGCCGGCCGCAGACCACACGATGGCCAGGAAAGCGATGACCAGGAAGAGACGGCGGGCCATGGGAACCCCCGAGGTGGAATCGCGCTCCGTGAAACGAAGGCACGCGGGCAGGCAGGCTGGCACCCGTGAGTATAGCACCGGCAGGACCGGCACCGGCGGCACTGACAAACCGCTGGCAGGTCGTAGGTTGTCGGCCCGTCAGCGCGTCGCAAAAGTTGACAAAACGACACTCAGATTTTATATTAGCTGGTGTCATAGCCCGTCGCGCGCCTCTTCGGGCTCCCGGGCCCCGAGCATCTGTTCCGACGTCGGAAGGACGACAGCATGAGCAAGATCATCGGTATCGATTTGGGCACCACCAACTCAGTCGTTGCGGTCATCGAAGGCGGCGAACCGATTGTCATCACCAATGCCGAAGGAAATCGTCTGACGCCGTCGGTCGTCGCGTTTGCCAAGAGTGGCGAGCGCCTGGTGGGGCAGGTCGCCAAGCGGCAGGCCGTGACCAATCCGGAGAACACCGTCTTCTCCATCAAACGGTTCATGGGCCGCAAGTACTCGGAAGTCAGCGAAGAAATGAAGATGGTGCCCTACAAGGTTGTCCAGGTGCCCAACGGCGACGTGCGGGTGCTGGCC
Source organism: Acidobacteriota bacterium (assembly GCA_003170135.1). GTDB lineage: Bacteria > Acidobacteriota > Vicinamibacteria > Vicinamibacterales > Fen-181 > Fen-181. Next base: position 127,049 of record PMZR01000053.1, read on the forward strand.
AGCGGACAGGAGTGGGCGCCGCCGCAGATCTCCGCGATGATCCTGCAGAAGCTCAAGCAGTCCGCGGAGGATCACCTGGGCGAGCCGGTCACGAAAGCGGTCATCACCGTGCCGGCCTATTTCAACGACGCGCAACGGCAGGCCACCAAGGAAGCGGGCCAGATCGCCGGCCTCGAGGTCATGCGCATCGTCAACGAGCCGACCGCTGCGGCGCTGGCCTACGGCCTCGACCGGAAGAAGGACGAGACGATCGCGGTCTACGACTTCGGCGGCGGCACCTTCGACATCTCGATCCTCGAGGTGGGCGAGGGCGTGGTCGAGGTGAAGTCCACCAACGGCGACACGCACCTGGGCGGTGACAACCTCGACCAGCGCATCATCGAGTGGATCATCGCGGAGTTCCGGAAGGCGGAGGGCATCGACCTGGGCAAAGACCGCATGGCGCTGCAGCGTCTGAGGGAGTCGGCGGAGAAGGCGAAGATGGAGCTCTCGACGGTGACCGAGACCGACATCAACCTGCCGTTCATCACCGCCGATCAGAACGGGCCGAAGCACCTGACGATGAAACTGACGCGGGCGAAGTTCGAGCAGCTGGTCGAAGACCTGCTGCAGAAGACGGTCGGCCCGGTCAAGCAGGCGCTCGTCGACGCCGGAGTGGACTCCTCGAAGATCGACGAGGTGGTGCTGGTCGGCGGGTCGACGCGCATTCCGCGCGTGCAGACCATTGTCCGCGAGCTGTTCGGGAAGGAACCGCACAAGGGCGTCAACCCCGACGAGGTGGTGGCGGTCGGCGCCGCGATCCAGGCCGGCGTGCTCGCGGGCGAGGTCAAGGACCTGCTGCTGCTCGACGTGACGCCGCTCTCGCTGGGCATCGAGACGCTGGGCGGCGTGATGACGACGCTCATCACGCGCAACACGACGATCCCGACGCGCAAGAGCGAGGTGTTCACGACGGCCGCCGACAACCAGACGAGCGTCGAGGTGCACGTGCTGCAGGGCGAGCGGCCGATGGCGCGCGACAACCGCACGCTCGGGCGGTTCCAGCTCGTCGGCATTCCCCCGGCGCCGCGCGGGCTGCCGCAGGTCGAAGTCACCTTCGACATCGACGCCAACGGCATCGTCAACGTGTCGGCCAAGGACCGGGGCACCGGCAAGGAACAGAAGATCACGATCACGGCGTCGAGCGGCCTGAACAAGGAAGAGGTCGAGCGCATGATGCGCGAGGCCGAATCGCACGCGGACGAGGACAAGCAGCGGCGCGAGCTCGTGGACGCGCGCAACCAGGCGGACGGGCTGATCTACCAGATCGAGAAGACGGTGAACGAGAACCGCGCGAAATTGTCTGCGGCCGAAATCGGGCCGGTCGAGGCGGCGACCTCGTCGCTGCGCCAGGCGACGCAGGCCGACGACCTGGCGGCGATCCGGGCCGGGATCGACGAACTTCAGAAAGCGTCGCACAAGATGGCCGAGGCGCTCTACCAGCAGTCCGGCGCGCAGCCCGACGCGGGCGGCCCGGCGGGGTCCGGTCCGGAGGCCGGCGCGCAGGCGGGCGGCAAGGCGCCGGAGGGCGGCGGCCAGGGCGACGTGATCGACGCGGAAGTGGTGGACGAGGGGAAGAAGTAGGCGGGTAGGGGCGCAACGTGTTGCGCCCCTGCGGCGCGGGGGTGGGCCGCTGGACCGCCGCACGACCATGGACCTCTACGTGATCCTCGGCTTGAAGCGCACGGCATCTCCCGCTGACATCAAGCGGGCGTACCGGAGGCTCGCGCGCAAGTATCACCCGGACATCAATCCGGGCGATCGCGCGGCCGGGCTGCGGTTCCGCCAGATTGCGGAAGCGCACGAGATCCTGATCGATCCCGTGCGCCGGCGGCGCTACGACGAGAGCGGCGCGGTGGGCGCGCCCGAGCCGTCCGAGTCCGTCGGGTTCGAAGGATTCGATTTCTCGGTCGAATCCGTGGAGGGGCCGCGGGCATCCACCTTCGGCGATCTCTTCGCCGACGTGTTTCAGCGGGGGTTTCAGACTCCCGCCGATCATCTGGAGCGCGGCGCCGATCTGCACACGCATATCGAGGTGTCGTTCGACGAAGCGATCCGGGGAGCGGACAGGCACCTGACGGTGACGCACCTGGCCGCGTGTGCCGGGTGCGGCGGATCGGGCGCCGTGCGGACGCCGGACGCGCGCTGCCTCTACTGCAGCGGCACCGGCTCGATCCGCTCGGGTCGCGGCCACATGATCTTCACCAGGAGCTGCCCGCACTGCGGCGGCTCCGGGCGGCAGCGCCAGGCGTCGTGCGGCCGCTGCAGCGGGGTGGGCGTCGAGACGCGCACCGAGGCGATGCTCGTGCGCGTGCCGGCGGGGACCGCCGACGGCGCGCGCCTGCGGTTGGCGGGCAAGGGTCACTGCGGGCGCAAGGGCGGGGTCTGCGGCGATCTCTACGTGACCGTCCAGGTCCTGCCGCATCCGTTGTTCCGGCGGGAAGGCGACGACCTGTTGCTGCAGGTGCCGGTCGCGGTGCATGAAGCGGCGCTCGGCACGAAGATCGACGTCCCGACGCTCGAAGGCGCCGCGCGGCTGCGCATCCCGCCGGGCACGCAGTCCGGCCAGCGCTTCCGGTTGCGCGAGCGCGGGGTGCCGTCGCGCGACGGGCGCAAGGGCGACCTGATCGTCGAGTTGCGGGTCGTGCTTCCCCGGTTGCTCGATGAACGGTCGAAGGAACTCCTGCGGGAGTTCGGGCGCATCAACGTCGAGGACGTGCGCGTCGACTGGCTGTCGGGGCGGCGGGGGAACTGAACACGAAGTCCGGAGTCCGAAGTCCGGAGTCCGGGGTCAAGAGGGGGGAATGTGGCGACGAAGCGATCATCCGGCAAGGCGTACTACATGATCAGCGCCGTCGCGCAGAAGTACAACATCCATCCACAGACGTTGCGGCTCTACGAGCGCGAGGGGCTGCTCCGGCCGTCACGCACCGAAGGCAACACCCGGTTGTACTCGGAAGAGGATCTCGAGCAGCTCGAAACGATCCTGGCGCTCACGCGCGATTTGGGCGTGAACCTGGCGGGCGTGGAAATCATCCTGAACATGCGGCGCAAGATCGAGCAGATGCAGAAGGAAGTGAACGAGTTCATGGAATACGTCAAGGGCGAGCTGACACGCGGCATCGACGACTGGGAACAGCGCCTGAGCACGGCGCTCGTCAAGTCGTCTCCCGCCGAGATGGTGCGTGCCGCGGCACCGGACGCGCCCGCCGCGTCCGGCCAACCCGAGGAGCGGGCGCCGCGCAAGCCCGCGTGATCCGAACGCATCTCGTCACTCGCCACGTCCTCGGGTATGATGACGCCGTGAAGAAGAGGGCGCGCGGGGCCGAGGACGAGACCCTCCAGGCGTACCTGCGTGAAATTTCCACGTTCCCGCCGCTGACCTCGGCGGAGGAGCGGCATCTCGGCCGTCGCATCCGCCGGCATCGCGATCAGTACGCGTTCCGCCGCCTCGTCGAATCGAATCTCCGGTTCGTCGTCGGGTACGCGCGACGGTATCGCGGGCTCGGCGTCGTGTTCCTGGACCTGATCGACGAAGCGAACCTCGGGCTCATGGAAGCCGCGCGCCGGTACGACCCCGAACGCAATTTCGAATTCATCGCCTACGCGCAGTGGTGGATCCGCCAGGCGATCATGCACGCGCTCGCCGACCAGGGCCGCGTGTTTGCCGTGCCCCGGCGCACGACCCCGGTCGCGCGCACGCTGCAGGGCGGCGAGCTGTCGTCCGGGCACCGGACCTCGTTCGCGGAGGACGGCGACCAGTTCCGCGGGTGCGAACCCGACGCTCACCTGTTCGAGGACGTGGCCGTGCGCCACGCGATCATCGACCAGGTGCGCGACGTGCTGTTCGAGCTGTCGCCGAGAGAGCGCGAGGTGATGCACCTGCGTTTCGGCCTCGACGGCGGCGAGCCGCTCACGGTCCAGGCAACCGGCCTGCGGCTCGGTGTATCGCGCGAGCGCGTGCGGCAGCTCGAAGGCCACGCGCGGCGGAAACTGCGGCGGTCGCAGAAGTCGCGCGAACTGCGGTGCAGCCTCAATTAGGGCGGTGACCGGTCGCAAGCAGCGAGGAGCGGAGCGGGGCGGTGGGCCCCCAGGCACCCCCGCGCGGCTGACGCGCCGGGGACCCCGCCCGCGAGCGACGAGCTTGGCGGGGTGCAGGGGTCCCCGCCACCCAAAGAAGGAGCAGTGTCATGGGTTGCGCGGTGTGCGAGGACACGGGGTGGAAGGCGATCGAGCAGGACGGCGTGCGCCGCATGATGCGCTGCGACTGCTGGCGCGAGGAAATCGTCCGCCGCCGCCTGGCCGACGCCCGCATTCCCAAGCGCTATCAGCACTGCGACCTGTCGAACTTCGTCACCTACCCGAACGAGATGCTGGTGCGCGCCGTCGCCGGCGTGAAGAAGTTCATCGACGCGTTTCCCGTCGTCGACAAGGGCCTGCTGCTCATCGGGCCGCCCGGCATCGGCAAGAGCCACCTGGCGGTGTCGGCGCTCAAGCAGGCGATCGTCGGATCCGGCGCGCGCGGCCTGTTCTACGACGTGCGTGAACTGTTGAAACTGATCCGCAGCACCTACAACCCCGTGGTGAAGACGGCGGAGATGGAAGTGCTGAGACCCGTCCTCGAGGCCGACCTGCTGGCGCTCGATGACCTGGGCGCCGAGAAGACCTCGGAATGGGTCGAGGAGACGCTCAACCTGGTGGTGAACACCAGGTACAACGAACGCAGGCCGACCATCTTCACCTCGAACTACGAGGAGAAGGAGCAGACCGGCGAAGGCGACTCGCTGCTCGAGCGCGTCGGGTACCGGATTCACTCGCGGCTGTTCGAGATGTGCGACTTCTACGACTTCGACGGCTGCGACTATCGGTCGCCCAACCGTCCGACCAACGCGACCGGCGAGGACCTGCTCAAGCTCTGGCAACTGCAGCGGATGAAGAAGGGACACCACGTGACCTTGCCGCCCCGGGCGCGTGGCTCCGCTCGTGCGCAACTTCGCGACGGCGACGGAAAGGCCGATCTGAAGTGGCCCGGCGGCCGTGCCGGCAGTCAGGGGTAGATGCCCCCGCTCGGTCTCTACATCCACGTTCCGTTCTGCGCGTCCATTTGCAGCTACTGCAATTTCAACCGCGGTCTGTTCGACGCAGGCCTCAAGGACCGCTACGTTCGCGCCCTTCGTGACGAGATCAGGTTCGTGTCGGAGCGCGTGACTGCCGGCCGACACCCGGTCACCGGGCGTCCGCTCTCCGACGGTCTTCCTTCGGCCTTTGACCTTGGGCCTTCGGCCTTCGGACTTCGGACTTCGGACCTCGGACCTCGGACGACATCGCCAGCGCGAGCGGCCGATACGATTTACTTCGGCGGCGGCACCCCGTCGCTGCTGTCCCCGGATGAAATCGGCAGCCTCATCGATACCTGCCGCTCGGCGTTCGCGCTCTCCCCGGATGCCGAGGTGACGCTCGAAGCCAATCCGGAGACCGTGACCGTAGATGCAATGACCGCGTACCGGTCGGCCGGCGTGAACCGGGTGAGCATGGGGGTGCAGTCGTTTCGCGACGAGGAGTTGCGGCGTCTCGGCCGCATCCACGATGCGGCTCGCGCGCGCGCCGCGCTCGACGCCACCCGGGCGGCCGGCATCGACAACGTCAGCCTGGACCTGATGTTGTGGCTGCCGCAGCAGACCATCGACGAGTGCCTCTTCTCGGTGCGGGCGCTCGCCGCGCTGCAGCCGGCCCACGCCTCGCTGTACCTGCTCGAACTCTACCCGAACGCGCCGCTCAAGGAAGCGATGGCGCGTTCCGGCTGGTCGCTCGCGCCCGACGATGACGCGGCGGACATGTACTTGCGGGCGCTCGAGACACTGGGCGCGGCGGGCTATGAGCAGTACGAAATCTCGAACTTCTCCCGCCCCGGGCTCGCATGCCGTCACAATCTGAAATACTGGTCCGACGGCGAGTGGCTGGCGTTCGGGTGCGGAGCGCACTCGACAATGGACGGGGTGCGGTGGAAGAATGTGTCGGCCACCGAGATGTACGTCCGTGGCCTGGAGGATGGCGGCGCGCCGGTCATCGCCGAGCGCCGCGAGCTGACCCCCGCCGAGCGGTTCCAGGAAGCGGTCTTCATGCGGTTGCGGCTCGTCGCGGGCCTCGATCTGCACGAGGTGGAGCAGCGATACGGCATCGACGTGTGGGAGCGTTACGGCGACCGCCTGGCGCGCTTCGTCGAGGCGGGCCTGCTCGTGCGGGAGCCGGCGGACGGGGCGGCCCCCGCGGGCACTCTGCGGCTGTCCCCGCGCGGCCTGCTGCTGTCGAATGAAGTAATGATCAGTTTCATTGACGCCAAGGGTACGGTAGAGTAGACAACCTTTCACAGCCCTTCGCCAAGGAGGTCGGCATGCGATTGACCTGGGTTGCACCAAACCGGAACGCGACTCTCGGCCTGGTGTTCGTGCTTGCGTTCGTCCTGGGGTCGGTCGGCGTTGTCTTCGCGCAGAATCCGGCTGCCCAGCAGGCGCCGCCGCAGCAGCAGGCTCCGGCCGGCATCCTGTTCTCGGGCGATGCGGGCATCCAACTGAACTACATCAAGGCCGACAAGACCGCGGATTTCGAAGCGGCCATGGCCAAGGTGAAGGAAGCGCTCCAGAAGAGCGCCGTGCCCGAGCGCAAGCAGCAGGCCGCGGGCTGGAAGATCTTCAAGTCGCCGGATCCGGCTGGCGAAGGACAGGTGCTTTACGTATTTGTCTTCGACCCGGTCGTGAAGGGCGCCAACTACTCGGTCGGCACGATCCTGAGCGAGGGGTTCCCGGCCGAGGCAAACGACATCTTCAAGAAATACGCGGACGCGTATGCGAAGGGCCAGCTGCGCATCAACCTGAACCTGGTCATGGGGATGGGGCAGTAACAGTCGTCCGCAAGGGATCGGGCCGAAGGGTGGAACGCCGGCGACTGTCGGGTTCCGCCCTTCGTGTGTCCGGTCGGCTTCCCGCCTTCAGCCCTGGCATTCGGCTCTCGGCCTTCGTGCAGCCCGTCGCGCGCCTGGAGTCCGGGGCCCGGAGCCTAGAACTTGAGATTCAGCCCCGCGTACAAACGCTGCGGGTGCGAGTAGAGCGGCGAGCCGCTCAACTTGAACACGCGGTAGTCGATTCTCAGCCGGATCGGCCCGGCCAGCGTGATCTTCACCCCGCCGCCCGTGTTCACCGCGACGTTCGTCTCGCTCGCCGTGCCCAGCACCTCGCGATAGACCCCGCCTCCCGCGGTCGCGTAGAACTGCATGCGCGCAATCTCGAACGGCGTCTGCAGCAGCCCGTTGAACGATCCGGCGCGCAGTGACGGCGCGCCCGATGGCGGGTCCTCGGTGGTGGCGGAGTACTCGAACTCGAACCCGACGATCAGGAGGCCGAACCCTACCGCGAAACCGCGCGCCGATCGGTTGGTGGGCGTGGTCGTAAATCCGAGGAACGCGGTGGCATCGGCTGCGGCATCGCGCGGCCACGCGACGAGCACGATCAGCGCAAAAAAGACGACGAGCGACAGGCGTGATCTCACGGCCGACTCCTTGTCTTAGCTCATCATAACAGTGCGGAGGGCCGCGCCAAAGCCGGGCTGGTTGTTCTGCGTGAATCTGCGTGAATCTGCGGCTGAATTTCGATCCGGCGGAAGCTGCGGTGGTGACGAGCCGCGTCGTGGGTCGCTCGCGTCCGAGCGCTCAGCTCGGGCGGTTGGGACGTCGCCACGCCGCGCGCTCCGGTGCCGGCCGCGACGCGCATGTTATAGTGGAAATGGGTCAAAGATTGCGGCAACTGCTGTGAAGACGCACTTTTACAGCCGGAGTACAACGGCGCTGAGGGCCGAACTGGGCCAGGTGATGTCGCGCGAAACGCTGCGCGCGCTGCACCACAAATCGCCCGCACGTCACCTGCTCGTCGCCGCGCGCCAGTTCGCCATTCTCGGCCTCGCGACGTGGGGCCTCGTCCATTTCTCACACCCGCTCGTGTGGATTCCGCTGGCGCTCGTCCAGGGTTTCACCATCTTCAACTTCTCGGTCCTCCTGCACGAGGTCGTGCATCACACGGTGTTCGAGTTGCGCCGCCCGAGCGCCGAGCGCCTGCTGGGTTTCCTCTACGCCGTTCCGAGCGGCCTCTCGGCGAGCCAGTTCACGCGGTGGCACCTCGATCACCACGCGGAACTGGGATCGTCTGAGGCCGATCCGAAGCGCCATCATCTGTCGCCGAAGGTCAACGCGCGCTGGTACAAGCTGCTCTATTGCTCGCCCGCGCTCTTCCCGATCTATTTCCGCGCGGCGCGCCGCGAAGCCGTCACGTACGAGCCGGACCTGCAGCGTCGCATCGCGATGGAGCGGCGGTTGACAATCGCCGTGCACCTGGCGATCGTCGCGGCCCTCTGGGCGCTTGCCGGTCTCGCCACGGCGCTGCGCGCGTGGGTCGTGCCGGTGTTCTTCGTGTTCCCGGTCGCGTTCACGCTGAACCGCCTCGGCCAGCACTACGACATCGACCCGGACGATCCGGCCAAGTGGACGACGCTCGTGAAGGGGCAGTGGTTCTGGGATTTCCTGTTCCTGAATTCGAACTACCATCTCGAGCACCATTACTTCCCGGGCGTGCCGTTCTACCGTCTGCCCGCGCTGCAACGAGCGCTGGCGCCCTTCTACGCGCATCGCGGAATGCGGTGGCGGAGCTACGGCGGACTGGTATACGGTTGGCTGGTCGAGAACCGCGCGCCGCACACGAACTGGGCAACGTCGCCACCCGAATCCGAGCGCGGTGGCGCGGTGCCCGTCGGCGCGCGCGGGCAGTAGCGTTCGCGCGGATCGGGAACGTCGCCGGCCGGTGGAGTATCCCGTCGGGCTGTTCGGTTGTGCGGACACCTGCCCCCCTGGATGTCGGGAGGTGCGTGATGCTTCACGCGCTGCTCGTCGCGTGGCTCGCAGCGCTGGCGGTTCCGCAGGCGGCCGGAACGCCGCTCGACGTGGCGGCGCTCACAACGTCGGCGCCGGTCGTCGTGATGGAAATCGACGCCGGGAAACTGAAGGGCGACCCGCGCCAACTTGCGTGGGCACCGGACGGTCAGACCCTCTACCTGCAAACCGCGGAAGGGGTTCCGCCGACGTTCACGCTTCACCACTATTCGATTGCGCTGGCCGGCGGTGCGCTGACGCCGGTCGAGGCCGAGCCGGGCTGGGCGGTGGAGTACTGGAACGTCAAGCAGGATCGGGTCGCCCCCGGCGTTCCCTCGCTCGTGCTGAGCGTCGAGCAGAAGGAAGAGAACACCCAAGCGGGACCGGGGACGAGCCCGGACGCGGTGATGGCCGGCAATCCGACCCCCGACAACCTGGCCTCCGGGCACCACGGCGACCACAAGGCGCACGTCGTCAGGCTGCGGTTGCTGAACGAAGAAGTCGGTGTCTGGATCGACGAACCGTTCAATGCGGGCATGAAGTTCGGTTGGGGGCCGTCTGGAAGCGGCGCCATCGTGCACGTGGACGGGAAGGGCCAGTTGGTGCTCTTCGACCAGCACAGGCATCGGCAGGTGATCGTCGCGGTGAAAGACGCGCTGCTGCCGGCCTGGACGCTGGACGGGACGCGCCTCGCCTACTTGCAGAAGACGGGGCGGAAGACATACGCAGTAGCCTGGACAGGGGTGATGCCGCGGTGAGCGGCCACGGACCGACGCGAGCGGCGTCTGGCACTATCCCATGGACTTCCGACTGACCGAGCAGCAGGACCTGCTGCGCAAGACGATTCGCGAGTTCTCGGAGGCTGAAATCCGACCCCACGTGCGCGAGTGGGATGCCGCGCAGCATTTTCCGCGCGAGCTCGTGTCGAAGCTCGCGGATCTCGGGCTGATGGGGATCCAGTTTCCCGAGCAGTACGGCGGCGCGGGCATGTCCGCGGTGGACTACTGCATCTGCATCGAGGAACTCGCCCGCGTCGATCCGGCCGTGTCGCTGTCGGTCGCGGCGCACAACGGCCTCTGCACCGCGCACATCTACATGTTCGGCACCGAGGCGCAGAAGCAGCGCTACGTCACGCCGCTCGCCAGCGGCGCCAAGGTCGGTGCGTGGGGTCTGACCGAACCGGGCGCGGGCAGCGACGCCGGCGGCACGCGGACGATCGCGGTCAGGCAGGGCGCGTGCTGGGTGCTGAACGGCGCGAAGACCTTCACCACGCACGGCACCATCGGGGACGTGATGGTGGCCATGGCGGTCACCGACAAGGCGAAGGGCCACCACGGGATCTCGGCGTTCATCATCGAGAAGGGGACACCGGGCATGGTGCCCGGCCGCAAGGAAGACAAGCTCGGCATGCGCGCGAGCGACACGAGCGAGGTGATCTTCGAGGATTGCCGCGTGGATGCCGATCATCTGCTCGGCGCCGAGGGCGAGGGCTTCATCAACGCGATGAAGGTGCTCGATGCCGGCCGCATCGGCATCGCGGCCCTGTCGGTCGGGCTCGCGCAGGGCGCCTTCGAGGCCGCGCGCGACTACGCGCTCGAACGCCACCAGTTCGGCCAGCCGATCGCGTCGTTCCAGGCGATTCGCTGGAAGCTGGCGGACAACGCCACGCGCATCGAGGCGGCGCGCCTGCTCACCTACCGCGCCGCCGCCATGCGGGACGAAGGCCTCCGGACGACGCGCGAGTCGGCCATCGCCAAGCTGTTCGCCAGTGAGATCGCCGTGCGCGCCGCCGAGGACGGGGTGCAGATCTTCGGCGGGTACGGTTTCGTGAAGGACTACCCGGCCGAGAAGTACTTCCGGGACGTCAAGCTGACGACCATCGGCGAGGGCACGAGCGAGATCCAGCGCCTGGTCATCGCGCGGCAGGTGCTCGCGGAGTGAGCAACACATCCAACCCCGCACAGCCGGCCGCCCCCGGCCTGGCAGACCGCCTGCTGGCCGGTGATCCGCGCGCGATTGCCCGCGCCATCTCCCTCATCGAAGACGAGGCGCCGACCTCCACGGATCTGCTCCGCCGGATCTTTCCGCACACCGGCCGCGCCTACCTCATCGGCGTCACCGGGCCGCCCGGCGCGGGCAAGAGCACCCTGGTCGATCGGATGACGCAGGAGCTGCGCGCGCGGAACCGGACCGTCGGCATCGTGGCCGTCGACCCGACGAGCCCCTTCACCGGCGGTGCGATCCTGGGCGACCGCGTGCGCATGCAGGCGCATGCCGGCGATTCCGGCGTGTTCATCCGCAGCATGGCGACGCGCGGGCACCTGGGAGGCCTGGCGCGCGCCACCTACGAAGTGGCGCTCGTGCTCGACGCGTCGGGCAAGGACGTCGTCCTCATCGAGACGGTCGGCGTCGGCCAGGACGAAGTGGACATCGTCCGGACCGCCGACGTGTCGGTCGTCACGCTGGTGCCGGGCGCGGGCGACGAGGTGCAGGCGCTCAAGGCCGGCATCATGGAGATTGCCGACCTCTTCGTGGTGAACAAGGCCGATCGCGAGGGCGCCGACCGCACGGTCGCGTCGATCGAGTCGCTGCTCGCGCTCGAGGCGTACGCGCCGGAGGCGTGGCGGCCGCCGATTCTCAAGACCCAGGCGACCAGCGGCACGGGCGTGCCCGAGTTGCTGGACGCCATCGATCGGTTCCGCTCACGGCCGTCCGACGATGGTCTCGTTAGGCGACGGGCGCGGTCCGAATTCCGGCTGCGGGAACTGGTGGCGGACCGGTTCCTCGATCACGTCGCGCGCGAAGTGCTCGGGGATGGCGAGTTCGAGGCGCTGCTCGAGCGCATCGCGGGGCGGAGTGTGGATCCCTACAGCGCGGCCAACGACATCGTCGAGCGCGCGCTCGGCAGGCGGAAGCAGGCGTAGGTTGCAGCGCTCCAGCGCGGACAGGCGATCATGAAGGCAACCCTCGACCACATCGGCATCGCGATCGGCGACCTCGACACCGCGCTGCGCTTCTATCGCGATGGCCTGGGTCTCGAGGTCCTGCCGCCCGAGGACGTTCCTTCGCAGAAGGTGCGCGTCCACTTCCTGCCGCTCGGCGAGTCGTCGCTCGAGCTGCTCGAGGCGACCTCCGAGGAATCGCCGGTCGGGCGTTTCGTCCAGAAGCGCGGTCCGGGAATCCACCACATCACGCTGCGCGTGGACGACATCCGGGCGGCGCTGGCGCATCTCCAGGCCCGCGGCATCCGCCTGATAGACGACGAGCCACGCGCGGGCGCCGGCGGCGCGCTGGTGGCCTTCGTGCACCCGTCATCGACCGGTGGCGTGCTGGTGGAACTGACGCAGAAAGCATGATCCTCACCGCCGTGCCGCTCGCCGTCGGGTTGGTGCTGGCGATCCTCTGGCCGGTCGTGGCGCGCTGGCTCGCGGCGCGGTAGATGGCGCGTCAGTTCTCCATTCTCAATCCTCAATTCGAAGTGCTACCATCTCCCGGTTGTGCCCATCGCCTCTGGAGGCTCCATGGCAGTTCAGATCGGCATCATCGGCGGCAGCGGCCTGTACGACATGGCGGAACTCGTCGACCGGGATGAGGTGGCGCTGTCGACGCCGTTCGGCGATCCGTCCGGCCCCTATGTGACCGGCCTGCTGCGCGGCAAACGGGTGGCGTTTCTCTCGCGACACGGCGCGGGCCATCGGGTTCTGCCCTCCGAGCTCAACTTCCGCGCGAACATCTACGGCTTCAAGCTGCTCGGCGTGGAACGGATCTTCTCGGCCAGCGCGGTCGGCAGCCTGAAGGACGAGTTGAGCCCGCAGACCCTGGTGATTCCCGACCAGTTCTTCGATCGGACGAGAGGACGCATCAGCACGTTCTTCGGCCACGGCCTCGCGGCGCACGTCAGCTTCGCGCACCCGGTCTGCGACGCGCTCGCGAAGATTTCCTACGACGCGGCGTCGGCGTGCGGCGCCCGCGTGTCGCGCGGCGGCACGTACGTCTGCATGGAGGGGCCGCAGTTCTCGACGCTGGCCGAGTCGCGCCTCTATCGGGCATGGGGCATGGACGTCATCGGCATGACGAACCTGCAGGAGGCGAAGCTCGCGCGCGAGGCGGAGATCTGCTACACGACGCTGGCGCTCGTCACCGATTACGACTGCTGGCACCCGGACCACGATTCGGTCACCGTGGACATGATCGTGGCCAACCTGATGCAGAATGCCGCCATGGCGCAGAAGGTCATCGCCGAAGCGGTCGCACGCGTCCCCGACACGCGCGGTTGCGAGTGTTCGCACGCGCTCGAACATGCCATCATCACCCGGCGCGACGCGATTCCCGATCTGGTGAAGCAGGAACTCGCGCCGATCATCGGCAAATACGTGAAATAGGCTTATGGCTCAAGGCTTCAGGCTCAGGGCCTTTTTCCCATGAACATCATCATCACCGGTTCGATCGCCTTCGATTACCTGATGTCGTTTCCTGGCAGCTTCAGCGAGCACCTGTTGCCGGACCACCTGTCGCGCGTGAGCGTCAGCTTCCTGGTTGACTCGATGGACAAGCGCCGGGGCGGGTGCGCGCCGAACATCGCCTACACGCTGGCGCTGCTCGGCGAGCGACCGCGCCTGATGGCCACGGCCGGCCAGGATTTCGAGGAGTACCGCCGCTGGCTCGAGGCGTCGGGCGTGGACACCTCGCTCGTCAAGGTGGTCGACGGGAAGTTCACCGCGTCGTTCTTCTGCAGTACCGACAAGGACGGCAACCAGATCGCCTCCTTCTATACCGGCGCCATGGCGCACGCGGGCGAACTGTCGTTTCGCGCGGCCGAGGGCTGCGACCTGGCGATCATCTCGCCCAACGATCCGGCGGCGATGGTGCAGTACGCGGGGGAGTGCCGGACCTTGTCGATCCCGTATATCTTCGACCCGAGCCAGCAGGTGGCGCGCCTGAGCGCCGAGGACCTGCGGGAAGGCATCGCCGGGGCGCACATCGTCGTGTGCAACGACTACGAGTTCGAGATCATCCGGCAGAAGACGGGCATGACCGAGACGGACCTGCTGGCCGAGACCGAAGTTCTGGTCGTCACGCGCGGCGAACAGGGAGCCTCGATTCTCACCCGCGAGTGCGCCATCCAGGTGCCGGCCGTGCCGCCCCGGCGCATCGTGGATCCCACCGGCGTCGGCGACGCGTTTCGTGCCGGGTTCATGAAAGGCCTGGCCATGGGCGCACCCTACGAGGTCTGCGGGCGCCTGGGCAGTGTCGCCGCCACCTACGTCCTGGAGCACATGGGCGGACAGAGCCACGCCTACACGCTCGAGGAGTTCGCCGCCAGGTACAAGGAGCAGTTCGGGCCGCTGGAGGCGTAGGAGCGCGAGTGATGCTGCGCGCGGCGATCCTGGCGTCGGGGACGGTGCTGTCCTACGCGCTTGCGTGGCAGATCGGCCATCCCGCGATCGTCCCGGCGCTCAACGCGCTGCCGGCGTTCCCGTTTCTCTACGGGTCGCTGCGGCAGGGCCGCACCACGCGCGCGATCGGCGAGATGCTGGTCTGGGCGGCGGTGCTCGGCGCCTGCTCGACGCTCATCTCGTACCTGGATCCGGTGCGATCGGGGCGGCTGTTCATCCATGCTGAATCGTACCGGCACGAGATGTTCGCGTGGGTCCTGACCGGCATTGGCGCGGAGAGCGACCCGGCGCGATTCGTGCCGGTGCAGTCGATGCACGCGGCCATTTTCTGCGCCCTCTCCTTCATCTCGGCGAGCCTGTGGTCGATGCCGATGGGCGCGCTGCTGATGAACTACATGGGCCACTATGCGGGCGCGCTCGCCGCCCTCAGCCGCCACCCGCTATTGACCGCGCTGGCTGCCTGGGTGCCGTGGGCCGTCATCCGCATCGCCAGCTTCGTGACGCTCGGCGTCGTGCTCGCCGGCCCACTCTCGTCGCGACTGCTCGGGTTCCGCTTCCGCCTGCGCGAACACGTTCCGGTCCTGGGACTTGCCTTGACCGGCCTGCTGGCTGACATCCTGCTGAAGACGGCGCTCGCGCCGTCCTGGCACCTGCTGCTGCGCCGCCTGGTCGGTTGGTAGGAAGAGGTCCCTGGTCCTTGGTCCTTCGTCCTTGGTCCTTGGGCCTAAGGCCTAGGGCCTTAGAGGTTTAACGGTCCCGTTATCGTCTGGTGATGACGGCCGCGGCCAGGACGTAACAACTCGCGCCGGTCATCAGCGTCACCGAGAAGCCCCAGTTCATGGCGATGAACACGGCGAGGGTGGCGCCGACGACCGACAGCGCGCCGTTGATCGCCCACACCCACGGAATCAGTTCCGCGCGCCGCGCTGACAGCATCCGGATGCCCGCCGGCAGCGGAATCCCCATCAGCAGCCCCGCCGGGATCAACAGCACCGCCGTTCCCGCGATGCGTCCGGCAAGCGGCCCCGCGATTCCCGCCCGCACGATGGCCGGCAGCGCCATCACGCCGAACACGGCCAGCACGACGATGCCGGCCAGCGCGAAGAGGAGACCTCGCCGAAGCCCGGCATCGGAGAAGCGTCGGCTCAGGTAGCTGCCCAGCCCGCCACCCACCAGCAGCGAGAACAACGTGACCGTGAGCGAATAGACCGGGTGCCCGAGCAGCAACACGAACCGCTGCAGCAGCGCGACCTCGATCAGCATGAACCCCGCGCCCAGGAGTCCGAAGTAGGCCAGCCATCCCAGCCACCGGCTGCCGAGCAGGCCGCGGCCGGTCAACGCCAGCGGGCCGAGGATGAACAGCAGCACGAGCGCGCCCGAAATCGCCATCAACGTCATCAGCGCGCTCAAACCGTTGCCGAACAGCATGGCTCGGCCGAATGCGACGCTTGTCTGGTCCTTCAGCTTCGTCGTGTGGAAGAAGAACGGCCGGTCGTCGGTCGTCGGGCGGATGTCGAGGGGATACTGCGCGTAGAACGCCAGCCGGTCGGGTGCCTCGATGAGGCGCGCGTAATCGCCCGGCCCCGGGTCGTTCGGCGCCTGGGCGCCGTCCCCGTTCGCCGATCGCACCGGATCGGCCGCCATGCCGTCGGCCGGCGGGACATAGAGGATCGTGAAACCGAGCGCCTGGGCGGTCGCCTTCAGCTTCGTGACTTCGCGAGCCGTGAACGGCGACTTCTTCAGCAGGAACGTCGCCACCCGGCCCTGTTGCACGATCGCCAGGCGGGTGGACGCTTCCCATCCGTGCTGCGCGCACGCTTCCTGCGCGAGCGACACGAGCCGCAGGCCGTCGAACACCCACCGCGTGATGGCGAGCACACCGTCATCGTTCAGGTGAGCGAGGTAATCGTCGAAGGCCTCGACTGTGTAGAGGGAGTTTTCGGTCAACGTGTACGCGCCGGCGGCCGTTGCCGCCCAGGTGTCGACGAGCGACGCCTGGATGATGTCGTAGCGGTCCGGCGACCGGCGCACGAAGCTCCGCCCGTCCTCGACGAAGATCCGCACCCGCGGGTTGTCGTAGAGACCGCCCGAGAACGCGCGAAACTGCCCGCGCATGACGTCGTTGGCGATGATCGGGTTGATTTCGACGCCGTCCACCCGCGAGGCGCCGAAGACGAGCGCGGACAGCAGATCGCGGCCGCCGCCCGGCCCGATGACCAGCGCCGTGAACGGGCGGCCCGCGTCGGCCGGGGCTTTCTCGATGGTCTGGCCCGTGCCGGTGGCCTGGCCCGTGCGCACCACGCCGTCCTCGCTGCTGCCGGTGTCCTTCAGCTGGTAGGCCAGCGCGGTCAGTTCGTACCGCAGGTACTCGGCCTCCCGGACGTCACCGTGGAACCGCAGGATCGGCGTCGATGCGGCCGAGTCGATGTCCATGAAGCGCGTCTCGGGCAGCGGTCCGGTGTAGCGCGGACTGAGCGACCAATCCCCATGAGCCCGGTCGTAGACCGCGATGCGCGAGAACGAGTTCCACTTGCTGAACAGCACGCGGTCGCCGACGTGTCCCTTCGTGTTGGACACGTCGAACGTCACGACGCCGGCCGCGTGCGCGACCAGCGCCAATACCACGATCCCGGCAGCTGCCGATGCGTACGGGACGCGTCGGCCCCCGGGCGAGAAGCAGATCGCGGCGGCGGCGCCAAACACGGCCGTGGCGAAGATCACGCCGGGAGCGCCAAGGTGATCGAGCAGCGGCAGCAGGAGCAGGCATCCGAGCGCGGCCCCGCCGAGGTCCGCCGCATAGACCAGGTTGATCCGCGCGGATAGCCGCGAAATCGCCAGCGAGAGCACCGAGCCGCCGGCGAAGAACGGCAGGGCCGCCAGCGCGTAGATCGCCAGCATCAGGACGAGGTTGTGCAGCGAATAGTTCAGGCCGACCCGCAGGCGCAGCAACACCGCCAGCGACACCGTGGTCACCACGGCATACGACAGGGCATGGACAGCCAGGACCGGTCCCACCGGCCAGCGGGTCAACAGGCGCCGGGCGAGGTACACGTAAACGCCGCTTGCGCTCAAGCCGAACAAGGCGATGGAGATGGCGAGAAACGCGAAGTGGTAATACATCGTGACCGAGAAGATGCGCGTCAAGGCGAGTTCGGTCATCAGGAGGGCGGCGGAAATCAGGCTGACACCGGCCAGGGCGGTGGGACGCACATCCGCGCCGGTGGCCGATGGTGAACTGGACGGGTTGGTCATGATCCGGGGAGTGTAGCACCGTCAGGCTGTCTTTCCTGAGTCGTCTGGTTGGCTTACCTTCCGCGACGCGCCGCCTTTTGCATGCCACCTGACGGCCCGATCCGGCAACGTTCCCGCGCGCCTCGACGGGGAACGGTCTTTGCACGACTCGCCGCAAGCGTTCGCCGCGAGCCCGTGCATCTTGCCGGCCCGGCGGTCGGTGCAGGGCGCGGGTCGCCGGGAGGCAGGCGATGAGAAGCTTTGGGTACGCGCTCGCGTTGCCGCTCGCCGTCGTCTTCGTCTCGTCCGTCACGTCGATCCACGCACAGGTGCCCACCGGGATGATGGGGCAGTCCCCTGCGCATGGGGCACCGGCCGACCCTTCCGTTCCGACAGGCACCACCTTCCGGTCCGGTACCGAGGTGGTTGCGGTGAACGTCACGGTGACCGACGGCCACGACCATTACCTCACCGGCCTCGCCAAGGACGATTTCGCGGTCTTCGAAGACGGCGTCCCCCAGGACGTCAGTTTCTTTGCCGCGACGAACGTGCCGTTGGATCTCGCGGTCATGATCGACACCAGCGCGAGCATGGCCGACAAGATGCCGCTGGTGCACGAGGCGGCGACGCACTTCGTCCATACGCTGCGCCCCGGTGACCGTGCCGAGGTCCTCGGCTTTTCCGAGAATGCCCAGGTGCTGGCGCCGTTCACGGAGACCATTCCCGTTCTCGAGGCGGCCATCAACGGAACGTCGCCTCACGGGAGCACCGCGCTCTACACCAGCCTCTACATCGCGATCGAAGACCTCGCCCGTCTCTCCCGGCGCCAGGGCGATGTCCGCCGGCAGGCCATCGTCATCCTCACCGACGGCGAAGACACGTCGAGCCTGCTCAGTTTCGACGACCTGATGGATGCGGCGAAGCGATCGGGCGTCGCCGTCTATCCGATCTCCGTGGTTTCGCAGTTCGACACCACGAGGCTCACAGAGGGCGGCGATCGACGCTTCATGAACGAGGCCGATTTCTCGTTGAAGACGCTCGCCCGGGAAACCGGCGGGCGGCCGTTCTTCCCGATGGAGTTGAAGGATCTGAATGGCGTGTACGAGCAGATCGCGCAGGAACTGACCTCCCAGTATTCGCTCGGCTACGCACCGAAGACGTTCGCCGACGGCTCGTTCCGCCGCCTGGTGGTCCGCGTGCTCCACCACCCGGACGCGCACTCGCGCACCCGGTCCGGCTACTACGCGTCCCGCCCGGTGCGCGCATCGCTGGTCGGCCCGCGCTAGCCCGCCGATTGGTCGCCCCGGCGCTGGCGAAGGCCGACCAGCGACTGGTATCATGCGCCGTCCGCATCATGGCGCTCACCAGAACTGCCGCCGCCTTCAAGTCCCGCGTTCCTGCCGTCGCTTTTGCCCTGGCGGCGAGCACCTGGCTGATCCTGATTCTCGTCTCCCCCTACCTGGTTTCGCACAACGCGGCGTCGAGCGGCCGTTTCCGGATGGCCGGTCTGGTCTATCTGGCCGGACACCTGGTGTGCCATCAGCGGCCGGATCGGTCGTTCCACGCCTGGGGTGTCCAGTTCCCCGTGTGCGGGCGCTGTCTCGGACTCTATGCCGGCGCGGCGGTGGGCAGCCTGTTCGCCGCCTGGCGCCCGCGACGCCACGCGAGGGGGAAAGACGAAGGCGCCGCATCGTTGCGCACCTGGCGGATGCGGCTGACGATGGCGGTTGTGCCGACCGTCGCGAGCCTGGGCCTCGAGATGACCCGGGTATGGGCCCAGTCGCCCGCCGTGCGCGGGGTGGCGGCCCTCCCGCTTGGGTTCGCCGTGGGGTGGTTTGTGGCGGCGCATGCGGACGAAGTCGTGCGCCGAGTGCGAACAGCATGGCGCGTCTGAGGTAGACTGTGAATATGCGAGTGTCCGCCGCAGAGCGCGCGCGAACCGTTCATCCTCTCCTCGTCGTCGCGGCCGCCTGGGCGGTGCCCGGTCTCGGGCACCTGCTGCTCGGGCGGCGGAGCAAGGGGATCGTCCTGCTGGTCGCGCTGCCGGCGATGTTCGTGGTCGGCCTGATGCTCCAGGGCCGCCTGTTTCCGTTCGACTTCTCGGATCCGCTGGTTGCCCTGGCCGGCCTGGCCGACCTCGGCATCGGGCTCATCTACTTTCTGGCCGGGCCGTTCGGCTACGGCGCCGGGAAAGTGACCCTGGTCACCTACGAGTATGGCAACGCGTTCCTCATCGTGGCCGGGCTGTTGAACCTGCTCGTGATCCTCGACGCCTACGACATGGCGCTCGGACGCAAGTGATGGCCGATCACCTTCTGCTGCTCATCGTCTTCTCGTTTTTCGTGTCGCTGGTGTTTACCGTGCTCATGCGTGACGATCCGCGCGAGCAGCTGAAGTTCGGCCTGCTGCTCTTCGCCGGGTTCATCGTCGCGGCGGTCGCGCTCGGCTGGCTGATGTATCCCTTCCCGTTGTGAGTGCCAACCCGTCACGAGGCCCGCGGACCGGCGCGCCCGGTGCTCGCCCGCGCGCGTTCGATGCCGATTCGCGGTTGCGCGTGCTCTGGTACTGGACGCCGGTCGTCCTGTACATGGCCGTCATCTTCGTCGGCTCCTCGATCTCGAAGCTGCCGGACATTCCCGGAGGATTCTCGGACAAGACGGCGCATGCGTGCGAGTACGCGGTGCTTGGCCTGCTCCTGCTGCGGGCGTTTGCGGGTCGCCGCTGGCTCTCGCCGCCGTTCGGCCTGGTCGTCCTCGCCGTGTCGCTGGCGGCCCTGTTCGGTGTCTCCGACGAGTTCCACCAGCTGTTCGTGCCCGGCCGGGATTTCGACGTGCACGACATGGTGGCCGATGCGTTGGGCGCGTCGATCGGCGCGGGGACGCCGTGGGCGTGGGGTATAATCAGGCGTTTTTTCCGCGTTCGCTCGCGTTGATTGTGCACGCGAGCCGCGGCGGACATGCCGCGGCTGCTGGAGATTCGAGCGCAGCGAAGGCGGGCCGAACAATCGAGGTGACCATGCCGTTCGAACACTTGCGGCTGGAGCGGGAAGGGGCGGTCGCGACGATCACGATCGATCGCCAGCGCGTGCTCAACGCCCTGAGCACCGCCGTCATCGACGACCTGCGCCGCGCGTCGCTCGAAGCGAAGCACGACGAGGCCGTCCGCGTGATTATCATCACGGGCGCTGGTGACAAGGCCTTTGTCGCGGGGGCCGACATCAACGAGCTGGCGCGGCTGAGTCCCGCCGAGGCGAGAGAACACGCGCTCTTCGGCCAGCACGTCTTCGATGTGATCGCGCGGATGGGCAAGCCGGTCATCGCCGCGGTGAACGGCTACGCGCTCGGCGGCGGCTGCGAGCTGGCCATGGCGTGCACGTTCCGGATCGCCGCGGAGACCGCGGTGTTCGGGCAGCCGGAAATCGATCTGGGGTTGATCCCCGGATACGGCGGGACGCAGCGGCTCGCGCGGTTGGTGGGCCGGGCGCGCGCGCTCGACCTCATCCTGACGGGCCGCAAGATCAAGGCGGCCGAGGCGCTGGCCATCGGCCTCGTCCAGCGTGTCGTGCCGGCGGCGTCGCTGCTCGAGGAGGCGCGCACCTTCGCGCACTCGCTCGCCCTCAAGCCGCCGCTCGCCGTCCGCTATGGGCTCGAGGCTGTCACCAGGGGCCTCGAGATGTCGTTCGCGGAGGGTGAGGCGCTCGAGGCGACGCTGTTCGGCCTCGTCGCGTCGAGCGAGGACATGCGCGAAGGCACGCGGGCATTTCTCGAGAAACGCCCGCCGGTCTTCAAAGGAAAGTAGCCGGCAGTGACCGAGAGCGACGCTTCCCGACCGGGCCGCGGCCTCCGAATTGCGGTGGTCGTCTCACGCTACAACGACTTCGTCACCGGGCGCCTGCGCGCGGGCGCGCTCGAGGCGTTGGCGGCCTGCGGGGTGGCGGCCGAGGACGTGGCCGTCGTGGACGTGCCCGGGTCGTTCGAGATCCCGATGGCGGCGCGGCGCGCCGCCGCGACGGGGCGATTCGACGCGGTCGTCTGTCTCGGCTGCCTGATCCGCGGCGAAACCGCGCACTTCGAGTACATCGCATCCGCCGCGTCGCACGGCCTGATGACCGCGTCGGGCGACACGGGGGTGCCGATGACCTTCGGCATCCTGACGACCGAGTCGGCCGAGCAGGCACTGGCGCGTGCGGGCAGCGGGTCGAGCAACAAAGGCTGGGAGGCCGCGACGTCGGCGGTGGAGATGGCGCTCCTGTTCCGGCGCCTGGCGTCGGCCGGTGAAGGGTTGGAAGCGTGAGCGGCGGCGAGGCCTCGAAGGCGGCGGCGCCCAGGGAGCGCCGGCATCGCGCGCGGGAAGCCGCCCTGCAGATGCTGTATCAGTGGGAGGTCGGCCGGACGGACATCGCGGAGGTGCTTCGCACCTACTGGGCGATCGACCGCCCCGACGAGCCGGCGCTGCCCAAGTCGCTCGCGGCGTTCGCGACCGAGCTGGCATCGGGCACGGTAGCGCGGATTGACGAGATCGACCCGCTCATCCTCGCCAACGCCGAACACTGGCGCCCGTCGCGCATGGCGATCGTCGATCGGCTGATCCTGCGGATGGCGGTGTTCGAATTCCTGCACCTGCCCGATATTCCGCGGAAGGTCGTGATCAACGAGGCGCTGGAGCTGGCCCGGACGTTCAGCACGGACGAGGCCATCGGGTTCGTCAACGGGATCCTGGATGCGATCAAGCGCGGGCTGGAGAGCGACGGGGAGACAGAAAGGCCTTAGGCCTTTGGCTTTCGACCTTGGGCCAGCCAGAGCCCACGGCCGAAAGTCGAACGCCGTTAGCGACGACCCGATATGCCACAAGAACCCGAACTCCAGCAGCAGCGCCGGGCGAACCTCGAGGAATTGAGGAAGCTCGGTGTCGATGTCTATCCCCGCGCCTTCGCGCGCACGGACTCGATCCAGGCGCTGGTCGCGGCGCACGGCGAGAAGACCGCCCCGGATCTCGAGGCGGCGCAGGTCCGCACCGTGACGGGCGGGCGCATCCTCGCCATCCGCAGCTTCGGCAAGGCGAACTTCCTCGTGCTCTCCGACGGCCGCGCGCGCGTGCAGGTGTACGTCCGGCACGACTCGGTGCCGGAACGCGATTTCCAGGTGTTCAAGCTCCTCGACCTGGGCGACCACCTCGGCGTCGAGGGGCGACTGTTCCGCACCAAGACGAACGAGTTCTCGATCTGGGCCTCGAGCCTGACGTTTCTCGCCAAGTGCCTGGTGCCGTTGCCGGAGAAATGGCACGGTCTGCAGGACATCGAGATCCGCTACCGGCAGCGCTACCTGGATCTCATCGTCAATCCGGATGCCCGCCGGATCTTCGAGGTACGGACGCGGGTGCTCGGGGCGATTCGCGAGTTCCTGAACGCGCGCAGCTATCTGGAAGTCGAGACGCCGATGATGCAGCCGATCGCCGGCGGCGCGCTCGCGCGTCCGTTCAGGACGCATCACAACGCGCTCGACATCGACCTGTTCCTGCGGATTGCTCCCGAGCTCTACCTGAAGCGCCTGACGGTCGGCGGCATCGAGCGCGTCTACGAGATCAACCGCAACTTCCGCAACGAGGGGATCTCGACCCAGCACAATCCCGAGTTCACGATGCTGGAGTTCTACCAGGCGTACAGCGACTACCAGGACCTGATGACGATGACCGAGGAACTCGTCGGGTTCGTGGCGCGGCACGCCATCGGCGCCGACGAGGTCGTCTTCGACGGCGAACCGATCTCGCTGCGGCCGCCGTTTTGCCGGCTGTCGTTGCGCGAGGCCGTGCGCGAGGCGGCGTCGAAGCGGCTGGGCACAGCCGTCACGGATGCGGACCTGCGCACCCGCGACACGGTGGCCAGGATCGCGAGGCAGCTGGGCGTCGAGGTCGAAGCCGGGCACGGTCCGGGCAAGATCGCCGCGGCCATCTTCGAGGCGCTCGTCGAGGACTCGCTCGTGCAGCCGACCTTCGTCTACGATTTTCCGACCGAGGTGTCGCCGCTCTCCAAGCAGAAGCCGGACGACCCCGACACCGTCGAACGGTTCGAGCTCTATATCGGCCGGTTCGAGCTGGCGAACGCGTTCAGCGAGTTGAACGACCCGGTCGAACAGCGGAAACGGTTCGAGCAGCAGCTGATGGAGCGGCAGCGCGGCGACGCGGAGGCGCACGAGATGGACGAGGATTACATCCGCGCGCTCGAGTATGGCATGCCGCCGGCCGCCGGCGAGGGCATCGGCATCGATCGCCTGGTGATGATCCTCACGGGCGCGAAATCGATCCGCGACGTCATCCTGTTTCCCCTGATGAAGCCGGTGGGGAAGACGGCAGAGGACCACGAGGAGTGAGCGACGGCTCCAGGCTCCGACCATGCCCTTCGAACTGCAGATCGCCCTTCGCTACCTCCTCGCGAGGCGCAAGCAGGCCTTCATCTCCGTCATCTCCCTCATCTCCATCCTCGGGGTGATGGTCGGCGTCATGGCGCTGGTCATCGCGGTGGCGCTGATGACCGGGCTGCAGGGCGAGCTGCGCGATCGCCTGCTCGGGTCGACCGCGCACGTCTACGTAATGAAGGTCGGCGGCCTGGGCGACTACCAGGCGGACATGACGCGGCTGCGGCAGGTGCCGCACGTGGTCGGCGTGGCGCCGTCGCTGACCGGGCAGGCGCTGGCCACTGTGGGCGGCGACCGGTCCCGGTTCGTGTCCATCAAGGGCATCGATCCCGTGCTCGAGAAACAGGTGACCGACATCGGGCGGTCGGTGAAATCGGGACATCTCTCTGCGATCGCGGGCGAGAATGCGGACCAGCCGCCGGGTATCGTGCTCGGACGGGACCTGGCGAAGGATCTCGGCGTGTCGGCCGGCGACACGGTCAAGGTGTTGACCGCGCAGGGCACGTTGACGCCGTTCGGCATCCTGCCGCGCACGCGCCAGATGAAGGTCGTCGGCACGTTCAGCCTCGGCCTCTACGAGTTCGACACGTCCTACGCGTTCGTGTCGCTGCCCGTCGCCGCCCGGCTGTTCGACAAGGGCGGCCCGGACATGATCGAGCTGCGCCTGGACGACATCTACCGCGCGCCGGACGTGTCCGCCCAGCTGGCGCGCCAGCTGGGCGACCAGTACGTCGTCGAGGACTGGGCCTCCATGAACAAGTCGCTCTTCTCGGCGCTCTGGCTCGAGAAGATGGCGATCTCGATCACCATCGGTCTCATCGTCATGGTGGCGGCGCTGAACATCGTCGCGTCGCTCATCCTGCTCGTGATGGAGAAGAGCCGCGATATCGCGATCCTCAAGACGATGGGCGCGACGGCGAAGAGCGTGATGACGATCTTCATGCTGCAGGGTCTCATCATCGGCGTCGTGGGGACGACGATCGGCGCCGGCGGCGGCTGGCTCGTCGCGCACGTGCTCGACACGTACCGGCTGCTTCACCTGCCGATGGACGTCTACCAGGTGTCGTACGTGCCGTTCACGATCCAGCGGCTCGATTTCACGCTGATTGTCGGCGCCGCGATCGCCATCTGTTTTCTGGCCACGCTCTACCCGGCGCGCCAGGCGGCGAAGCTGGATCCGGCCGAGGCCCTGCGGTACGGGTAGCCTTACATGGATCCGTTCCTGTACGTCGTCGGCCTGTCCAAGCGCTACGTCGTCGGCACCGAGCCGCTGACGGTGCTGCGCGATCTGGACCTGTCGGTGATGCGCGGCGAGATGGTCGCGATCGTCGGCGCGTCGGGCGTGGGCAAGAGCACGCTGCTGCACGTGCTCGGGGGGCTCGATCGCCGGGACGCGGGGACCATCCGGGTGGGCTCGGCCGACTACACGCAGATGTCCGATCAGCAGATCGTCGCGTTCAGGAACCGGCACATCGGGTTCGTCTTCCAGTTCCACCACCTGCTGCCCGAGTTCAGCGCGCTCGAGAACACGGAGATGCCGATGCGCATCGCGCGCATCGCGCCCGCCGAGGCCCGGCCCCGCGCCTCGGCGCTGCTCGCCCGGGTCGGCCTCGGCGAGCGGCTCGCCCATCGTCCGGGCATGCTGTCTGGCGGCGAGCAGCAGCGCGTTGCGATTGCGCGTGCGCTGGTGATGCATCCCGATCTGCTGCTTGCCGACGAACCGACCGGCGATCTCGACGAGCACACCGCCGAGACGCTGCACGCGCTATTGCACGACATGCACCGCGCGCACGATCTCACGTCGGTGATTGCCACCCACAACCTGCGTCTCGCGCGCATCTGCGATCGCGTGCTGACGCTCGAGGACGGCCGGTTGATCCCGGCGTGAGCGCCGACGCGTCGCGCGGCGTGTGGCGCGTCACACGTCGCGAACGGTCGAGCCGGCTGAAACTTGTGCTGCGCAAGGGCGCGCGCGCGGTTGCCACGCGCGAAGTTTGCCGTATAATCAATCGAGCACGTTCTCCCCACACAACCTTCTTCCAGTTCAGGTAGTCGGATGTTCGAACGGTACACCGAAAGGGCGAGAAGAGTCCTCTTCTTCGCCCGTTATGAAGCCAGTCAACTCGGCAGCGTGTCGATCGAGACCGAACACCTGCTGCTCGGGCTCATCCGTGAAGGCAAGGGTCTGACGAGCCGGATCTTTTCGCGGTCGCACCTCTCGCTCGAAACCATCCGCAAGGAAATCGAGGGGCGCACGGTGTTCCGCGAGAAGGTGTCCACCTCGGTGGAGATTCCCTTCAGCGCCGAAACCAAGCGTGTCCTGCAGTTCGCCGCCGAGGAAGCCGATCGGCTGCTCCACAATTACATCGGGACGGAGCACCTCCTGCTCGGCATCCTGCGCGAGGAACGGTCGGTGGCCGCCGGGATCCTCACGGAAAAGGGGATGCGCCTGGCCGCCGTTCGCGAGGACATCGTCCAACTGCTCAACGAGAAGACGACGCTGACCCGGGTCAAGGAGACGCCGCTGCTCGCCGAGTTCAGCCGCGACCTGACCGAGTCGGCGATGAAGAACCAGCTCGATCCGCTGGTCGGCCGCGACTACGAGCTCGAGCGGGTGCAGCAGGTCCTCTGCCGCCGCACGAAGAACAACGCCGTGCTCATCGGCGAGCCCGGTGTCGGCAAGACCGCGATTGTCGAAGGGCTCGCGCAGAAGATCGTCTTCGGCGACGTGCCGCACTTCCTGAGCGACAAGCGCATCCTCGCGCTCGACATCTCGCTCATCGTAGCCGGCACGAAGTACCGCGGGCAGTTCGAGGAGCGCCTCAAGGCGATCATGAAGGAGCTCGTCGACAACCCGAACATCATCGTGTTCATCGACGAGCTGCACACGCTGGTCGGCGCCGGGTCGGCCGAGGGGTCGCTCGACGCCGCGAACATCCTCAAGCCGGCGCTCTCGCGCGGCGAGATCCGCTGCATCGGGGCGACGACGCCCGCCGAGTACCGGAAGTACATCGAGAAGGACCGGTCGCTCGAGCGCCGCTTCCAGGCGATCAAGGTGGATCCGCCGAGCGAGCGCGAGACGGTCGACATCCTGTCGGGCGTGAAGGACCGCTACGAGGCGTTCCATCACGTCGAGTACACGCGCGAGGCGATCGAATCGGCGGTGTTCCAGTCGAGCCGCTACATCACCGACCGGTTCCTGCCCGACAAAGCGATCGACCTCATCGACGAGGCCGGCGCGCGCGCCAAGCTGCGCGACGCGGGCTACAGCGAGGAACTCGGCGAGATCAACCGCAGCATCCGCGTCGCCGTCGAGCAGATGGAGAACGCGGTCTCGGTGCGCGACTTCGAGCGGGCCCAGTACTACCGCGACCAGGAGGCCTCGGCCCGCGAGAACCTGCAGTACGTCCGGGAGCGTTTCGACATCCGCTCGAGCAGCCGCCGCGTCGTCGTCGGCAAGCAGGACATCGACGAGGTCGTCTCGAAGTGGACCGGCGTGCCGATCACGTCGATCAACCAGGACGAGGGCGACAAGCTGCTGCGGATGGAGGAGCAGCTGCACAAGCGCGTCATCAGCCAGGACAAGGCGATCTCGGCCGTCTCGCGCGCGATCCGCCGGTCGCGGGCGGGCCTCAAGAACCCGAACCGGCCCAACGGCAGCTTCATCTTCCTCGGCCCCACGGGCGTCGGGAAGACGGAACTCGCCCGGGCGCTGGCCGGGTTCCTCTTCGGCAGCGACAACGCGCTCATCCGCTTCGACATGTCCGAGTACATGGAGAAGCACTCGGTGTCGAAGCTGATCGGTTCGCCGCCCGGCTACGTCGGCTACGAGGAAGGCGGCCAGCTGACCGAAAAGGTGAAGCGCAATCCGTACTCGGTCGTGCTGCTCGACGAGGTCGAGAAGGCGCACCCGGACATCTTCAACATCCTGCTGCAGGTGTTCGAGGACGGCCACCTGACCGACGGCCTGGGCAACCGGGTGAACTTCAAGAACACGATCATCATCATGACGTCGAACATCGGCGCCCGCTTCATCCAGAAGAAGGCGTCGATGGGGTTCCAGTCGGCCGACACCGGGGACATCGCCCGGAGCGTGAACGACATGGTCCTGGGCGAAGTGAAGCGCACCTTCAACCCGGAGTTCATCAACCGCATCGACGAGATCATCGTCTTCGACGCGCTGTCCGACGATGACCTGCGACAGATCCTCGGCCTGCTGATCGAGCAGTTGGACGAGCACCTGGCGGACCGCCACATGCGGATCACGCTCACGCCCGAGGTGTCCGACTGGATCATCAACGTCACGTGCAAGGATCGCTCGTACGGGGCGCGCCCGTTGCGACGGGCGATCCAGCGCTACATCGAGGATCCGCTCTCCGAGGAACTCATCCGCGGCCGCCTCGAGCCGGGCGACGTGGAGGTCTACCTCGACGGCGCGTCGCTGGCCTACAGGCCGGCTGGCGTGGTGGAAGCCGGCCGACGGCTGGTCTGAGACGTCTAATACCTTGTAAACTAGCCGTTGAGGGCGGAGTGTGGGCGAGGACCCTTCGGTCCTCGCTTTGTCCTGTCAGTTACACCCAAATGCGCAAGTTGCTGCTGTCGTCGGTATTCCTCGCGGCAGGCCTCGCGTGGCCTGCGCTTGCAAGCCCCGCCGATTTCCAGGCCGCACGGTTCCAGTGGCCCGCGCCTTCCGGCCTGCTGGCCGGAACGGGCAGCCAGATATTGGCGACACGCGCGTTGACCGATCCGGCCGGCGCGGGCGCAATCGGGCGGCCACGGCAAGCCCCACTGCCGCAGACGCCGCCGGGGCAACAGACGCCGCCGCCACCACCACCGCAATCGCAGCAGGCGCCACCGTCGCCGCCGCCACCACCACCGCAATCGCAGCAGGCGCCACCACCGCCGCCACCACCGCCGCCGTCACCGCAGCAGGCGCCGGCCGCGACGTCTCAAGTGAACCAGGTGACCGTCTGCGGCCAGTCGATTCCGGCGCCCGCGGCCCTCCCGCCTGTCGGGTCGGCCCCGGTCGTCTACCTGATCATTCCGTGCTTCCCCAAGCAGGAGAACAAGCCGGTCGTCGACGGCAACACGTACGCGTACTACATCCAGTTGCCCCGCAGCCATCCCTCGCAGAATCAATGGGTGCCCTACGACGACAAGGCCGAGAAGACGATCATCGACGACTTCAAGCGGCTGTGGGGGACGAACTTCCTGGACGACCTGTCGATCGAGACGCTCGATTACAAGTTCACCAACGGCGTGGACGGCAAGATCGTCGTCTACAACATGGAAGAGCGGGAGCGGGTGAAGATCGTCGATTACGAGGGCAACAAGCACGTCGAGACGAACAAGATCGACGACAAGTTGAAAGAAGAGAACGCGCAGATCCGTCTCGACTCGTTCATCGACCAGGCGCTCATCACGAAGGTCAAGGGCATCGTCGCGGACATGGAGGCGGAGAAGGGGTACGAGTACGCCACCATCACGCCGCAGATCAAGCCGATTGAAACCGGCGCGAAGACCGTGCACCTCACCTTCCTCATCGACGAGGGGCCGAAGGTCCGCATCCGCGAGATCCAGTTCGTCGGCAACAAGGCGATGAGCAGCCGGGCGCTCAAGCGCCAGATGAAGAACAATAAGCAGGAGTGGTTCCTGTCCTTCATCACCTCGCGCGGCACCTACCAGAAGGCGAAGTACGAAGAGGATGCCGACAAGGTCGTCTCCTACTACCGGGACAACGGCTACATCGCGGCGCGCGTCGGCGAGCCGGATCTGAAGTACATCCAGGACTCGGACGACCGGGGCACGCGCTGGGTGCAGTTGCGCATCCCGATCTCGGAGGGTGAGCGCTACCGGGTCTTGTCCGTGAGCTTCGAGGGGAATACCGTCGTCAAGACCGAAGCGCTCAATACGCTCTTCAAGCTGCGGCCCGGCGACTGGTACAGCGACAAGGTCGTGCACAAGGGCCTGGAGAAGGCGCAGGAAATCTACGGCAGCGTGGGCTACTTCGAGTTCACCGGCTATCCGGACCTCAAGCCCGAAGGGCAGCCGGCGGATCCTGCCGAGGCTCCCAAGACCGATGCGGCCGACGGCGTGCCGAAGGCCGACCCGGCAGCGGCTGACGGGCAGGCGGCGAAACCGGCGGGCGATGGCACGCCGGCCGACCCGGCGAAGCCCGGCAAGCAGGACCTGACGAAGAAGGTCGCGGAAGTGCGCAAGGGGCCGCCCCGTGTCGCCGTCATCATGCGAATGCAGGAGGGCAAGCAGTACTTCGTCCATCGCATCACGTTCGAGGGCAACACGACGACGCGCGACAACGTCGTCCGGCGCGAGATGCGGCTGTTCGAGGGCGGCGTCTTCAACACCGAGGCGCTCAAGATGAGCGTCAAGCGGATCAACCAGCTCGGGTACTTCAAGAACCTCGAGGGCGGCAAGGACATGCAGGTCGAGAAGACGCCCAACGCCGACAACCAGGTGGACGTGACGCTGAAGGTGCAGGAGCAGAACCGCAACCAGATCACGTTCGGCGCCGGCGTGTCGCAGTTCGAGGGCTTCTTCGGGCAGATCGCGTTCCAGACCGCCAACTTCATGGGCCGGGGCGAGACCTTCAACGTGTCACTGCAGGCCGGCTCGCTGGCCCAGATGTACCAGGTCGGCTTCACCGAACCGTTCCTGTTCGACCGGAACATCACGGGGGGCATCAACCTCTACAAGCGCCGGCTCGAGTACCAGAACCAGTTTACCGAGGCCTCCACGGGCGGCGACCTGACGTTCGGGTTCCCCGCGGGCAACTTCGCGCGCTACTTCCTGAACTACAGCTACGCGCACAGCAAGGTCGAGAACATCAACCCGGTCTTCCTGACGCCCGCGGTCCTGGCCGCGAACCCCTACCTGCAGGAAGAGCTGCTGGTCGCCCAGAACGGCACCCGTACGGTCAGCAAGGTCACGCCGAGCTACGTCTACAACACCATCGACAACCCGATCTTCCCCATGGCCGGGAAACGCTTCACCGCGTCGCTCGATCTGGCGGGCATCGGCGGCGACACCAACTTCTACAAGCCGCTCGTCGAGGGCGTCTGGTATCACCCGATCGGCGGCAGCGCGATGCACCAGGCGCGCACCACGCTGGCGATGCGCGCCCAGGTCCAGTACCTGACGCCGTTCTCGGGCAACCCGACCCAGCTGCCGATTACCGAGAGGCTGGTCCTCGGCGGTGAGTACAGCGTCCGCGGGTTCGACCTCCGGTCGATCGGGCCGAAGGCCACGGGGTCGGACCTGGTGATCGGCGGCAACAAGAGCCTGCTGTTCAACCTCGAGTACCTGATCACGATTGCCGGCCCCGTGCGCCTGGTGCTGTTCGCCGACGCCGGGCAGGTGCAGGACTCGGGCCGCCCGTTCTCGTTCAAGGAACCGGTCCAGCAGGTGGTGTCGACGAACGTGCCGCTCCTGTTCGATCCGCTCGCGACGTCCGGGCTCACGGACCCGCTGAACACCGCGCCGACTTCCAAGACGGTCACCATCGGCTCTCAGGACGCGTTCAAGACGTCGGTGGGCACCGAGGTGCGGTTCTTCATGCCCGTCCTCAACGTGCCGTTCCGCCTGATCTTCTCGTGGAATCCGTCCCGGGGAGGCATCCTGGACAACAGCTTCCAGCCGCAGAAGGCATTCACCTTCCGCTTCGCGGTGGGATCGACGTTCTAGACGCGCCTTACGGATGCACGACGGTGACGACGAAAGACTCATCGCCGGTCAGGTTGCCAACGTCGTACACGCGCGCGCACAGGGTGCCCGTCGTCGTGGCCGACCCGGTCACCACCGTGCCTTGAGGCGCGTTGTCGTTTGCCAGGATGATCTGGCAGACCGTGCCGTTCCATGTGCCGAGGGCGAGGCCGATCGCCACGGTGGAATCCGGGCTGACGGTGGTCAGGGTGGCGGTCATCGTGCCAGCCGCCGCAACGGTGAACGGGAACGTTTTCGCGCCGTTGGGATTGAGCGTGTCCGTGAACGTTTCGGTGGTCGTCGCCGTTGACGGGGTGGTGGTCGTGGTCGTGGGGCCGTTGTTGCACGCCGAGAGGCCCAGGGCCACGGCGACAACGAACAGCAACGAGCGAGTCGATCGGGGCATGTCTTCTCCTCGGAGGCGCGTATCGACGAGCAAATTCGGTACCGGCGGCCTCCGTCGATCAGAGTGACTGAAACTTGTAGTATATCGGGACTATCTGGTGCCCGTGCTGATTTTGTGTCGCCGGGGTCGGGGCGCGTCTGACCCTCCGGGAGGACGGGGGCTGGACGTGACCGGCGACAGTGGTAGTAAGATATTCGGTCCGCGGGTTGTCAATCCTCGTCTTGATCGCTTCGGTGGATCGCCTGTCCCGGCGGTCGTGCCCCGCGCTCCCGGCGCCGGGGACCCGCGGGTTGGTTGGCGATGATTTCGACGAAAGGGATCGTACCGATGAAAGTGTTGACCGTTGTTGCCGTGCTCAGCCTGACCCTTCTGACCGTTCCGGCCATCGCGCAGCAGAAACCGCCGGCCACGCCGCCGCCCGCGGCCCAGAAACCGGCGACACCGCCGCCGGCCGCGCAGTCGCAGCCGCCCGCGCCCTTTCCGGAGGGCGCCAAGATCGCCTACGTCTCGCTCCAGCAGGTCGCCGGCGATTCGAGGGACGGCAAGGCGGCGCGCACCCAGATGGAGGCCCTGCAGGCGAAGAAGGTGAAGGAGCTCGACGACAAGCGCAAGCAGATCGAAGCCATGCAGACGCTGTTGCAGTCGCCGACGCTCGCCGAGGACAAGCGCCTCGGGCTCTCGAAGGACGTCGATCGCGGGAACACCGAACTGCAGCGGATGCAGCAGGACGCCCAGGCGGAGATCACCGAGCTGGAAACCGAGCTGATGAACCAGTTCCAGCGCAAGCTCGCCCCGCTCGCCCAGCAGCTGGCCAAGGAAAAAGGGCTGCAGATGATCCTCATCGCCAACCCCCAGACGATGTACTGGGCCGAGCCTGGCCTCGATTTGAGCGCGGAGCTCACGCGGCGTCTCGACCTAACGGCGCCCGCCACCACCGCGAAGCCGCCGGTTCCGGATTCGCGTGTTCCGCCGGCGCCCGCGTCGCCGAAGTAGCCCGTCTTCGTTTGCCATTATTCGACGAAAGGGACAGCACCGATGAAAGCGTTCACCGTTGTTTCCGCACTCAGCTTTGCGCTCCTGACCGTTCCGGCCATCGCCCAGCAGAAGCCACCGGTCCAGAAGCCGCCGGCCACGTCGCCCGCGCAGCCGGCGCTGCAGAAGCCCGCGCCGCCCAAGCCGATCGCGCCCCCCGCGGCGCAGTCGCAGCCGGCAAGGCCGTTTCCCGAAGGCGCGAAGATCGCGTTCTTCTCCCTGAACGACGTCGCCCAGGGCTCCAAGGCGGGCCAGGCCGCCGCCGCGCAGATCAAGGCATTGCAGGAGAAGAAGGTCAAGGAGATCGACGACAAGCAGAAGCAGATCGCGACCAACCAGACGCTGCTGCAGTCGCCGACGCTGGCCGAGGACAGGCGGGCCGCGCTTTCGAAGGAGATTGACCGGGCGAACCTCGACCTGCAGCGCCTGCAGCAGGATGCGCAACAGGAAATGACGGACCTGCAAAACGAGTTGCAGCGCTCCTTCGCGGTCCGGGTGAACCCGATCGTCCAGCAGTTGGCGACCGAGAAGGGGCTGCAGCTCCTTTTCAGCCGCGAGGAATCGGGGTTGTACTGGTCCGATTCCGGGCTGGACCTCAGCGCCGAGATCACCAGGCGCCTCGACGCGGCCGCTCCGAAGCCGCCCGCGCCCGACGTGCCCGCGCCTCAACCGCCGGCGCCGAAAAAGTAGTCCGGGTTCCTGTCGCGCCGCCCGGGCACCGCGACGCATGCGTCGCTCCCATCCGGGTGCTATGATAGGCGGCCTTGCGAAGTCTGACGTCCGAAGCCCGGCGTCCGAAGTCCGATGTCGGCTTCGGATGCCCGGCCTCGGAGGCCGAAGAAGCGCCCTCAGGACCCGTGACCGCTGTGTCCACCAACTTCCCTGATCTTCTCGACCGCCTGTGCTTCCGGTATCCCTCCTCTCTGGTTGACGCCATTGTCGAACACGAGCCCGGCCGCCGGCTCGTCGCCGTCAGGAACGTCACCGGGAACGAGGACTTCTTTCCCGGGCATTTTCCCGGCGCGCCGGTGATGCCAGGCGTGTTGATGATCGAGACCTTCGCGCAGAGCGCGGCGCTGCTGCTGCTCGATCCGCTGGCGGGCGCACCCCACGCGAGCGTCTACCTGCGCGGCGTGGACGACGCGAAGTTCCGCCGGCAGGTGGTGCCGGGCGACCAGGTGCGCTTCGAGGTCACCCGCGACCGGTCGCGCCGGCCGATCGAACGCATCCGCGCCATTGCGTCGGTGGACGACCAGGTGGTGGCCGAAGCGCACCTGCTGCTGGTCGTCGTGCCCGACCGCGTACGGATCGATCCGACGGCGAAGGTGCATCCCGCGGCCCAGATCGGCGACGGAACCGTCGTCGGGCCGAACGTCACGATCGGCGAGCACGTGCGCATCGGGCGCGACTGCGAGATTGGCGCCTCGTGCGTCATCGACGGCTGGACCGAGATCGGCGACGCGAACCAGGTGTCACCGTTCGTCTCCGTCGGCCTCGCGCCGCAGGACCTGAAATATCACGGCGAGTGCACGCGCCTCTCGATCGGCAGCCACAACATCCTGCGCGAGTTCGTCACCATCCACCGGGGGACGGCGGGCGGCGGCGGCCTCACGACGATCGGCGATCGCAATCTCTTCATGGCCTACTCGCACGTGGCGCACGACTGCCACGTGGGGAACGACACGATCTTCGGCAACGGCGCGACGCTCGGCGGCCACGTGCACGTCGAGGACTTCGCGACCGTCAGCGCGATGTCGGGGGTGCACCAGTTCTGCCGGGTCGGCCGACACGCGTTCATCGGCGCCGCCTCGGCCGTGACCCGGGATGCCCTCCCGTTCGCCCGCACCGTCGGGAACCGGGCGCGCATCTACGGCCTGAACGTGATCGGCCTGGTACGTCGCGGCATGGCGCCGGATGTCGTCAGCAAGCTGCGGCACGCGTATCGCTACCTGCTGGTCTCGAAGTTGAACACCTCGCGCGCGCTCCGGACCATCGAAGAGGATCCGACGCTCGCGTGTCCCGAAGTGCAGTACCTGGTAGAGTTCATCCGGACGGCCAAGCGAGGCGTCATCCTCCGCCGCGCCAGCCGGAAGCCGGACGACGTGGTGGCGGAGGACTGAGAATCACATCGTCCGAAGTCCGAAGTCCGAGGTCCGAAGTCGACACCGGACACCGGACTCCGGACTCCGGACCCCGGACTCCGGACGACGTGGATCACCTATGCGCCTGGGCCTCATCGCCGGCAACGGCCGATTCCCGTTCCTCGTGCTCGACGCCGCGCGGCACCTGGGTCACGACGTGGTCGTGATTGCCGTGAAGGAAGAGGCGTCGCCGGATCTCGAGGCGGCCGCGGCCCGCGAACCGTGCGCGACGGTCCACCGCGTCTCGCTCGGGCAGCTGGGCAAGTGCATCGAGATCCTGCAGCAGGCCGACGTCACGCAAGCGGTGATGGCCGGCCAGGTGAAGCACGTCAAGCTGTTCGCCGGCATCCTGCCCGATCGACTCCTGCTCTCCGTGCTCCTCCGGTTGCGGGCCCGGAACACGGACTCGTTGATCGCCGGCGTTGCCGACGTGCTGCGGCAGCACGGCATCGAACTGCTCGATTCCACGGCGTTCCTGGCCCCGCTGCTCGCCCGGCCGGGCGTCCTCACCCGGCGCGCGCCGACCGCCGACGAACTGGACGATTTCGCGTTTGGCTACGGGATGGCGGACGCCATCGCGGGGCTCGACGTCGGTCAGACGATCGTGGTCCGGGACCGCGCGGTGGTCGCGGTCGAAGCGATGGAAGGGACCGACGAAGTGATCGCCCGCGCCGGCCGGCTTGCCGGTCCGGGCACGCGCATCGTCAAGGTGGCCAAGCCGGAGCAGGACATGCGGTTCGACGTGCCGGTCATCGGCCGGCAGACCATCGAGGCCATGCGCGCGGCCGGGGCGAGCGCGCTGTCGGTCGATGCGGCGAAGACGTTGTTCGTGGACGGGGATGACATCCTGCGCGCCGCCGACGCCGCCGGGATCGCCATTGTGGGACGCGTAACGACATGACGAGCGCAAAACTGCGGGTGGGTGTCATCGGCGTGGGCCATCTGGGGCGCCATCACGCGCGGATCCTCTCGAATCTCGAGAACGTGCACCTGGTCGCGGTCGCCGACATCAAACGCGATCGGGCCGAGCAGGTGGGCGGCCCGCTCGGTGCGCGGGCCACCGGCGACTATCTCGACCTCATCGGGCAGGTGGATGCCGTGACGATCGCGGTGCCCACCGAGGCCCACGGGGAGGTCGCGTTACCGTTCCTGCAACGCGGCATCCCCGTGCTGGTCGAGAAGCCGCTCGCACGGACGCTGGCCGAGGCCGATCGGATGATTGCGGCGGCCTGTGCCTCGGGCACGACGCTCGCCGTCGGACACACCGAGCGGCACAATCCGGCCGTGCGCGCCGCCAGCACGGTCATCACCCAGCCGCGGTTCATCGAGGTCCATCGCCTGGGCACGTTCCCGGAGCGCAGCCTCGATATCGACGTCGTGTTCGACCTGATGATCCACGACCTCGACATCGTCCTCTCGCTCGTGCACTCCGAGGTGGAGGCGATCGACGCGGTCGGAGTGCCCGTGCTCACCGATCGGGTGGACATCGCCAACGCCCGCCTGCGGTTTGCCGACGGCTGCATCGCCAACCTCACCGCCAGCCGCATCAGCCGCGATCGCGTGCGTAAAATCCGGTTCTTCCAGCCCGACGCGTACGTCTCGATCGACTACGCCGAGCAGGAGGTGGAAGTGTACCGGCTCGTGCGCGGCGACGGCCCGCGGCCCGACATCCAGGGTGGCCCGCTGGCGGTCGAGCGCGAAGAGCCGCTGCGGCGCGAGATGCTCGACTTCGTCGCGTCGGTTCGCACCGGCGCCGAGCCGGCGGTCACCGGTCAGCAGGGACGCCGCGCCCTGGCCATTGCCACCCGCATCGTCGAAAAGATGTAAGTTATTGGAAAAGCTTGAGTTAGTGCGGTTGATGCCTCGGGTGTCCCTCGCGAGGCAAGCCCCAACCGCCAGCGCCAGCGGAGGACAGCCGGGGAGGCCGACGGGGACATCTCGGCAGGAGAAGAACGCGCGCAGCGTCTACAGGTGAGCAGAGCGCCTTGGAACGCTTAGTGCACAGGTTCAACCGGTCCACACTGGGCCGATGGTATAATTCTGTAATCTTCTGATGTACCTGAACTTCGAAGACAATCACCCCGATATAGTCCCAGTCGGTCACGCCCTGTCGTGGCGCGAGGTCTGGCTGCTCACGCTCATCTTCCATGGGCTGGCCGTTCTACTCATCCTGGTCGCGCCGACGCTCGACAGCGGCCGTAACCTGCTCGCTCTGGAGCAGCAGCGCGAGCGAGATTCGGCCCGATTCGTCTTCGTGCAGCCGCACCTCGACATGCCGGCCACCCGCCGCCTGTCGCCCCGCGCAGAGCCGTCGGACAAGGACCGCAACGCCCAGACCATGGAGAGCGCGAAGGATCCCAAGAACTCGATGCCCTTCTCGCGGGGCAATTCGCCGGACCGCGTGGAGGAGTTGCGAACCGCGCCTCCACAGCCGGCCGGTCCGTCGCCGACAAACAAGCCCTCGAGTGGCCAGCCGGACGCCGGGTCGCCTCCGCCGGCCCTGTCGACCGGGTCGCTCACCTTGCCCGACCTTCGGGCCGGCAACGGGCGGGTGCCCGATGCGGCGGCCGATGCCGGGACGGGCGCGGGACGCGGCCTGCTGGGCAGCGCCATGCGCGACCTGCGCCAGATGGTGCAGCAGAACGCGTTCGACAACCAGGAGGGCAGCGGCGTCGGCGGCCCGTCGATTCAGTTCGACACCAAGGGGGTGGAATTCGGGCCGTGGCTCCGCCGCTTCATCGCCCAGATCAGACGCAACTGGCTGATTCCCTACGCGGCGATGGCGATGAAGGGCCACGTGGTGGTGACGTTCTACATTCACA
Source organism: Acidobacteriota bacterium (assembly GCA_003170135.1). Taxonomy (GTDB): domain Bacteria; phylum Acidobacteriota; class Vicinamibacteria; order Vicinamibacterales; family Fen-181; genus Fen-181. The sequence continues at coordinate 165,156 of PMZR01000053.1, forward strand.
AGGACGGCACGATCACCGCTCTCACGGTGCCCGCCCCCTGCAATGTCGAAGCGTTCAACCGCGCGGCCTACAACGCCATGGCCTCATCGAATCCGACCTACCCGCTGCCGCCCGAGTACCCGGCCGACCGCGCGTTCTTCACGATCGTGTTCTACTACAACGAGATCCCGCCCGGCGGCGGGTCCCAATGATCCGTTCGCAGCAACTCGGCCTGCTCGTGCTCCTGACGCTGCTCGTCGTCTACGTCGTCATCCGCCTGTCCTGACCATCGTGACCACCGGCCAGGTTGACGCCTCGCCCCGCCTCGTCGCGACACCGCCGCGTTTGCGATGGGTGCTCGCCGTGCTCGGCCAGACCGCCACCGGCAAGAGTTCGCTGGCCCTCGCCCTGGCCGAGCGCTACGGTGGCGAGATCATCAACTGCGATTCGACGGCCGTGTACCGTGGCTTCGACATCGGCACCGACAAGGTGCCGCTCGAGGCGCGCCGCGGTGTCCCGCATCACCTCATCGACATCGTCGAACCCACCGGGGACTACACCGCCGCCCGGTACGCACGCGAGGCCTCGCAGACGATTGCCGAGGTGCACGGGCGAGGTCGGCTGCCGATCGTCGTGGGCGGCACCGGCTTCTACTACCGGGCCCTGACACGCGGCCTGTTTCCCGGCCCTGGCCGCGATGACCGGTTGCGCGATCGCCTGCGGGCGTGTGCCGCTCGGCATAGCGTCGGGTTCCTCCACCGTATGCTCGCCCGGCTCGACGCGCCGTCTGCGGTTCGCATCCAGCCACGCGACCAGGTGCGGCTCGTGCGCGCGCTGGAGGTCTACTTCCTGACCGGCCGGTCCCTGACCGATCATTTTGCCGCGACCGTCTCGCCGCTGGCCGGGTGGGACGTGGTGCCGGTGGCGCTCACGCTCTCCGCCGCCGACCTGGCGCCGCGCCTCGAACGTCGCGTGCACGATCAGTTCGAGCGCGGCCTGCTCGCCGAGATCCGCGGCCTGCTGGCGCGCGGCGTGCCGGAAACCGCGCACCCGTTCACGGGGCTCGTCTACCGGCAGGCGCTCGAGTTCCTGCACGGCGTTCGCGACGAGGCGGCCACGCGGGAGCTGATTGTTCGCGAGAACCGCCACTACGCGCGCCGCCAGTTGATCTGGTTCCGCAAAGAGCCTAATCTAATCTGGTTTCGCGGGTCCGGCGAATCGCCTGGTACCTTCGAGCAGGTCACGCGCGCGCTCGATGCGCACTTCGAGGCGCGGTCCCAGGTGCGACAGCCCGGGGTTCCCGACACGGGAACCGCGTAACGGGTGGGAGCGCGCCGGGTCGCCACCAGGCCGCGGTTGAATTATCCGTGTGCGCGGGAGACGCTCGCTGATGCCGCAGACACCGGCGCCGGGCCAGCCGAACATCCAGGACGTATTTCTCAACTACGCGCGACGCGAGCGACTGTCGGTCCGCATCCGGCTCATGGACGGCAGCGACTTCGAGGGGCGCATCAAGAATTTCGATCGCTTCGCGGTCATCGTCGAGCAGGAGGGCGCCGATCACATGATCTTCAAGCACGCGATCGCGACCATCCGGACGCCCCGCGCGATCGGCAATTACTTCTCGCACCACCAGAGTTGATGGTCGATAGTCGATAGTCAATCGCTGACCTCAGCGGTCAACGATCACCTGTCAAACCATCAACTATCAACGATTAGCTATCGACGCTCGCGATGCCTCCCACCCCCTTCACCCGCGCCCTCGTCATCGTGCTCGACAGCGTCGGGGTCGGTGAACTGTCCGACGCGGCGGCCTACGGCGACCGGGGTAGCAACACGCTTGGGCACATCGCCGAGCGCGTGTCGCTTCAGATCCCGGAACTTATTCGACTGGGCATCTCGCGCATCCTTGCGCTGTCCGGCCTGCCGACCGCCGCGCAGCCGGCGGCCGCGTTCGGTCGCATGGCCGAGGCCGCGCCGGGCAAGGATTCGGTCACCGGGCACTGGGAGCTGATGGGGCTCGTCCTCGATCGCCCGTTCCCGCTCTTCCCCGAGGGGTTCCCGCCCGAGGTGATGCGCCCGTTCGAGGCGCACATCGGCCGTCGAACGCTCGGCAACAGGGCGGCGTCGGGCACCGCGATCATCGAGGAACTCGGCGTCGAGCACCTTCGGACCGGGTATCCGATCGTCTACACGTCGGGCGACAGCGTCTTCCAGATCGCCGCTCACGAGGACGTCATCCCGCCGGCCGAGTTGTACCGGGAATGCGAAGCGGCGTACCGGATCGTGGTCGAGGGCCTCGGCATGGGCCGCGTCATCGCGCGGCCGTTCGTCGGCACGCCGGGTGCCTTCACCCGCACGTCGAACCGCCGGGATTTTGCGATTCCACCTCCCGCCGACACGCTGCTCGACAAGGTGAAAGCGGCGGACCTGCCCGTCATCGGCATCGGCAAGATCGAGGATCTCTTCGCGGGCCACGGCGTGACCCGTGCCATCCACACCACGAGCGACGACGACGGGATGGACCAGGTGGAGCGGGCGCTCGAGGAGACCCGGGCGGGGCTGATCTTCGCCAACCTCGTGGACTTCGACGCGCAGTATGGGCACCGCAACAACGTCGGCGGCTACGCCGCGAACCTCGAGCGCTTCGACGCCCGGCTCTCGGAACTGCTGCCGCGCCTGGCCCGGACCGATCTGCTCGTCATCACCGCCGATCACGGCAACGATCCGACGACGCCGAGCACCGACCATTCGCGCGAGTACGTGCCGCTGCTGGTGACGGGCGCCGAGGTGCGTGGGGGCGTGGATCTCGGCGTGCGGCCGACGTTCGCGGACCTGGGCCAGACCCTCGCGTCCGTGTTCGGCGTGGGCCCGATGGCCTTCGGCACGAGTTTCCTGGAAGCGATCTGTCGTTAGGCGTCGGGCCCGCGTGACACGTCCGGAGCCCGGGGCCTGGAGCCCGGAGTCTGCATCCCATGCCCACCATTCGCGAGCAACTCGAGCAGCGCGAACTGATGATGCTCGTGCCCCAGGCCGCGCGGAGCGCGGAAACACGCGGCCGCCTGCGGCCGGAGGCCGAGGACGATCTGCGGCCCGCCTTCCAGCGCGACCGCGACCGCATCATTCACTGCAAGGCCTTCCGGCGCCTCAAGCACAAGACGCAGGTGTTCTTCGCGCCGGCGGGCGATCACTACCGCACGCGGCTGACGCATACGCTCGAGGTGTCGCAGATCGCGCGCACGATCGCCAAGGCGCTCTGGCTGCACGAGGACCTGACCGAGGCGATCGCCCTCGGCCACGATCTCGGGCACGCGCCGTTCGGTCATCACGGAGAGCGCGTGTTGAACGAGCTGATGCCCGGCGGCTTCAATCACTACGAGCAGAGCTTGCGCGTCGTCGACGTGCTGGAGCGCGATGGCCGCGGCCTGAACCTGACGTGGGAAACCCGCGACGGCATCGCGAAGCACTCCAAGGGGAAGCTCGGCGTGCCGGTCGGGACCGACTCGTCTGATCGGGCCGCCACGCTGGAAGGGCAGATCGTCCGCATCTCGGATTTGATTGCCTACGTCAATCACGACATCGACGATGCGACGCGCGCCGGCGTCCTCCAGGAAAGCGACCTGCCGAAGACCTCTGTGCGTGTGCTCGGTGAGACCTCGTCGCGGCGGATCGGGCGGATGGTCGGCGACGTGATCTTCGAGACGCGCCGCCTCCAGCTGCGTGAGATCCGGATGACGGGCGAGGTGCTCGACGAGACGCTCGCGCTCCGGCAGTTCCTGTTCCGCGCCGTGTACGAGAACGAAGTCTCGACCGCCGAATTCCGGAAGGCCGGGGATATTCTCGGGGCGCTGTGGACGAAGGTGCGCGAGCGGCCGCTCGACTTCCTCGACCACCGCACCGTGCAGGCCGAGGGTCCCGATGTCGCGGCGCGGGATTTCCTGGCCGGCATGACCGACCGGTATGCCGTCGGGCTGTTCGCCCGTCTGTTCATTCCCAAGCCGTGGGTGGACATGCACCGCGCGCTCGAGGAGTGGACGGAATAAGGCGGACGAACGCTGGTATACTGGAAGGTCCGTCCCGTTCGGAAAATCCCGTAGCCGGTGGAAACCTGCCATGCTGTTGGACCTCAGCCAGATGCGCGGAGCGCGCGACCGCCTCCAGCGCACCTATCCGCCGTCGGCCTTTGAATCGGCCGACGCCGACTACCGTGTCGTGCAGCCCGTCAGGCTGGCGTTCGACCTCTACAAGAACAAGGCGCAGTTCAGGCTGGTCGGCCGGATTTCCACCGTCCTCGAACTGCAGTGCGGTCGCTGCCTCGAGCCGTTCACGCTGAGCGTCGACGCGCCCTTCGACGTGATGTACCTGCCGCACACGGAGAACACCGGGGAAGGCGAGGTCGAGATCGAAGAAGACGACCTTGAGACGGCGTTCTACCGCGACGGGGTGATCGACCTCGGGCAGTTGATACGGGAGCAGTTCTACCTGGTGCTCCCCATGAAGCCGCTGTGCCGGGAGGCCTGCCGCGGGTTGTGCCCGCAGTGCGGCGCCAACCTGAACCAGTCGTCATGCACGTGCGTCAGCACGTGGATCGACCCGCGTCTGGAAGTCCTCCGCTCGCTGGTGCCCGGGGACGAGTCGGAGAAATGACCGCCCTTTGACTTTTGCCCCTCATCGTTAGTACATTGTTGTGTTTTGACTCATGCGCATCCCCGGCTGCCGCCGGGCGCCGCACCGCCGAGGCTCCGGAAGGAACGAAGATGCCGAACCCCAAACGCCGTCATTCGAAAGCGCGGGGCCGCAAGCGCCGCACGCACGACGCGCTGCCCGCCGCGCCCGTTAGCGAATGCCCCCAGTGCCATGAAGCCAAGCTGATGCATCACGTCTGCCCGCATTGCGGCTTCTACCGGGGACGCCAGGTCCGCGAAGTCGAAGAGGTCTAGTCCTTCGGCGCGCCGGCACCGACCCCCGGCCGGCCGCGCGCTTCGTCAATCATCTGCTGACCGGGCCGAGGCCTCGTCTTTTGCGTCCTCGAGTGGTGGCGCGGGACAGGCGCGATCGGCCCCGACGTTATTGTGGTGCGCATCGCCATCGACGCGATGGGGGGCGATTACGCCCCGCAAACGATTCTCGACGGCGCGCTCGCGGCGGCGCGCCACCTTCGCATCGGCCTGACGCTGGTGGGCGACCGTGCGGCCATCGACCGCGAGTTGGCGCGTCACCGTGACGTGGCCAAGCTCGACATCGCGGTCATCGAGGCCGCCGAGACCATCGGCATGGGCGAGTCGCCCGCCGCGGCGCTGCGCCGCAAGCCGCACGCCTCGATCCGGGTGGCCGCCTCGGCCGTGGCCGGCGGGGAGGCGGCCGCGCTGTTCAGCGCCGGCAGCACGGGCGCGACCGTCGTCGCCGCGCACAGCGCGTTTGGCATGATCGCCGGCGTCGATCGGCCCGCGCTCGCCACGGTCATCCCGACCCGGGAGCGCGCCGCGGTGCTGGTGGATGTCGGCGCGAACGCCGAGTGCCGCCCCCAGCACCTGGTGCAGTTTGCGGTGATGGGCACCGTGTACGCCCGGATCGCCCTCGGCGTCGAGCGGCCGCGCGTCGGCCTGCTGTCGATCGGCGAAGAAGAGACCAAGGG
>PMZR01000001.1 GCA_003170135.1 Acidobacteriota bacterium
CCTCCCGAGCGAGTGCGACCCGCCGCCAGATGCCGTGCACCCCCGCCGCTACCCAGACCCCCAAACCCTCTGCGACGCCCGGCCCGCAACCCCAGAGGAGTCCGCCGAGTTCCGCCGCCTCGCATCCCAAACCCGCCCGCTCAACCCGCACCCCGGAGAGGATCGGGTCAAACGCCTGGCCCACCAACTCGCCAAGGCAGAGGCCACGCTGCATGGCTGGCCCGCTACCAGGGCCGCCAGGGCCTCGCAGGCACCACACGGGCAACCCAAGGCACCCCGGGTCCTCTCGCGCAGCCTGGGGCCTCCTGGCGCGGAAATGCGGCTGCCCTTCCCCGTGCTGCCGATCGACCATCCNNCGTCATAGACGGGAAATCGTGGTATTCTGAGAACAGACACGATGCAGACGAAGCCGAAAAAACCGGCACCGAGTTCAGCGTGGAAGAAGGGCCAGAGCGGAAACCCGGGAGGCCGGAAGCCGATCCCACGGGACGTGCTCGAAATGGCGCGCGCCGCGTGCCCAGAGGCTGTGCAGCGTCTCGTCACGGCCATGCGCGAGGACTGCGGAAAGGTTGCCGTCACAGCCGCCGTCGCCCTGCTCAACCGCGCCTATGGTGCGCCGACGCAGCCACTCACGGGCGCCGACGGTGCGCCGCTGATCCCGCCGCGGCCGGACCTCTCGCGTCTCACGTCCGAGGAGTTGGCCGTCTACGTCGCTCTCGCGGAGAAGACCGCCCGTGGCGCTGCCCGCTGACCTGCCGCCGCTCGACGTGGACGAGGGGCACGCAGAGGAGTGCAGGCGCTCCTTCGCAGCGTTCGTCAGGAGGGCATGGCCGCTGGCCGGCACGACGGAGCCGCTCATCTGGGGCTGGCACCTCGACGCGCTGTGCTCTCACATCCAAGCCGTCGAGGAAGGCCAGATCCGCAAGTTGTTGATCAACATCGCACCGGGTATGGGGAAGTCGAAACTCGTGTCGGTGCTCTATCCTGCGTGGTCGTGGACGCGCACGCCGACGCGGCAATTTCTCTGCGCCTCGTACGCCTACGATCTCGCCGAACGCGACTCGGTTTACTGTCGCCAGTTGGTGGAGTCGGAGTGGTACACGCGGCTGTTCATGCACGGCGACTGGCGGCTGAAGCCGGATCAGAACACCAAGAGTTTCTGGTCCAACACCGTCGAGGGGCATCGGATTTCAACGGGCGTGGGGGGGACTGGAAAGCGCGCCGACCGCATCGTGATCGATGACCCATTGTCTGCCGTCGATGCTCACAGCAAGGCGGCGCGCGAGACGGCAATAGGGTGGATCGGCCAGACTCTCGTGACGCGGTTCAACGACCAGGCGACGAGCGGCATGGTGATGATCATGCAGCGGCTCCACGAGGAAGACCCGTCTGCGTTCGTTCTGGCCGGCGGGGACTGGGAGCATCTTTGCTTGCCGTCGGAGTTCGAGTCTGACCGACGGTGCGTCACCTATCGCAGCGTCAAGGTGCCCGCCAACGGAACGCCGGCGCACGTCGAGCGGGAAGAGTTCTGGCGCGACCCGCGCACGGTGCCCGGGGAGTTGTTGTTCCCCGAGAAGTTCCCTCAGTCGGTGCTCGACGATGCGAAGCGGCCCAACGCCCTCGGGGCCTACGGCTTCGCCGGGCAGCATCAACAGCGGCCCTCCCCGGCCGGCGGGGGCATGTTCCGCGCGGAGGACTGGCGCTTCTGGAAGCCCGACGGGACGGCTGCTAGCGTCTCTCCTCGCCCCGCCGGCTGCTACGATGGGCCAGCTCGCCCGCTCCCCGAGTTGGACAGCGTGATCATCTCCGTTGACGCGAACTTCAAGGCGAAGGCCACCGCCGACCCGGTGGCGATGCTGGTCATCGGTTCGTCAGGCGCCGACCGTTTCATCCTGGACCGCCGGTGGGGGCCGTTCGGCTTCGCTCGGTCGGTGTCCATCCTGCGCGATCTCGTTGCCGCGTGGCCGGCGGTGTCCAAGGTGCTCGTCGAGGACGCGGCTAACGGATCGGCCATCATCGAGTCGCTGCAACGGGAAATCGTGGGTATCGTCGCCGTGAAGCCAGAGGGCGGCAAGGAGTCGCGGGCGTGGGCGGTGCAAGCGCAGGTGGAAGCTGGGCAGTGCTACCTGCCAGACGGCGCGCCGTGGCTGGGCGAGTTCATCGAGGAGTTTTCGGCGTTCCCCAAGGGCAGACACGACGATCAAGTCGACGCCTGGAGCCAGGGCCTGCTTGAACTGCGCCACCCGCTTGGGGTGCTAGACGCATGGGCGCGGGTAACTGGCTAGCGTGATAGACTGTCCGCACATCGGAGGCGTCCATGCTCGTTGACTCAAGCGGCCGTCCCATCGCAACCGGGCGCGAGGCTGCGCCCGACCCTATCGACGGCTACGTTCCGCGGACGGACGACGGCTTCTCGCCGGGGCTGATCGCGCAGATCAAGGCCGACGTGGCGCAGGTGCAGCAGACACGGGCGGACCAGTCGGCGGGCGTCGAGGTGCCGCACATGGACGCGGCGTGGGCGCAAGGCGTGGAACTCGACGGCTACGTCAACGAGGTCAGCGGCCTCGGCGTGCTCGGCTATGACAAGACGCTGGGCACCGGGCCCACGGGCGTCTCGTTCGCCGTCCACCGCTTCTCGGGCATCGAGGCCGAGATGCGGATCCGGGGCTCCGACCTAGGCAACCGGATCGTGTCGGTCATCCCCGACGAGATGACGCGCGAAGGCTGGGACCTCCAGGTGCAGCCGACGGACGAAGCCGAGGCGGACGCGCTGGAACCGCGCCAGCAGCTCGACGCGAGCATGAAGGCCCCGCGACGCGCGGCGGCCGGATGGCGGCAGATGGCCAAGGCGACGATGGACCGCGGCCGGCGGATGGACGCGCTCAGGAACGCGGCGCGGTGGGATGCGTTCGGCGCTCCCGGGGCGCCGATGATGGCCGGCCCGCCGCCGGCGCCCCCGCCTCCCGGGCCGCTGCCTCACCTGTCCGACGAGGGCATCGAACTGTCCGAGGCCATGACCGACCGCATGGACAAGCTCGACCTGCTGGGCGCCGTCAACCAGGCGCTGCGGTACGAGCGGGCCTTTGGCGGCGGGGCGATCATGATCGGTGCCGACGATGGGGCAACGGACCTGACGCAGCCGCTCGACGAGAAGAACGTCAAGAGCATCCAGCATCTCACGCCGTACTTCGGCGGCTACGACGGTGAGGTGGTCGCGTGGCGCTGGTACGCTGACCCGCGCAAGCCGCTGTACGGCCAGCCCGAGGTCTACCAACTCCGCAACTTGGGAGTGCCGATCTCGCGCCCGCCGGCACCGGGCGAGACGCATCCGACGCCGACGATCCTGCCCACCGGACCAGGCGGCCCCTACGTCTGGTACGTCCACGAGTCGCGGCTGCTCTTGTTCCCGGGCGACGCGCCGACGCGCCGGACCCGGGTCGAGATGCGCGGATGGGGCGATAGCGTGTTCACCAGGGCCGATCAGGTGCTCTCGCAGTTCGATCAGTCGTGGTCGGGGCTCGCCATCCTGCTGCAAGAACTCAGCGTGGCGACGCTGAAGATCAAGAACCTCGCCGTCACGCTGGCCGACCCGAAGAAGAAGGGCGTCGTGCTGGAGCGCGCGCGGCAGATCGCCATCTCCAAGAGCATCGCCAGGATCGCGCTCCTCGACTCCGAGGAAGAATTTGGGCGCGTGACGGCTTCGCTCGCCGGCGCGCCGGAACTCATGGGGCAGTTCCTTCTGCGCCTGGCCGGCGCCGTCGACATGCCCGTCTCTCTCCTCGTCGGGCAGGTGCAGGGAGGCCTGGGGAACACGGGCAACACCGACGTCCGATTCTTCTACGACAAGATCAAGTCTTACATCGCCCGCCGGCTCATCCCGAGGGTGTTGAAGATCTACCGGCTAGCCTGGCTGGCCAAGGACTCGCCCACGCGCGGCGTGCTGCCCGAGCGCTGGTCCATCGTGCCGCGTGAACTCTGGCAACTCACGGCCAGCGAGACGGCCACGCTTCGGGAGACCTACGCGAAGATCGACGCCTCGAACATCACGGCGGGGATCTACTCGCCCGAGGAGGCGGCGGCTTCGCGGTACGGCGGCGCCGAGTTCGGGACCGAGATCGTGCTCGACATCGAAGGGCGCAACGCGCTCGCGGCGAAGGAAGAGGAGGAGCGCAAGGCGGCGCCCCCGCCCGAACAGGTACAGCCGACTCCCACGCCTGCGGCCAAGGCGCCAGACGGGACTGGCAGCGTGACGACGATCCCGGCGATGCACGCCATGCCCGTTGACCCGATCTCGGGCGACCCGCAGGGCACGCCGTCCACAGTGGCAGAGCCTCCCAAGGAGAAGTAGCCCATGCCGCTCCGCGCGACGAACATCCGCCGCACGCGCGCCCTCATCCGCCAGTGGCGCGCCCTGGCTCCCCGGCGCAAGCGCGGGCGTCTGCCACGGCAGCAACAGCCCGACCAACTGCGCCGGGAATACTGGCGCGCGATCCTGCCGATCTGCCGCCGGGCGCGCGATATGGTGGCCCCGGTCATCGAGGAGATCCTGGCCGAGTTGCGCGCGCACCGGCCAGAGCAAGACGCAGCCGAGCCGCCGCCGGCCGAGGTGGGCACCTACGGCGCGCTTCTCGCCGAGATCATGGTCCAGGCCGAGAAGTGCGGCGCCGCGGTGCGGACCTACGGCACCACGGCTGCCGGGCCGCTGGTCTGCGTCGAGGTAGAGGGGCCGCGCGCGGTGGTCATCGTCACGGGGCAGCATGGCGAGGAGCAGGCCGGCCCGCGCATGGTGGCCAGGTTCCTGCCGGCGCTCGCGGCGCGCGCGCGTTCGCGGGGTCTCGGGCTGCGCGTCTATCCGTGCGTCAACCCCGAAGGCTTCAACTCGGGCACCAGGCGGGACCGCAAGGGCGACACGCGAGCCAACGCCTTCCTCGACTACATGGTCGGCGGTGCGTGGGTCGGCGAGCTCCAACCGGGGCAGGTGGCAACGGCCACCCGCCGTCCGGCGCAGGCTCCCGAGACGCGGGCGCTGTACGACGACCTCGTGCCGTGGGCCTCGACGCATCCCGTGGCCGCGCTGGTAGACCTGCACCAAGACGCCTGCCTTCGCCCCGGCTACGCCTTCGCTTACGTGACCAAGACATGCCGAGACGTGGCCGCGCGCGCGCTTGCCCGTGCTGCTCTCCCCTACGCCTCTCGCAAGCTCGCCAACGCCTCTTGGTCCAAGGTCGCGCTACGCACCGGCCCTGACGGATGCTGCCTGCTCGAGGACGGCTCCATCACGGCATGGGCCGACCACGCGGGCATCCCGATCAGCGTCGCGCTCGAGGTGGACCTCTGGGACGTGCCATCCGCAGCGCGCGTCCACCGGGCGTTCGTCTGCGGCATCCTCGATGCTGCGTCGCAGCAAGCCGAGGGACACGCCGACGCCGGAGGCGGGGGCATGGGCGGCCGGCAGGCGGCGCACGAAATCCGGCGCGTGGCCGAGAAGTTCGCCGCGACGCTCAAGACCAGCGCGATCGCAGACGTGGCCGCGCAGTTCGGCAAGCGCACCGCGGACTGGCAGAAGGGGCAACTCGACGCGCAGGTCCGCGCTGCGTTCGGCGTCCAGTACGAGGCCATCGAGCAGCCGACGCGCGACCGCGTGCCCGGGTTCGTCGCGGAGAACGTGGCGCTGATCGTGACCGTTCCCGAGAGATACCTAGAGCGCGTGGCCGTCGACGTCGAGGACGCCTACGCCTCGGGCATGCACCCCTCGACGCTCGCCGAGGACCTGCAAGACGACTACGACATGAGCGAGCGGGACGCCATGCGGATCGCTCGGGACCAAGTGTCAAAGCTCAATGCCGCCGTGAATCAGGATCGCCTGGAGTCGCTGGGTGTCACCGAATACTACTGGCGGTGCAGCAACGATAACAGGGTCCGCGACAACCACCAGGCGCTCGATGGGCAGCGGTGTTCATGGGCTGATCCACCGATGGGCGGCGGCACAGGCCCAGACGACACGGGCAATGCAGGGGAAGGAATTTGCTGCCGCTGTTTTTGCGAGGGAATCCTCGACGATCTTCTCGGCACCCCCGACGAGGCCGAGTGACGAACCCGCGTCCCGAGCACGTGCTACTCGCCGCGGACGCTGCCCGCTGGACGAAGGGTTCCCCGCCGGTGGTGTGCGAGGTGACGACGGAGCGCGGCCATTTCCAGATCACGATCAAGCGTGGCCACCCGTCCCTGCTGTTCAACGGGGTACTCATCGCCACCCACCGCTGCTGGCTTGCGCCGCTCATGCGCACCGCGGCAGTGCTCTGGTAGTGTCAACCGCTTGACAGCGTGCCCGTTTCGCGCGCAGGCTTTCCCCATGCTGAACTTCTTGGGCAAGGTGGTTGTCCCCCCGGGCACGTCGCGCAACAACACGAACAACACCGCGGCGTACCTGGCCGGCACCGGCAACTACAACGCCACCGTGGCGGCCTACCCGGCAAGCGCGGCGGACGGAGCGGCCGGCAACCTGTGGACCTTCGCCCTCACGGGCGACTCGGGCACGGGCGTCCGCATCACGGTCAACCCCACGGCCAAGACGATCTCGGTCCTGTACCAGTCGGGAGTGTCGACCGTGACGCTGGTCAACGCGGCCATCGCCGCGCTCACCGGCGCCAACAAGGTGCTCCGCGTCGAGATCGCCGGCACGGGCGCGAACGTCCTGACCGCCCCTGGCCACGACATCGCGGCCACCCCGCTCGCCGGCGGCGCCGATGATGCGTTCGTCCTGCGCCCCACCACGCGGGCGTTCCAGGCGCAGACCACGGGCGATGACCTCGTGGCGGAACTCTCCTGCGACACCGTGAGCCCCTCGACGTTCGCCACCGCGGCGGCAACGGGCAAGGCGCTGTTCTCCGCCGGCACCGCCGACTTCCCCTCGGGCCCCCCGGGCTGCGCGCCCGTCTTCGCGGCCTTCAACTCGCACGCGACGGCGCGCGAGACGGTCCTGATCTTCGCCAACTCGTAGCCCATGGCCAAGCCAGCCGACAAGCCGATTCCGCCCGCGCCAGTGCCGCCGGACGCAGTGCAGCCATCACCGCCCGCGCCAGTGGCCACGCCGACCGAGGACGAGGCGCCGCACGTTGACGCCGCGCCCATCATGCGCCGCGCCGTCATGCACTACGACCTGGCCACGCTCGCACCGCCCGAGAGGCTGGCCAACGGCTTCCTCCGCGCCCAGGGCAGGATCGCCCGCATCGGCCCGCAGGTCTACGTCGACGTGGACGGCAAGCAGCACACCGAACTCAGGCTTCCCGAGGACGTGTTCGACGCGGCCAGCCTGCACTCCTTCGCCATGGTCCCCTTGACCAACGGTCACCCGCCCGTGCTGCTCGATGCGACGAACTCCAAGGCGTACCAGGTCGGCTCGCTCGGCGAGCATTTGACGCACGACGAGGAGCACGTGATCGCGCCGCTCATGGTGACAGACAAGGTGGCGATCGACGCCATCGAGCGCGGGCGCCAGCAACTCTCGAACGGTTATCAGTGCGACCTGGACCCGACGCAGGCGCCGGACCTGATCGCCAAGTGGGGGCCGTACGACTTCATCCAGCGGAACATCCGCGGCAACCACGTGGCGCTCGTGGACGTGGCCCGCGCTGGTCCGACCGCCGCGCTCCGGTTGGACGGTGGTGCAGAAACCATGCAATCCGTGATAGCCTTTCAGGCAACCAAGGAGAATCCGATGCCCGTGAAGATCAAGATTGCCGGACGCGAGATCGAAGTTCTCGACGGCACCGCCGCGACCGTGCAGTCCATGGTCGACGAGCAGCAGGTCAAGCTCGACGCCGCGCTGGCGACCATCGCCCGCGTCAAGGGCGCCACCGCGAAGCTCCGCGCCTCGGTCACCGCCCGCGCCGACGCCATGAAGGCCCGCATGATGGGCTGCGACGAGTGCGGCGGGTCAGGCAAGATCGCTGGCGACGCCGGCGCCGAGAAGCCCTGCGAGTACTGCCACGGCAAGGGCTCCGTGCGCATGCACGACGCCATCAAGGGCGCCCCGGCCCCGGTCGAGGAAGCCCCGGACGCCGACGAACCGGTCGAGGACGCCGTGACGGAGATCGAAGTGGCGCAGGCCACCGAGGAAGAGGCCGGCAAGGCGCACAAGGACCAGGCGGCCCGCAAGGTGACCCGCGAGCAGGCGCGCAAGGACGAGGCGGCCCGCGTGCCCGCGCTGCGTCAGGCGCGGCTGGACAGCTACGATCGCATGGCCAAGCGGCGCTCGGCCGCCCGCGACGCGCTCGTCTCGCTGGCCCGCAAGGTGCTCGGCGCCGACGAGAAGCTCGACAGCAAGACCGACGCCGAGGTGGTGGCCATGACCATCGCCAAGCGGTTCCCGGACCTGAAGCTCGACGGCCGCAGCGCCGACTACATCCGCGCGCGCTTCGACGCCGCGGTCGAGTCGCCGGCCCCGGCCGCGCCCGCGCTGTCGGCCATCGACGCCGCCCGCGCCGGCATGAAGCCGACCCCGGCCACGCAGGCGGCCCCCCGCGGCACCCGCGCCGCGCTCGAGCAGTCCAGGGTGGCCTTCGCCAAGTCGCGCTCCGACGCCTGGAAGCCGGCGCCGGTGGAGGCAAAGAAGTAGGCAGATGGTGGCCAGGCTCATCAAGTTTCTGGAGGGGCTCGTCGCTCAGCGGTTCTTCGGCCGCGTGACGATCTGTTTCCAGAACGGCAAGATGGGCGAGGTCAAGGTCGAGCAGACGAGGAAGATCGAAGAACTCTAGACCCATCACACAGGGTCGTCGGAATAACCGAGCCCGGCACGAGGATGACATCCTCTGCCGGGCTTTTTGCATTCAAGGAGTCCAAGATGAGCGGTCAGACGGCAGTGAACGCAGCGGGCCAGCCTCAGGCGGTTGCCGGCCAGGTGTCCCAG